>JAAYNC010000011.1:0-15639 GCA_012521055.1 Eubacteriales Family XIII. Incertae Sedis bacterium
GCGCTTCGCTATCAGAGAAGGCGGCAGGACAGTAGGAGCAGGCGTAGTAACGGCCATCAAGGAATAAGATAAAAGCAAGTAAACCAAAGATAAGCAATCAGGCCACGGGCAATTCCCGTGGCCTTTTAGTGAAAGTTACATTATAAGAGTTACATTATACATTATATAAGTTTAGTGTTTTTTGGAGCGCAGGGTTACTCTCCCGCTCGACGTCTACGCGCTGCGTGCCGTACGATCTAGACGGTCCGTCCTGCCCGGTTGGCACTTGCTTGTACTGGCCGGAGCGCAACCCCGCGCTCCAAAAAAAAAGGAAACGGGGCGGAAGATCATGGAGATCGGAAACGATACGCTGGCAATAGGGATTCTGGCATGGAACCTGATTACATTTTTAGTTATGGGCGTGGATAAGCGCAAAGCGGTCAAAGGCCGCCGGCGTATCAGCGAATCCAGCCTGTTGGCATTGGCCTTTGTGTTAGGCGCGCCCGGAATCCTGACAGGAATGATGGTGTTTCGACATAAGACTAAAAAGGTGCTATTTTTGATTTTGGTACCTTTGGCTCTTATAACCAACGTCCTGACGGTAGTGGGTTTGATCAGTATGATTTGACGAAACAGATTTTCTATTGACAGGCTGACAAATCTATGATAACTTAATTTAGCGACTTTACGGCCATAAGGCGAAGCGGCCATAGTTAGATAAACGGTTTGGTGAGCAAGTCAATTTGAAATTCGGAGGCAAGCACCATGAGAGTGAGAGTTACATTAGCTTGTACGGAATGCAAGCAGAGAAATTACAATACGACCAAGAACAAAAAAAACGATCCCGATCGCTTGGAGTTCAATAAATACTGCAGATTTTGCAGGAAGCACACGCTTCACAGAGAAACCAAATAATATTTAAGGGATGTGAGCAGCATGGAGAAAAAACCTGCAGTTAAAACGAAGGTTAATGTTAATAATAAGAGACCCGGCGTCAGGGAATATTTTAAGGGTGTAAGGACTGAATTGCGCAAAGTCATCTGGCCCACTAGAAAAGAACTGGTCTCATATACCGGCGTAGTCATCATGACCTGCGTTGTTTTTTCTTTGATTTTTTGGGTCTTTGATTCTGCATTCCTTGCACTGCTGAAAGCTGTTCTTAACATCAGCATGTAAGCAATAAAGGGAAAAATAAAATGGTGAAAACAAAAACGAATCCGGAAATCGTGGAAGAAAGTCTCGTCGACGATGCGGAAGCTGTGGTTGAAGAGGAATACGCTTTAACGGCAGAAGATCAGCTTCAGGAAACCACAGATAACGCAGAAGAGGAAGAGACTTCCAAGGCCAAATGGTATGTAATCCACACATATTCCGGGCACGAAAACAAAGTGAAAGTGAATATTGAAAAGCTTGTTGAGAACCGAGGCATGCAGGATTTGATCCATGAAGTTGTAGTACCCACGGAAGATCGGGTGGAGATCAAAGACGGCCAGAGAAAGATCAAGACAAGAAAGATGTTTCCCGGCTACGTCCTCGTGAAGATGATCGTCACCAATGAATCCTGGTACTTGGTGAGAAACACCCAGGGAGTTACAGGCTTTGTAGGGCATGGATCTGAACCGGTTCCTCTCACTGACGAAGAAGTGAGGAGAATGGGCATCGAGAAGATCTTCATAAAGCTGGACATTGCTCCCGGAGACAGCATAAAGGTAATCAATGGGCCATTTGAGAGCTTTATGGGTGTAGTGGAAGAAGTCAACTTCGACAAACAGACCCTGAAAGTTCGCATTTCCATGTTTGGAAGAGACACGCCGGTCGAGCTTGAGTTCGGCCAGGTAGACAAAATATAGCGCCAGGCGCAAAAATAACTTGCTGAGTCAGATGGAACGGTCAGCGAGAGAAAGGAGATTAGCAAACACATGGCAAAAAAAGTTGATGGCTATATCAAGCTGCAGATTCCTGCGGGGAATGCAACACCTGCGCCGCCGGTAGGTCCTGCCTTGGGACAGAAGGGCATTAACATTATGGATTTCTGCAAGCAATTCAACGCAAAAACAGCCGACCAGGCAGGTATGATCATCCCCGTAGTCATCACGGTATACACGGATAGATCATTTTCCTTTGTGACAAAGACACCGCCTGCAGCTGTGTTGTTGAAGAAAGCCGCGAATCTAACTACCGCTTCAGGTGAACCGAACAAGAAGAAAGTCGCTACGCTCACCACAGATCAGGTAAGAGAGATCGCAAAGCTGAAAATGCCCGACTTGAACGCTGCGGACCTGGATTCTGCCACAGAAATGATTAAGGGAACCGCAAAAAGTATGGGAATCGTCATTCGTGACTAATGACGTGGGAGGCTAAAAGCCGCAAGAACCACAAGGAGGTAACAAACAATGCCAAAAAGAGGAAAGATTTACAGAGAGTCGGCCAAGTTAGTCGACAAAACAACATTGTATGAAGTAAACGACGCCATGGATCTGGTTTTGCAGACAGCCAAGGCAAAATTCGATGAAACCGTTGAAGTCCATATCAAATTGGGTGTAGACGGAAGACATGCGGACCAACAGGTAAGAGGTGCCATCGTTCTCCCTCACGGTACCGGTAAGACCAAGAAGGTTCTGGTCTTTGCAAAGGGCGATAAAGCCAAGGAAGCCGAGGAAGCGGGAGCCGATTATGTGGGCGCGGAAGAAATGGCGCAGAAGATTCAAACCGAAAACTGGTTTGACTTTGACGTCGTCGTAGCTACTCCGGATATGATGGGCGTAGTGGGAAGGCTGGGTAGAATCTTAGGTCCCAAAGGCCTGATGCCCAACCCCAAATCCGGAACTGTAACCATGGATATTGGAAGAGCTATTCAGGAAATCAAAGCCGGTAAAGTGGAGTATCGCCTGGATAAAACCAATATCATCCATACTCCCATCGGAAAGGTTTCCTTTGGTAAGGAAAAGCTGGTGGACAACTTCAATGCCCTGCTTGAGGCAGTGGTAAAAGCCAAGCCTGCCGCAGCCAAAGGTCAGTACCTGAGAAGCGTTACGGTAGCCAGCACCATGGGACCCGGAGTCAAGATCAATCCGCAAAAAATTACCTTTAACTAATGGTAACGGTGCAAAGAAAAAGCCTTGAAAACCAAAACAGATAAAATTGAACATAAGACTGTAGACAGCAGGTGCTCAAAGCTTAATATCCTGCCGAGGTTAGAGATACATTGTACGTTATTGAATCGGAGCCTTTTCTGTCTGCAGGATGGAAAAGGCTTTTTCGCACCTAACCGGAAAAATCAGTGTGTTGCGTAGGCAGCTTTACGTTGGCAGCGCCGGGTAAGCTGGAAGCAATACCGGAAAGGAGAGAGTTCATGCCATCACAGGAACATTTAATGCAAAAACAGGCTGTGGTCGATGAGATCAAAGAGAAGCTTGAAAAGGCACAGTCGGCAGTGGTTATCGACTACATGGGAATAAGTGTAGAAGAAGCCAATGCCATGAGAAAGAAGCTCAGAGAAGCCAATGTGGGCTATACGGTTTACAAAAATACTCTTTTCAACAAAGCTATTGAGGGGACTCCCTTTGAAGCTCTTGCTCCTACCCTGAAAGGACCCAGCGCATTCGCTTTCGGGTACGAGGATGCGGTGGCTCCGGCCAGAGTATTGAACGGCATCATGAAGGAGTTTAAAAAGATGAACTTCAAGGGCGGCGTTGTAGAAGGCAACTACTACGATGCCGACCAGCTGAAGGACATCGCCCTTCTGCCCTCAAGAGATGAGCTTATCGCTAAATTCATGGGCAGCATTCAATCACCTGTTTCGAAATTTGTCCGGACATTGCAAGCAATTGCGGACGCAAAGCAGGAACAAGAAGCTTAAGATAATCGGCGTATACGTATAAAAATAGAAAAGAAGAGAAAAGGAGATCGAAATGAATAAGGAACAAATTATTGAAGCCATTAAAGGCATGACTGTTTTAGAACTCAACGAATTGGTCAAAGCTTGTGAAGAGGAGTTTGGCGTTTCTGCAGCAGCTCCTGTAGCTGTGGTAGGAGCTGCCGGCGGAGCCGCGGCGGCAGAAGCAGCGGACGAGCAGACAGAATTCACAGTTGTTCTGGCAAGCGCAGGTGCGGAGAAGATCAAGGTTATCAAGGTTGTAAGAGAGATAACCGGTCTGGGTCTAAAGGAAGCCAAGGAACTCGTAGACGGAGCACCCAGCAACATCAAGGAAGGCATCGAGAAGAGCGAAGCAGAAGAAATCAAGAAGAAGCTGGAAGAGGTTGGCGCTTCTGTAGAGATGAAATAAGGTGTTATTCTGTCATAGGACCCGTTCTCTGCTATAGAACGGGTTCTTTTGTTTGTATTTGAACTGTAACAGATCAAAGTTCTGGTTTTATATTCCGTTTTCGGAGCGCAGGGTTGCGCTCCAGCGAGTACAAGCAAGTGCCAACCGGTCAGGACGGACCTACGGCACGCAGCGCGTAGCTTCGTCGAGCGGGAGAGTAACCCTGCGCTCCGAAAACTAAAACTATCATAAAAAGTCTGAGGCCAAATACAACAAATGGAAGGAAAAATTTCTGTTGACTACTAGTTTTTGCTGTGATATCATAGTACATTGCCACGCAAAGTAGTTTGTTGTCAATACAAGGAGTGATGAATATGCCACAACCCGTTCAAATCGGTAAAAAAACCAGGATGAGCTACTCGAGAATTCAGGAAGTAGCCCCTATGCCAAATCTGATCCAGATCCAAAAAGATTCTTACGATTGGTTTATCAAAGAAGGTTTGAAAGAGGTCTTCGAAGACATATCTCCTATCAGGGATTACGCAGACAATCTTGTCCTTGAATTTATTGACCATTCTATCAACGACGAGCCCAAGTACAATCAGGAAGAGTGTAAAGAAAGAGACGCATCTTATTGTGCTCCCTTGAAAGTCAAGGTCAGATTGGTAAATAAAGAAACCGGTGAAGTAAAGGAGCAAGAGGTTTTCATGGGAGATTTTCCTCTCATGACCGAAAAAGGCACCTTTATTTATAACGGGGCGGAGCGTGTTGTCGTCACTCAGTTGGTTCGGTCACCCGGACCTTATTATGATGTTACCACAGATAAATCCAACAACAAGCTCTATTCAGCGCAGATTATTCCCAATCGCGGCGCATGGCTGGAGTACGAAACGGATTCCAACGAAGTGATTTCCGTGCGTGTGGATCGCACCAGAAAGCAGACCATCACCACCCTCTTGAGAGCCCTTGCATATAAATCCGTGGAAGAAAAAGAACTAATTGAGAAAAGGAAGAACCCGGATATTTCTGATGCTGACCTGCAGAAAAAGATCCGCAGATATAATGAGTTCTGCAGTGAAATCGCAAAGCAGCTCTATGAGGGAACCAATGAAGAAATCCTTAAAATCTTCGGCGAGAACGACCGTTTGGAGAAAACCTTAGCCAAAGATGTAGCAGTGAATTACGAAGAAGGGCTTAAGGAGATATATAAAAAACTGAGGCCGGGTGAACCGGCCACATTTGAGAGCGCCTATGATCTCGTGGAAGCGCTGTTCTTTGATACTAAGAGATACGACCTGGCAAAGGTCGGCAGATATAAATACAATAAGAAGCTTGGACTGGCCAATCGAATTGTAGGATGCAGAGCGGCCGGATCCATCGTCAGCCCCTTCACCGGAGAAGTGCTGGCGGAAGAAGGGACTCTCATCAATCGCAATTTGGCCATGGCCATAGAAAATTCCGGCGCGGAATACGTCATGGTTTACAGCAAGACGGTGGAAGGCAGACCGGTAAAGGTTATCGGTAATAGCTTTGTAAACCTTCAGGACTTCGTTCCCTTTGATCCGGCGGAATTGAAGCTCCCCAACAAGGTTTACTTCCCCGTGTTGAAGTGGATTTTGGAGAACTACGAGGATGAGGAGAACATCAAGGAAGCAATACTATCTTTAAAGAATAAGCTTTCTCCCAAGCACATCATCCTCGATGACATAATCGCATCTATCAGTTATATTCTCAACCTTACGGACGGTATCGGCTCCATCGACGATATCGATCACCTGGGCAACAGAAGGCTCAGGACCGTAGGGGAATTGTTGCAGAATCAGTTCCGTATCGGCCTTGCCCGTATGGAACGTATCATAAAAGAGAGAATGACCATTCAGGATATTGAGGTCACGACGCCTCAGGCTCTGATGAACATCAGACCGGTGACAGCGGCCATAAAAGAATTCTTCGGCAGCAGCCAGCTGTCCCAGTTCATGGATCAGACCAATCCGCTTGCGGAACTTACCCACAAGAGAAGGCTTTCCGCTTTGGGACCCGGCGGTCTGTCAAGGGAAAGGGCCGGTTTTGAGGTGAGGGACGTTCACCATTCCCATTACGGACGGATGTGTCCCATCGAGACTCCGGAAGGACCCAACATCGGACTTATCGGTTCTCTGACAACTTATGCGCGAGTTAATGAATACGGTTTTATCGAAACGCCTTACCGCATGGTCGACAAAGCCGCCGGCCGGGTTACCGAAGAGATCCAGTATATAACGGCAGACGAAGAGGAACAGGTCATTATAGCCCAGGCCAACGAGCCGCTGGACAGCGAAGGGCATTTCATCAATCAAAAAGTTGTCGTGAGAAAGCCCGGCGGCGAACTGGATCTGGTTCCGAGAGAAGAAGTGGATTATATGGACGTATCCCCGAAACAGGTGGTATCCGTAGCTACGGATATGATTCCTTTCCTGGAAAACGACGACGCCAACCGTGCACTGATGGGTTCCAACATGCAGCGGCAGGCTGTGCCCCTGCTGGTGACAGATGCTCCTATCGTGGGCACCGGCATGGAGTATGTTGCCGCAAGAGATTCGGGAGTTGTAGTGCTCTCCAAAGAATCGGGTACGGTAGAATATGTGGATGCAAACAGAATAAGGATCAGAAGAGATAGAGACAACGGCATCGATGAGTACAAACTGTTGAAATTCAAACGTTCCAACCAGGGAACTTGCATCAATCAGAAGCCCATTGTAAATCGCGGTGAACGGGTGGAGGCCGGAGAAGTCATTGCAGACGGTCCCGCTACGGATATGGGCGAAATTGCATTGGGTAAGAACCTTCTTGTAGGATTTATGACTTGGGAAGGTTATAACTACGAAGACGCTATCGTCATCAACGAGAGATTGATTATGGACGATACCCTGACCTCTATTCATATCGAGGAATACGAGGCGGAGGCGAGAGATACAAAGCTCGGTCCGGAGGAAATCACCAGGGACATTCCGAACGTTGGCGAAGATGCGTTGAAAGATCTTGATGAGGAAGGCATTGTCCGCATAGGAGCGGAAGTGAGTTCCATGGATATCCTTGTGGGGAAGGTCACGCCCAAAGGAGAGACGGAACTGACGGCAGAGGAGAGGTTTCTTCGCGCCATCTTCGGGGAAAAAGCCCGAGAGGTGAGAGACACGTCTCTGAGAGTGCCTCACGGCGAGAACGGTATCGTTATTGACGTGAAAGTATTTTCGAGGGAAAAAGGAGATGAGCTGCCGCCGGGCGTCAATAAGCTGGTGAGGGTTTATGTTGCGACCAAACGCAAGATCAGCGTAGGTGACAAGATGGCGGGACGTCACGGGAACAAAGGCGTTATCTCCAGGATTTTACCGGAAGAGGATATGCCTTTCCTGGAAGACGGCACTCCGCTGCAGATCATGCTCAATCCCCTTGGTGTGCCTTCACGTATGAACATCGGACAGGTGTTGGAGACTCATCTGGGATTGGCGGCCAAATATAAGGATTGGTACATCTCCAGCCCGGTATTTGACGGCGCCAGCGAGCTTGAGATTATCGACCTGTTGCGCGATTGCGGTTATCCGGAGAGCGGGAAACTGGTCCTCCGCGACGGCCGGACCGGCGAGCCTTACGATAACCCTGTAACAGTAGGCTACATGTACATGATGAAACTTCATCACCTGGTAGATGATAAGATTCACGCCAGAAGCACCGGTCCTTACTCCCTGGTGACTCAACAGCCTTTAGGAGGTAAGGCCCAGTTTGGCGGACAGCGCTTCGGAGAGATGGAAGTTTGGGCATTGGAAGCATATGGCGCAGCGTATACGCTCCAGGAGATCCTGACTGTGAAATCGGATGACGTGGTTGGGCGAGTCAAGACCTACGAAGCGATCGTGAAAGGTGAAAACATTCCTGAACCCGGGATTCCCGAGTCCTTCAAAGTACTGATTAAGGAAATGCAGAGCCTTGCTCTGGACGTGAGGGTTCTCACGGAGGACAACGAAGTGATCGACATCAAGGAATCTACCGAATACGAAGATCTTTCGGGAATAGATGCATTTAACGAAATCGAGAATGTAGCGGTAGAAGAAGAGTTCTTTGAGGGCGATGCGGGTTTCAGTGAAGAAAACAGTGAAGAAAACGAGGATGACGACTTGTCAGAAGACAGTGAAGGTCTGGAGCTTCAAGAAGATTTCGATACAGATGAGGAAATCTTGTAGGAGGTAAGATATGCAGGAACTGAACAATTTTGAATCGCTTCGTATCAGCCTGGCATCACCTGAGAAGATCAGAAGTTGGTCCCGGGGTGAAGTCAAAAAACCGGAGACAATCAACTATAGGACGTTAAAGCCTGAAAAGGAAGGGCTTTTCTGTGAAAAGATATTCGGTCCCACCAAGGACTGGGAGTGCCACTGTGGAAAATATAAGAGAATTAGATTCAAGGGGATCGTCTGCGATCGCTGCGGTGTTGAAGTAACAAAGGCAAAAGTCAGAAGGGAGCGCATGGGCCATATCGAATTGGCCGCCCCCGTATCTCATATTTGGTACTTTAAGGGAATTCCCAGCAGGATGGGTCTGGTGCTGAACATCTCTCCGAGAAATCTGGAGAAGGTGTTGTATTTTGCCGCTTACATTGTGCTTGATCCCGGCGATACTGATCTGGTATACAAAGAGATCCTCACAGAGCAGCAATATCGCCAGGCCAAGGAAGAATACGGAAACAGATTCAGGGCCGCAATGGGAGCGGAAGCCATCCGCGAATTGCTGGCTAATACGGATCTGGATGAGCTTTCCAAGGAGCTCAGAGATGAGCTGAAAGCCAGCACCGGACAGAAGAAAATTCGTATAGTAAGGCGTTTAGAAGTAATAGAAGCCTTGCGGCTTTCCGGCAACAGACCGGAGTGGATGATCCTGGAGGTAATTCCGGTTATACCGCCGGATTTGCGCCCCATGGTGCAGCTGGACGGCGGACGGTTCGCTACTTCCGACTTAAACGACCTATACAGAAGGGTCATCAACCGGAACAACCGTTTAAAGAGGCTTCTGGATCTCAGCGCTCCGGATATCATCGTGCGAAATGAAAAGCGCATGCTCCAGGAAGCGGTAGATGCTCTCATCGATAACGGCAGACGGGGCAGACCTGTTACCGGTCCCGGATCCAGGCCTTTAAAATCCCTTTCCGACATGTTGAAGGGCAAGCAGGGACGGTTCCGCCAGAACCTTCTTGGAAAGCGGGTTGACTATTCCGGCCGGTCCGTAATCGTAGTAGGGCCCGAGCTGAAGTTCTACCAGTGCGGACTGCCTAAGAGAATGGCTTTGGAGCTGTTCAAGCCTTTCATCATGAAGATGTTGGTTCAGGACGGTTACGCACACAATATCAAGAGTGCGAAGAGGATGGTGGAGAAGGTCAGGCCGGAAGTCTGGGATGTGCTGGACGAGGTTATTAAGGAACATCCGGTTCTGCTAAACCGTGCCCCTACGCTGCACAGATTGGGTATTCAGGCTTTCCAGCCCGTACTGGTAGAGGGTAAGGCCATACAGCTCCATCCTCTGGTATGTACGGCGTACAATGCGGACTTCGACGGAGACCAGATGGCTGTCCACGTGCCTCTGTCCGTAGAGGCCCAGGCGGAAGCCAGGTTCCTGATGCTGTCCGTAAACAATATACTGGCTCCCAAGGACGGGAGTCCCATTACCACTCCTACCCAAGACATGGTACTGGGATGCTACTACCTCACTCACCCGGGTACGGAGGAGAGAAACACTCCTGCGGAAAAAGGTGACGGCAAGATCTTCGCGGATTACGACGAGATGCTCATGGCATACAGGAACGGCGTCGTGGGCTTGCATGCCAGGGTGAAAGTTAGAAAGAGATTAAGCCCGGATGACAGGGGTAAGCTTGTGGAGTCTACCGTAGGAAGGTTCATATTCAATGAGCATATCCCCCAGGATTTGGGTTATGTGAACAGGGCAGAGGATCCCTATTCTCTGGAAGTGGACTTCCTTTGCGACAAGAAGAAACTCAGCGACATCATAGATCGCTGCTATAGACGTTATGGAAATACTGATACCGCAAATATACTAGACCATATCAAAACTATGGGCTTCCATTATTCAACCATGGCGGCCATTACCATCAGCGTTTCCGATATGGAGATACCTGAAGAGAAGGCCGAGATCATCTCCAACGCCAGAGAAATGGTAGAAAAATATGAATCGGCTTATCGCAAGGGGCTCATGTCAAACTCGGAGCGGTATGATAGGGTCTTAAAGACCTGGAGCGTAGCTACCGATGACGTGGCCAGCGCATTGATGAATTCTCTGAGCACATTGAACAATCTGTATGTCATGGCTCACTCGGGAGCCAGGGGAAGCAAGAAGCAGATTCAGCAGATCTGCGGAATGCGCGGTCTGATGACCAACGCTTCCGGATACACCATCGAGATTCCCATTACCTCCAACTTCCGGGAAGGGTTGTCGGTGCTTGAATACTTCACTTCAACCAACGGAGCCAGAAAGGGTCTTGCCGATACGGCTCTGCGGACTGCCGACTCCGGATATCTTACCAGAAGACTGGTGGATGTAAGCCACAATGTCATTGTGAGAGAATACGATTGCGGAACCAACGAAGGTATTGAAGTCCGGGCCTTTACAGACGGAAAAGAGATCATAGAATCTCTTAAACAACGTATTGTAGGCAGGATCGCTCTCATGGACGTGGTAGACAGCGAGGGTCGGGTTATTGTAGAAGCCGGGCAGGAAATCATGGAACGTTATGCAGATGAGATTGATAAAGCCGGAATTGAATCTGTAGCTATCAGGTCGGTTATGACTTGCAAGACCAAGAACGGCATCTGCGCCATGTGCTATGGAAGAAACCTTGCCACCGGCGATCCGGTGAACATCGGAGAGGCGGTAGGCATTACCGCAGCCCAATCCATCGGCGAACCGGGAACCCAGCTGACCATGCGTACTTTCCATACGGGAGGCGTTGCGGGAAGCGATATTACCCAGGGTCTTCCCAGAGTCGAGGAGCTCTTTGAGGCGAGAAAGCCGAAAGGCCTTGCAGAGATCTGCGAGGCAGACGGTACGGTGGTATCCATTGAGACCAGAAAAGACAACAAGATAGAGATAAAAATCCGCGGCGAGGAGGAGAGGGTCTACGTAGTTCCTTACGGAGCCAGACTGCGGGTTACCAAGGGTGATTTCGTATTAGCAGGTGAAGCCCTTACTCAAGGACCTTTGAATCCTCATGACATCCTTAGACTCAACGGCGTTGAAGGAGTTTACCAGTATCTCCTGAAAGAAGTGCAGAGGGTTTACAAGAATCAGGGTGTAGACATCAATGATAAACACATTGAGGTCATCCTTAGCCAGATGCTGTCCAAATACAAGATTGAAGACGCAGGTGATACTGAACTGCTGCCGGGAGGTCTTTACAGCCTTTCTGAAGTGGAAGAGGCCAATGAGAGAGCCGAGGCGGAGGGTCTGGAACCAGCCAAAGCCAAGAGAGTTCTCCTGGGCATAACGAAAGCTTCTTTGGCCACCAACTCTTTCCTTTCGGCTGCCTCCTTCCAGGAAACCACCAGAGTGCTTACCGATGCGGCAATCAAAGGAAAGACGGACCATCTGCTGGGTCTGAAGGAAAACGTCATCATAGGAAAGCTCATCCCGGCGGGAACGGGCATGAAGAGATACAGGGATATCCAAGTGGACTACGGAGTAAACACCGAATATATGGAATCCTTTAACTCTATAGCCGACGAAATGGACGAGGAAGAAGAGGGCATGACTGCGGAAATGTCCGTTGCGGAACTTGCCCAGGGAGATGTTTCGGCTTTATATAAGTCTGTAGCCGATATGGAAGATATATTGTAAACATAAAAAAGATTGACAATAATGAGCCGGCGGTGGTATACTAAACGCCGGTTCATTTGGGCGTTGACACCGATCCTTTGGTCGGTGTCAATACTGGCGATTTAAGCCTTTGAGGTTTAAATATACTATGCTGCCGGTGATCTTTTACTGCAATCTTATATAAGAAGCGGAAAAAACTTTGCAGCAAGAAAGGAGAAACACGAGTATGCCTACCATCAACCAATTGGTGAGAGAAGGAAGGACCAGGTCTGAAAGGAAATCTCAGGCACCCGCTCTGTTGAAAGGTCTCAACACTCTCAAAAGAAAGACAACAGATATCAGCTCTCCACAGAAGAGAGGCGTGTGCACATCCGTTAAGACGGTCACTCCTAAGAAGCCGAACTCAGCTCTGAGAAAAGTAGCCAGAGTTCGCCTGACCAATGGTATCGAAGTCACCGCATACATTCCCGGCATCGGCCACAACCTGCAAGAGCATAGCGTTGTGCTGATTCGCGGCGGCAGGGTTAAGGATCTGCCCGGTGTGAGATATCATATCGTCAGGGGAACGTTGGATACGGCAGGCGTAGCCAACAGAAATCAGGCACGTTCCAAGTATGGAGCGAAAAGAGCAAAAAAGAAGCAATAATGGGAATATTGCAAAGATAAGTTTCGTACGGAAATCTAACAAATATGCCCTTAATTATATATGATAGAGATCACATAAATTGAGTGGCATCACGGCCCCGTTTCGGAGGTCGAGTACCGAGCGAGTATTATCGCATGCAATAAGGAGGGAAGAGTAATGCCAAGAAAAGGTAATGTACCAAAGAGAGAAGTGCTCCCCGATCCCATCTACGGAAGTGTTGTTGTAGCAAAGCTCATCAACAGCATCATGCTTGATGGGAAAAAGGGAATCGCACAGTCAATTGTTTACGATGCATTTGACAGAATCAAGCAAGCAACGGGAGAGAACCCTCTGGAAGTGTTCGAGAAGGCTCTCAATAACATCATGCCTGTGGTTGAGGTAAAAGCCAGACGAGTTGGCGGAGCCAACTATCAGGTTCCCGTGGAAGTCAGACCGGAAAGGCGCCAGACCCTTGGACTGCGGTGGTTGACAAAGTACAGCAGGGACAGGGGAGAGCGCACCATGTCCGAAAGGCTTGCAAAAGAGATCATGGATGCGGCCAATGGGACCGGCGCATCTGTTAAGAAGAAGGAAGACACCCATAAGATGGCAGAGGCTAACAAGGCATTTGCTCATTACAGGTGGTAGTGAAGGAGAAAAACAACAAAAGGCGTTTTGTTGTAGAAAGGAGTTAGGGATATGCCTAGAGAATTTCCGTTGGAAAAAATAAGAAATATTGGCATTATGGCGCACATCGATGCCGGTAAGACTACCACCACGGAACGCATCCTCTTCTATACGGGCAGGACCCATAAGATGGGAGAGACCCATGAAGGTGCGGCAACCATGGACTGGATGGCACAGGAGCAGGAAAGAGGCATAACAATAACTTCTGCTGCAACAACGGCCCAATGGAAAGACACCAGGATAAATATCATAGATACACCCGGGCACGTAGACTTTACTGTTGAGGTAGAAAGATCATTGCGCGTGCTCGATGGAGCTGTGACCGTGCTATGCGCAAAGGGCGGCGTGGAACCTCAGTCGGAGACCGTTTGGAGACAGGCTGAGAAATACCACGTTCCCAGAATAATATTCGTCAACAAAATGGATATTATCGGGGCTGACTTCCTAGGCGTTGTAGATATGGTCAAGGACAAGTTTAAGGCTAATGCTGTACCTATCCAACTTCCCATCGGAAAAGAAGATACGTTTGTGGGCATGATCGGCTTGGTAGAGATGAAGGCCGAAATATATAAGGATGACCTGGGAAGGGAGATACAGATTACAGAGATTCCTGCTGAACTGCTAGCCGAAGCAGAGAAGCATAGAAACACTCTGATCGAGACCGTTGCAGAAGCAGATGAAGAACTATTGATGAAGTATTTGGAAGGGGAGGAGCTCTCAATAGAAGAGATAAAATCGAGCATCCGCAAGATGACTATTGAGGGCACCATGGTTCCGGTGTTATGCGGATCCGCTTATAAGAACAAAGGCATCCAGCCTTTATTGGATGCGGTGGTAGACTATTTGCCCTCCCCCATTGACATTCCGCCCATCAAGGGAATAGATCCCAAAACGGGGAAAGAGGCAGAGAGAGTGTCGAGTGACGACGAACCCTTCTCAGCCCTTGCCTTCAAAATCATGGCGGACCCCTTCGTAGGGAAATTAGCGTTTTTCAGGGTTTATTCCGGCAGTTTGCAATCCGGTTCCTATGTATATAATTCAGCAAAAGAAAAGAAGGAACGGGTGGGAAGAATCCTGCGGATGCATGCTAATCACAGATCGGAAGCAGACGCCGTTTATGCCGGTGATATTGCAGCAGCAGTAGGTTTGAAAAGCACAACTACCGGAGACACTCTATGCGATGAGAAGCGTCCCATTATCCTGGAGTCCATGGACTTCCCCGATCCGGTCATAGAGATTGCCATTGAACCCAAGACCAAGGCGGGGCAGGAAAAGATGGGCGCTGCGCTGATGAAGCTGGCGGAAGAGGACCCCACATTCCGAGCTTATACCAACCCGGAAACTGGCCAGACTATTATTGCGGGAATGGGCGAACTTCATCTGGAGATTATCGTGGATCGCCTGCTGCGGGAATTCAAGGTGGAGGCCAATGTAGGGAAACCCCAGGTTTCTTACAAAGAAACTTTCTCTGCGCCTGCGGATGTGGAGTACAAGTATGCAAAGCAGACAGGCGGCCGTGGCCAATACGGTCATGTGAAGATTCGGGTCACCCCCAGAGAGCCCGGCTCCGGATACGAATTCAAGAGTACGGTTGTGGGCGGTGCTATTCCGAAGGAATACATTTCCAGTGTCGATGCGGGTATACGGGAAGCCATGATGTCCGGCCCCATAGCCGGGTATCAGGTAGTAGATATAGGCGTAGAGTTGTATGACGGCTCTTATCATGAAGTGGACTCTTCGGAGATGGCTTTCAAGATCGCTGCTTCCCTGGCATTCCGCGAGGCTGCCAAAAAAGCAAAGCCCGTGCTTCTTGAGCCTATTTTCAAGATAGAGATTACAGCTCCGGAAGAATATATGGGCGATATAATCGGCGATTTGAATGCGCGGAGAGGGCGCATCGAAGGTACGGATATGCGCTCCGGAGCCGTACACGTCAGGGGAATGGTTCCCTTGTCGGAAATGTTCGGCTATGCTACAGACCTGCGTTCCAAAACACAGGGGCGCGGCGTCTATGTAATGCAGTTTGACCATTTTGAGAAACTGCCTGAGAATTTAATAGATAAGATAAGCAAATAGGCACGAGGAAATCCATAGGGAAAGGGAGAAGGAGGAAACCACAATGGCGAAAGCAAAATTTGAACGTACCAAGCCCCATGTCAATATTGGGACGATAGGTCACGTAGACCACGGCAAGACGACATTGACGGCGGCGATAACGAGGACATTAAGTGA
>JAAYNC010000160.1:0-1649 GCA_012521055.1 Eubacteriales Family XIII. Incertae Sedis bacterium
AGGCTACAAAACCCCGGAGGAGCTCTTCGAAGAGGAACTCGATTTAATCTATGCTCTTTAACAACAGAGATTGGTCAAGGTACGGAGAATAGTTCAACTTGTTATTGCAATTCAGGAAAATTTTATATAATTTTATATTAAACGATAGTAACTGACAAAATTGTGTGGTATTATATATGCAGTTCCATGCCACAAAAAGTAGAAGTGATGATACCTAAACATAGTAGTACGCAGGAACGGACTCGTATATTTTCTATCCAATTTCATCTATAGTATTAGCGCGTTATAACAATTGGAGCAAGTGATTCAGAAAGAGGGGAAGAAAGCATGAAGAGTAGAAAAATTTTAGCATTAATACTTACAATTGCTATGGTCTTTGGATCCTTTTCCATGGTAGCAGCCGACACCGCTGCGCCGGAAGGCGGGTTTGCGGACATGCCGGACAACTGGTCAACAGCAGCATTGAACAAGGCTGTGGGGAATGGCCTTCTCATGGGCTATACGGACGGGGATCAAACCCTGATCAAACCGGACAATCCCTTGACACGCGCTGAATTGGCAGCTGTCGTAAACAGGGCCTTTGCCTCTACGTCAGAAGCGGATATCAGCAAGGTGACCGACGTAGCCGGCACTGCCTGGTATGCCGGTGATATGGCGAAAGCGGTGAAGATGGGCACTTTTGCATTGGACACCAAAATGCGGCCCGATGACAAGATTACAAGACAGGAAGCCTTTGCAGTCCTGGCCAGAGCTTTCAAACTGACCGGCACGGATGCAGACTATAAAGCATTGGGCAAGTTTACAGATAAAGCCGATATTGCAGCTTGGGCACTGAAAGACCTGGATGGCCTGGCAGCGGCAGGCTATGTGCAGGGTTCCGCCGGCAAGCTGAATCCGAAGGCAAACATCACCAGAGCGGAATTTGCCGTTGTGATGGATAATTTAGTGAAACAATACATAGATGAAGCCGGAACGGTTACAGAAGTGGTAGCTGCAGGAAACGTGATGGTTCGCGTAGCAGGTGTGACCTTGAAAGACGTTACGGTCAAAGGCGACCTGATCATTGCAGATGGTGTAGGTGAGGGGGATGTCACTCTGGATTCCGTTACGGTAGAAGGCCGTACAGTGGTTCGTGGTGGTGGTGAAAACTCCATCATCATCAAGGGCAATTCTGACCTGGGCAAAATCATTGTAGCAAAGGTTGACGGAGTCGTGCTCATTGTTGTGGAAGGCAATGCAGGCGTTGAAATAATCTATGTAGATGACGGCCCGGACGATGTCATAGTCGAAGGGACCATCGGAACCCTTGAGGTTGCAGGTGACAATGTGACTGTTACGGCAGTAAATGCTGCCATAACAAATGGTGTCGTCAGCGGTGACAACTCAAAAATAATCCTTTCTCAAAATTCCACGATTCAAAATGAGTCTGTAGAGGGCAATGCATCGGAAATCGTAGTCGTTACGCCACCTTCAACGGGTGGTGGTGGTTCTAAAAAGGATGAAAAGCCAGAAGTAAAAGAAGCCGAGTGGAAGGACACCGGCAAAGTAGGCACCAACACCATAGACGGTAAAGCCTATGTATTCCAGGGCTTTGAGCTGTGGGACGCTGAAGGAAAGCGGATTGACTTAGTAGCTAACAACATCGAAAG
>JAAYNC010000236.1:0-1733 GCA_012521055.1 Eubacteriales Family XIII. Incertae Sedis bacterium
CGATTTAAATGGGTGAGCTGGATATCCTTAATCATTACGTCGTAATTTTTGTTTCCATCCAGCACAAGTTTAAATACTGCAGCCCGCCCATATTGTGTGATATTTCTACGAAGTTCGTCTTGCTTTACTTTGACGGCTATCGACTCCATATTCTTTCCAAAAATATTGCCGGGTATATAACCTTCCCTGCGCAGCCGTCTGTTTGCCCGACTGCTGGTGTTTGACCTGGTTTCAACGTTTAAAGTACCCGTAACGCTCATACTACCAACCTCCTTTATGCTTTGCGGGCTTATTTATCAGCAGCATTTCCTTATATATTAAAATTAATACTAATATATACAGTCTATCAGAAAAAACCCTATAAGACAAGGTGAAGGGATTTTTGGGCTGGCATCTGAGTTTATCGGCGAAGGAAAACCGGATCGATTATATAAAACGCGCGCGAGAACCGAGCCCCCGCGCGCGTCTTGAAGTGCCGTCACAGCAATGTTATTTTATCATGTTGTCGATGGAATCCATGACCTTATCCAGCATCTGCAATGCTTCCTTGAGCTCCTGCTCAGTGATGATGAGCGGCGGAGAAACGTGGATCATATTCTCGTGGGCATAAGTATAGAAGCCTTCCGCTCTCAGCATACCCAGGATCTTCGGCATGATTCCTTCGGGATCCTTACCAAAGGGTACGAGGGGTTCTCTTGTTTCTTTGTCTTTTACGAACTCGACGATGGAGAACAGTCCGATATAACGAACATCTCCAACGCAGGGGTGCTTGGCCTTCAGAGCCTCGAGGCCTTCGCCAAGAATCTTGCCGACCTTCAGTACGTTTTCGAAGACCTTGTCCTCTTTGTAAGCGTCGATGGCAGCGATGGCAACTGCGCAGCCCATGGGATGGGCGCTGTAGGTCAGACCGCAGAACATCTTGTTGTCATCAAAGTAATCAGCAATCTTCTTGGAAGCAATTACGCCGCCGAGGGGAACGTAACCGCAGGTAACGCCTTTCGCAAAGGTTACCAGGTCAGGTTTTACATCCCAATTCTGGAATGCGAACCATTTACCGGTTCTTCCGAAACCTGCCATGACTTCATCACAGACCATGCAGATATCATATTTGTCGCAGAGAGCTCTTACGCCTTCCAGGTAGCCTTTGGGAGGAATGAGAACACCGTTGGAACCTACAACGGTCTCCATGAAAATAGCAGCGATCTGGTGAGGACCTTCATACAGAATCTGATTCTCTAAAAGCTCCAGATAGAATTCGGTCACATCTTCTTCTTTCTCAAATTTGCATGCCTTGGGAGCTCTGTAGGGATAGGGCCCGTCAAACTTGATAAATCCGGGAATACCGGGCTCGTTGATGAATCTTCTCGGCTCGCCGGTCAAGTTAGCTGCACCATAGGTAGCGCCGTGATAGGAACGATACATGGAGAAAATCTTCCATTTTCCGGTGTAAGCTTTCGCCATTTTGATGGCGTTTTCGTTGGCTTCCGCGCCTGCATTGGTGAAGAATACCTTTGCTCCTTCAAGGCCGGATACTTCTACGATCTTCCGAGCGGCTTCCGTACGCACATCACAGGAGAAGGAGGGAGCAAGGAACGCCATCTTGTCTGCCTGATCCTTGATTGCCTGGATCAGCTTCTTGTTACCATGACCCAAGTTCATGTTAACCAATTGAGCGGACATGTCATAATATTTTTTGCCGTCCCCATCCCAGAAGTAAATGCCTTCTGTTTTCA
>JAAYNC010000134.1:0-3962 GCA_012521055.1 Eubacteriales Family XIII. Incertae Sedis bacterium
ATTATAAACACCGGCTGGAGAGCCGGCGCGCCAAACTTTTTCTGCTGGATCGTACTTCCGTCATTTTTATTTTGATAATCATCGCTTTTGCCTTTTTTATGAGGAGCGCAGGCATCATCCCTGCATTTATCTTTGCCACGTACATGCAGATTTTCAGCGTGGCGTTGGGGCGCTGGATCCGGGAACTGATGCTTCCTTATATTTACATGGTTCCCGAGCCCTCGTTTATCAAATTGCTTCACTGTCTCCGCGAAAGCCTGCTGCGGATCGTAGCGGATGCTGTGGTGTTATTTATTCCTATAGCTTTTATGCTTAAACTAAGCCCGGCGGAAACCATGGTTTGCATTGGGGCAAGAATTTCCTACGGCCTGTTGTTCACTTCAGGCAACATCGTGGTACAGCGGTTTTTCAGCGGTCTGACATTAAAGCTGTTGTCGTTGTTCTTCTATTTCGTCACCATGGTCCTCTTAATTCTGCCCGGCATCGGCGTCGTCGCTCTGCTGATGTTTTTAAATATCCAGATACTTCCGGCAAACCTTCAAATATTTTCGGCTCTTATTCTGTGCAACCTATTGATGTCACTGGCTGCTGTGTTTTTATGCAGAAATATGTTGGAATATTCTGAGGTGAATTATCCCGGCTGAAATCATCAACGCGATGAAGCGATAAAGGCGGAAAGCGTTGAAATTTACCGTTTCCGCATTCTGGCAAAGGGCTTTTTTCTTGACGTATTCAGTGAACAAGTATAGAATTATAACGTGCAGTTTTAAAAAAACACAAAAAAATCAACGACTAGAATAATATAGAAAATTGGAGATGTATTAATTATGATGAAATTCATCGCAAAGCGCGTAGCTCAGGCGTTGATAGTAATACTACTGATTACGTGCATTACTTTTCTTTTGATGAATTTGGTGCCGGGAGGTCCCTTCCTGAGTGAAAAGAGCCCTTCACCCCAGGTTTTAGCAGCTTTGGAAGCGAAATACGGATTGGACAAGCCCGTGCCGGTTCAGTTGAAGAATTACATAGTGCACGCGCTTCAAGGGGATTTCGGTGTATCGATGAAGATGCAGAAGAATCGGCCCGTTGCTACTATTATTATGGAGATGTTTCCGGTTTCGGCCAAGGTGGGCATAATTGCCCTGGTGGGTGCGGTTCTCATCGGCGTGCCTTTCGGCTGTATCGCCGCTTATTACAGGGGAACCTGGATAGACAGCACCCTTCGGGTTGTGACCACTATCGGGGTTTCCATCCCCGGTTTTGTAGTGGCTACCGTGCTGTTGATTCTGCTGGGATCTACATGGAAACTGCTTCCCACGGTAGGATTGACCAGCTGGAAGAGCTATATCATGCCTTGTTTCAGCCTGGCTTTCTATCCCATGTGTTACATCGGCAGGCTGGCTCGTTCCAGCATGCTGGATGTCATCAATCAGGAATATATCCGGACTGCAAAGGCTAAAGGTGTTCCTACGTTTAAAATCGTTTTCAAGCATGCGTTACGGAACGCTTTTATCCCGGTTTTGACATATTTGGGTCCGTTGACCGCCGGAATTCTTACTGGAGGTTTTGTCGTGGAGACGGTGTTCAATATTCCCGGACTGGGAAGATATTTTGTCCAGAGCATTTTGAATCGTGATTACCCCATTATCATGGGCACAACCATATTCCTGGCGTCTTTCATTGTAACCATGACGCTTGTGGTAGATATTCTGTATAAAGCTGTCGATCCGCGGATCGATCTTGCGAAAGGGGGATCGAGATAATGCGGATACATAAATTTTTCGGAGTTTTCCCTTTCCCTACATGGCAGATGGATGTGGACGGAGTATTAGGGCAGCAAACCTATAAAGATGACGATTTTGAAAAGGCAGGGGCTGAGGAGAAACAGAGTTTTATCGAAATGAAGCCCAGCCTTTCTTACTGGCAGGATGCATGGAGACGTCTTAAAAAGAATCAGGTCGCTATGGTGTCCCTGTTCATCATTATTCTGATGATCTTGTTCGCGTTTGTGGGACCCTTATTTTATGACTACGATTATACTACGCAATTTCGCGGTGAGGAAAATATAGATCCTAACTGGAGATATCCTTTCGGCACCGATAACCACGGCCGCGATCTGTTTGTGCGCACCATGTTCGGGGCACGAATTTCACTGGTCATAGGTATTGTGGCCAGCCTGATCGTATTGGTCATCGGTTCTACCTACGGGGCTATCTCCGGATATTTCGGCGGTCGGGTAGATGATATCATGATGCGTATAGTTGAGTTGATATACTCCGTGCCCGACATACTGGTAGTGCTGCTATTGTCTACGGCGTTGAAGCCGGCTCTGACGGAGTGGTTTAACACCTCTACCAGTCAATTAGCCAAAGCGCTTTCCGTTTTAGGGCCCAGTTTGATAGCGATTTTTATCGCTTTCGGACTCCTGTATTGGGTCGGAATGGCTCGTATCATCCGGGGACAGGTGTTGATGCTGAAGGAACAGGAGTACGTGACGGCGGCAAAAGCCCTTGGCGCATCCAGCTCCAGGGTAATCAGGCGCCACTTGCTTCCCAACTGCATCGGGCAGATTATAGTCACTACCTGTCTGCAGATTCCGGCAGCCATATTCCTGGAATCCTTCCTGTCCTTTTTAGGCGTGGGAGTTTCGGCGCCGTTGACCAGTCTGGGTTCTATGTCTTCGGACGCTCTCGGCGGCATGTACACTTATCCTCACAGGTTGATAATTCCGGCTACGCTGCTGAGCTTGTTGATTTTATCCCTGAACCTCTTCGGGGACGGACTGAGGGACGCGCTGGATCCCCGTTTGAAGAAATAGGGAAAGAAAGTTGGATAACAATATGAATAATATGGTTAACAATATGGATAATAAGAACCGAAAATTATTGGAAGTAAAGGACTTGAGGGTTTCCTTCTTTACGCCTGTAGGCGAGGTAAAAGCCGTAGGCGGGATTTCCTATGACCTGAATTACGGTGAAGTAATGGGGATCGTAGGCGAATCGGGAAGCGGAAAGAGCGTGGAAGCCTATGCCATCATGGGATTGCTGCAGAGCCCCGGCAAAGTGGTGGGTGGATCCATCACCTTTGACGGGGAGGACGTGCTTGCTAAAAGCGAGAAAGAGATGCAGGCATTCCGCGGAAATCAGGTTAGCATGATTTTCCAGAATCCCATGACCTGCCTCAATCCGGTTTACACTATAGGAGATCAGCTCATAGAGGCCATCCGCTGTCACAAGAAGATATCGAAGGCGGAAGCCAGGGAGAAATCCATCGAAATGCTCAAGCTGGTCGGCATCAACAATCCGGAGAGGCGTATGAATCAATATCCTCATGAATTTTCCGGCGGTATGCGCCAGAGGGTCATGATTGCCATGGGGTTGATCTGCGATCCCAAAATGCTGATAGCCGACGAGCCCACCACGGCCCTGGACGTTACCATTCAGGCTCAGATCATCGAGCTTATGAAGGACATACAGCAAAAGACCCAGATGACCATCATTTTCATCACCCACAATCTGGGCGTGGTGGCTGAAATCTGCGACAGGGTAACCGTAATGTATGCCGGTAAAATCGTAGAGCAGGGGAACGTGGAAGATATCTTCTATCGTCCTCATCATCCTTATACGATGGGACTCCTGCGCTCCATGCCCAGGCTGGACGAAGAAGAATACGAAAGACTGATTCCCATTGAAGGAACGCCGGTGGATATGCTCAATCCTCCCGCGGGATGTCCCTTCGGACCGCGCTGTGAGCATTGTATGAAAATATGTCTGCGCAGGGAGCCTCCGCAGATCGATCTCGGCGACGGGCACACGGCGGCTTGCTGGTTGCTTGCGGACGAGGCAAAAAGACTGGCTAAGAAGGAGGAAACTCCCAATGAATAATAATGATTTGATACGGGTTGAAAACCTTAGAAAATATTTCAGTATAAAAATGGGCTTCATGAAGTACCACTATGTCCA
>JAAYNC010000130.1:0-2519 GCA_012521055.1 Eubacteriales Family XIII. Incertae Sedis bacterium
AGCAGGCGATGTATCGGGCTTTTATAAATGCAATTAGAGTTATTCAGGCTTCTTCGCAGCAATCAGATGAAAAAGAATTAGTTTTGAAGATTGACAACACCGTCCTGGCCCGGATGCAACTACCGGCTATTATCCGTGAAGGCCAGCGGCAGGGCCTTAATCTTGTAGTTCAGGGGGTGTAAAGCATGCTGAAAATCGCAGGAGTAACGGTCAAAACGCCCAGCGAGCTCAAAGTTGGGCGTTTTGATTTAACCAAAAGCAACCGCACCGCCTCTGGAAAGATGATGATGGAACTTATTGCGACAAAACGGAGAGTAGACTGTGTCTGGAGGATGGTGCCTGATTCCGAACTTCAAAAAATAATCAATACGATTTCAGCAAACAAGCCGTTTTTTACTTTAACATACCCGGACACAGGGGGCAGCAAGACTATGACCTGCTATAGCGGCGACATCGTAACCAGCCTATGGCACACGAAAAACGGCGTCAGGTATTGGGAAGACGTACAAATTTCGTTTATAGAACAATGACAATACGGGGTGAGTTCAATTGTACGAAATATTTTTTAAAGAAAATACGGCAGAGCGTTTTTGGTCAAAAGTTGACAAAGGCATTAATGCGGATGACTGTTGGACATGGAAGGCAGGCTGTGATAGTAAGGGTTATGGACAATTCATGTTATGCAAAGGGAAATTAGTTGGCGCGCATAGAGTTGCCTATGAACTGGCTCGTGGACCAATCGGAAACGGTTTATTTGTTTGCCATAAGTGCGATAATCCTAAATGTGTTAATCCTGAACATTTATTTTTAGGAACTGCACTCGACAATATGAGGGATGCAGCCAAAAAGGGGCGTATGCCAAAAGGTGAACGAAACTGGGCTCGTCAACATCCTGAACTTATGCCTCGTGGCGATCGTCATGGCTCACGCACCCATCCAGAACGCGTTCCTCGTGGTGACAGGCACGGATTGAGAAAACATCCAGAGAGAGCAGCTAGAGGAGACCGTAACGGGGCCAGAAAATACCCGGAAAGATTAGCGCGAGGAGATAATCACTGGACAAGATTGTATCCAGAAAAAAGAGCTACAGGAGAGCGTCATGGATTTTATACTCATCCCGAGAAGCGACTTCACGGCGAACGCAATGGAAGGGCAAAACTTACATGGGATGATGTAAGGAAAATAAGGGCTGAATATGCAACGGGAACCGTATCACAAACGCAACTTGCAAAAAAGTATGGAGTTCGCCAATGCCAGATTAGTGAAATCATAAGAAATGTTAGTTGGGTAGAGCAAAGGAGCGTGATTTAGAGTGGCAAGAGTGAGCTTAGCGCGTCAACAGTTGTCTGATGCTGGCCTTCTGGCCGCATATTCCCCAGCGGCAGCCGGAGGCCACGCTGTGGAGAACAATGGCAGGGTAATCCTCCACGTTTGCAACGACAGCGAGGAGGACATAACCGTCACAGTCCTTTCAGGCTACGAAAGAGCCGGATTGAAACTTGCCGATAGGGAAGTTTCTATCGAAGCCGGAAAACAAAAATTTATCGGCCCTTTTGACCCCGACACATACAACCAAACTGACGGCATGGCCGGGCAGGTGGCAGTAGACTACTCAGCGACCGAGGGTGTGACGGTGGCAGCATTGTTATTTCCGTAATAAATGGGGTGACATAGGTGTATCCAGTAACTACAGATTTTCTTGACAAGATGAAAGCCGACAGGCGACGGGTACTTGCAAGGGTTGAGGTGGACTATACAGACCCATTCATGGATCAGTCGATTGAGATTGAAGTCAACGAGCAGGCCAACGTAAGCTATCCGCAGCAGACAGCAGATTCGGTTGACACAGCAACACACAAATGGGCGTCACTTGACGGCAGTTGGGTACTGGACGGCACGTACCACCTTGCGCCGCCGTCGGATAAGCTGTCTCAATACCAGTTTGGATGGTGGGGCAGCCAACTTGCCGGGGCGGATGGAGCTTTTGCGGAACCATACCCGGCACTAACCGTCATGCACCTACCCCGGCCGATACACACGTTGCGGGTGACAGGAGATACAGCACGGGAAGAATATCCTGTGAACTTCACAGTCAAACTATATGCCGAGGATGAAACGCTCCTGCACACCGAAACCGTGACTGGCAATACAGAAGTATCCTGGAGCAAGACGCTTGCATCTCCTGTTCTGGACGTTGCGAAACAGGTGCTGACTATCACACGCTGGAGCCACGAGGGACGACAAGTCAAAATTATCGAGTTTTTCACGTCCATACGTGAGGTATATGAAACCGGCGATTTAATAAGCATCAGGCTTTTGGAAGAACGTGAAGCTTCACAAGGCAGCTTGCCAGTAGGGAATATTAGCTCGAATGAAATTACACTTGCCCTGAACAACGAGGACAAGAAATTTGATGTTGACAATGAGCAGTCGCCCCTGAAAAATCTGTTGAAGCCGAACAGGAGAATACAGGTGTGGCTGGGAATAAGCACAAGCTAGGGGAGAGGTTGATAATAATG
>JAAYNC010000179.1:0-4753 GCA_012521055.1 Eubacteriales Family XIII. Incertae Sedis bacterium
CGCAGGCCTCTTCGCTGCAGTCGATTACGTAATCTACGTCTTCCCTTGCAATACCGCTGTTGTTAATCAGATGAAGAAGAGTCAATACACCTGTGGCTTTATAAACCAGATTTTCCAATATAACATGGGCGGTCAAGGCGGCGTCTATATCGTGAGCTCGCTTAACATAACCCACTAGTTTCCCGTTGTGATAGAGGGGCTCTGCATGCTCTTCTTCTGCGAATTTAACGATTTCACTGTGCTCTACACCCTCTTTTAACCGGCCAAGAAGAGTTTCGTCCATAAGAGGATGTTCTGAGAGCTTTCCTCTGATCGCATTTACAAATTCTTTATCCAAAAACACCAGATCAAAGACGTCACATATTTGCATCAACCCTAGGAATTCGTCCTGAGGCATGATTTCGCCCAGCTTTCCGAATCGCTTGGCACCGGGTACTTCCTTGTCATACCAGGGTATTTCATAGTTTCTAAGGTCTTCAGGTACAAGGTTTCCTATATATACCTGATTGGGAGGGTAACTGACAGCGCTTTCAAAGCTTCGAATATGTCCGGGAAGCGCAGCCAGATACTCGGAGTTGGGATTTACGATCCGCTCCGTTGTCTGTGTGGTCCCGTTATGGATTACGAAATCCGGCCCGTGGACCAAAATGTAGCTGCTCGCTTTTATTACCGCGTTTCTGCTCATTTTCGCATCCTTTCTATACGTATCAAACCGTTATTGAATTTTTAAATCCTGTATCTATATCAAGAAAAGGTGATGAAGATCACCTTTTCCTGAACCATTGCTTAATATTTTGTGTACTGCTCCCGGATTGCAGTCATCTCGCTGATGATTTCATCTACGTTCAACACCATTTCCATCATGCCGACTTGTTCGTCGTATACAGCCTCATCGACCTCGGCTTTGATCTCCGGCTCGCAAATGTGATATACCTTGAGTCCCAACGAGACTCCGGCCAAAGGACCTGCATAGGTGGGGTCGCCTGCCGTTACGGTCTCTGCTGCCAGCCCCGCGGCTTCTCCTTCCGCGGCACCCAACAGAACGACTATGTTCTCCGAACCGTACTGCTCAGCGTACTCCTTTACCCTTTTCTGGTTCTCCAGGTCCATTGCCCCTGCAGCGGTTCAGACAAAGCATTCCGTTGATGAAAATACGACTTCACCGCCTGCCGTGGCTACACATTCCGCTATGGCAGAACCCGGTATGCCGTCTCTGTCGCCGATGACGACAACTTTTTTGTCTCTTAGTATTGCCATCTTGTCCTCCTCCCTTATTCTGTTATATATATTTTTTTTATCATAGCCTCAACATTTGATGCTGTTGCCTCTTCCTTCACAAGCTCGTCAACTTTTTCGCTGTCTTTATAGATTGCTATTACGGGAAGTCCGAGCACCTTCTGACTTATAGCCAGACGCCTGGCCTTACTGGTATTAAGCTTTGTGAATTTGATCTTGTCCCCGTACTTTTCGCTTAGGGCTTCAATGGACGGCATCAGAGCCTCACAAGGTGCACATCCGTCTCCGTAGAAATCCACCAACACGTAGCCTTCAGCCTCAAGCACTTCTTTTCCAAAAGTGTCCTTATCTACCTGCAACACGATACATTCCTCCTCTTTCTTTAATATCACTACTCAGCCTGCTTCTGCGTTCAAATACTTCTCAGCCTGAGTTGCCGCAATAGCCCCATCTGCCGCTGCGGTGACAATCTGACGCAGAGATTTGGCTCGAATGTCACCCGCCGCAAACACGCCGGGTATATCGGTATTCATATTGTCATCGGTGACGATATAATGATTTTCCATCCTCACCTTTCCTTCATACAGCTCTGTCTGAGGTCTGAAACCTATGAATACAAAGACGCCGAACATCCCGTCCTCCGGGTCTGCCTTCACCTCAGTCCTCTCTCCCGTCTTGACGTTCTCTACGACCAAGGTGTCCAGGAGTTCCTCTCCTTTGAGTTCCTTCACGATGCTGTCCCACATAAATTCTATCTTGGGGTTGGCAAAGGCTTTTTCCTGGATGGATTTTGCCGCACGAAGCGCATCTCTTCTATGAATCACGGTCACCTTTCTGGCATATTTTGTGAGGAAAAGGGCTTCTTCAATGGCTGCATCTCCTCCTCCTACCACGAAAACCTCCAAACTTTCGAAGAAAGCGCCGTCGCAGGTGGCGCAATAGGATACGCCACGACCCGTAAACTCTTTTTCGCCCGGACAGCCCAGGGTGGCGGGTTGAGCTCCGTTGGCAAGGATAACTGCCTTTGCCTGATAAGTATTGTTCAAACCTTTTATGGTCTTCGTCTTTCCTTCCAGTTCCACTTCCTGCACCGTATCATAAACGATCTCAGCGCCGAAATGCACTGCCTGGGCTTTCATGCGCTCTATGAGGCTCGGCCCCGAGTCGCCTTCCAAAGCGCCGGGATAGTTGGCGATTTCTGCGGTATTGACAATTTGCCCTCCTTCACGAGCTTTCTCAATGATCAATGTACTCAGTCGGGAACGACCGGCATAGAGTCCGGCTGATAAGCCTGCAGGACCGGCACCTATAATAACGACATCGTATATTTTGCTCATATTTCCCTCCTATATTGTTTACTGTTCAAACACTGTCTGTTCTTCAACTTCTGTAGTTAAAGCCTTCAGGGCTTTGTCAATAAGCTTACGCCGCAGCTCTTTCTCCTCTTCTGTCGACAATGCGGGATTTCCCAAGGGGTGGGGTATGGCCACCGTAGGAACTATGCGATTTGCTCCAACCGTTAAAGAGATGGGCACTACAGTACACATATGAACTACAGGAAGTCCGGCTCTTTCAATTTCTTTTACCATCGTTGCACCGCAACGCGTACAAGTTCCTCACGTGGATGTAAGAATGACCGCGTCCACTCCGTCAGCCACCAATTCTTTACCGATTGCTGCTGCATAAGCTTTCGCGCTGGCTACAGCTGTACCGTTTCCCGTTGTGCTGTAGAAATATCTGTGTAATTTGCCTATTTTTCCGGCCTTCTCGTATTCCCTCAGAATATCCACGGGAAGCACCCTGTCCGCATCCTGGTTTGCCGCCACCGGATCATAACCGCCGTGAGCGGTCTCGTATGTGTTTTCCGTCAGATCAAAAACGCCTTCAATGTCGTACTTGCCATATTTGGATGCGCTTGAGGATTCTATATGATCCGGGTTGCCTTTAGGTACAATTCCTCCCGATGTAACCAATGCGATGGTGGCTTTCGTAATGTCTTTAACCGCAGGCCTTGGCTCTACCCGATCAAAGTCGGGCATGGGAAACTCCGTCGTATAGGGTTTCCCCGCCATTTTGGCGAGAAGCATGTCCACTGCCCGCTCGGATCCCCGCTTTTCCTCGAAGAAGTTAACCCGAATCCCGTTAGGAATATATCCTTCCTCCGCCGAAGCTCCTATCTCTTCACCTGCGGCCAGTTTCAGGGCAAAAGCAGCCATGGTTTTCACCGCATCTCTCATGCCCGCTGCCGAGTTCTTGGTGGAGATGATATAAATATCTTTCTTGAAGCTGTCAACACCGGGGTTCTCCACATACATACCCGTTATTGCGGGAATTCCCAACTCCTTTTCCACCGTGGATGCCACCGTTCCGCAAGCCATTCCGTATCTTCCCGCATTGAATGCAGGCCCTGCAATTACGATATCGGGCTCAAAGCTTTTAATCAGATCCAATACTTCTTTCGTTGCTGCTTCAAGGTTCTCGTTGAAGTAGGAATCGCCGCAGATGACCGTTCCCACAATTTCTGCCTTGTCTCCGAAGGCGGCATTGAATGCCATGCCCGGACCCACAAATCCCTCCCTGGCTTCCGGTTTGTGATCGACTTTTTCCTCGCCGCCGATCTGGCCGAAAAATTGGTTGATATAATGAACGACTCTATACTTTCCCATACTTCTACCTCCTATCTGGCCGAAAGCCTGTTGAATCCAAGCTCATTGGTTGCACCGGTAATGGCCTGCAGTTCAACCACAATGGTTCCGTCCTGCTGCAGACTTCCTTCGAAGCCGCCCGCTATCACATTTGCCACTTCCGGATGACCGATGACCTTTTCCATGGGGGGCAAACTGACCAGCATGTTAGCATTGCCCGCCGTTACTACCGCATCGGCGCTGGCATCCGCATCGGCTAATGATTGAGAAGCTCCATCCCTGCCTGCGTATTCGTCGGTAATAATAACGGTTTTGATCCCTTTCGCTTCGATTTTTTTGCAGTTCATTATCAGGTCAGTGTCCGGATTTCCGAAGCCTTCCTGGGAAATGATCACGCCGTCTACTCCGAGGAATTCGGCCAATTTCGCCGACCAATCCGAAGACCTCTCTTTATCCGCAAGATATACATTTTCATTGGTGATAATAACACCTACAAAGTTCAGCTCCGTACCGTGCTTTGCAAAAAGATCCTGTACCACGGGATTGTTTAGATGGTGGTAGGTTGTATTTTTATCGCAGGCAGAAACACAGTTTCCGCTGACCACCGCTCCGTCCATCAATTCCGTGGGATAAAGCATAGTCGTGAGGGATTGCTTCATATCGACGCCGTAAACGTAGGTATCGTGGAGCAGTCCCTGGGTTTGGAGCATCTGAACATAGGCGACTCTCGGAAGGTCCGGATATTTCAGAATCCCTTCTTTCAGTGAGGGCGTCTCGAAAACTTCCACTTCATCCGGCTCTACGCCCTTTGCCAGCTTTCCAAGGTAAGCGGCCGCTTTCAGCCCGGCCAGCCTCACCGCTTTTTCATGGGC
>JAAYNC010000144.1:0-1646 GCA_012521055.1 Eubacteriales Family XIII. Incertae Sedis bacterium
ATCTGCGAATATAGCAAAAATAAACATCGACAGCAATAGAAAAACGATCTCTGCTGTTTTAAAAAAATCAGGCTTTTAAAATTTTGATATTTAATGATATATCGTCCATATCCAAAATCGTTCCTCCTTCAAGCACGTCCACTTGTTGCAGACTTAAAGCCAAAGTCTGAGTAGAGATGTATTCTCCCCAATCTTCCAAGGTTCCGGCAAAGGAAGGATTCTTTTCAATAAGGATATGAATGCGGTCGGTTATCTCGAAATTTTGAGTTTTGCGCAAGTTCTGAATACGGTTCACCAATTCACGAGCCAAACCTTCCCTTCTCAATTCCTCGGTGATTTTAACATCAAGGGCCACGGTAAACCGCCCTTCGTTAGCTACCAGCCAACCGGGGATATCTTCAGAAAGAATTTCCACATCGCCTGCCTCAATACGCAGGTCCATGCCTTCAAGTTTTATTGTGCAATAGCCCTTTTGTTCAAATTCTGCAATGGCGTCTTGTTGCATTTCTCCCAACATGTTTGCCACCTGCTTCATGTTTTTCCCACATCTGGGCCCAAGTTTCTTAAAATCGGGTTTAATGCGCTTGATCAGCAGTCCGCCGGCAGTATCTATAAACTTCAATTCTTTAACGTTTACTTCGTTTAGAATAAGCTCCCGGACAGCTTCGATGGCTGCTTTCTGGGCTGCGTCCAAAGCAGGGATCATAATGGTTTGCAGCGGTTGCCTTACCCTGGTATTTACCTTGCGTCTAAGGGCCAGCACCATGGACGAAATTTGTTGAGCCATTTGCATCCGGTTCTCCAGGGCACTGTCTATTGCGTCGTAATTGCATTGCGGATAGTCGGCCAGATGAACAGATTCACATCTCTCTCCCTTTGCAACGACATTTAGATCCAAAAACAGCCGGTCTGCGTAAAAAGGAGCAATGGGAGCCATCAGCCGGGATACGGTTTCCAGACAAGTGTACAAGGTCTGGTAAGCCGAAAGTTTGTCTTTGGAATATCCTCCGCCCCAGAAGCGCTTGCGGTTGAGGCGGACATACCAGTTACTTAAATTTTCACCCACGAAGTCTGCTATTGCGCGTCCCGATCTGGTGGCTTCGTAGTCGTTATAGTACTGATCTGTATCGCGAATCAAGCTATTCAACTGCGAAAGTATCCAACGATCTATTTCGGGCCTTTCTTGCAGCGGAATTTGTGCTGCCTGATTGTCGAAACCATCTACATTAGCGTATAAAACAAAGAAAGAATACGTATTGTAGAGAGTGCCGAAAAATTTCCGTCTGACTTCTTCTATGCCTTCTTCATCGAATTTTAAATTATCCCAGGGAGAAGCATTAGTAATCATATACCAACGCAAAGGATCGGAACCGTATTTTTCGATGGTAACGAAAGGATCCACGGCATTACCCAGACGTTTTGACATTTTGTTGCCGTTCTTATCCAGAACCAAACCATTGGAAACCACGCTTTTAAAAGCAACAGAATCAAAGAGCATAGCCGCAAGGGCGTGCAGGGTGAAAAACCATCCGCGAGTCTGATCTACTCCCTCGGCAATAAAATCGGCAGGATAACATTGACCCGAGTCGAAGGCTTCTTTGTTTTCGAAGGGATAATGAATCTGGGCGTAAGGCATGGCTCCGGAA
>JAAYNC010000099.1:0-1817 GCA_012521055.1 Eubacteriales Family XIII. Incertae Sedis bacterium
AATGCAGGGATGATGCCTGCGCTCCTCATAAAAAAGGCAAAAGCGATGATTATCAAAATAAAAATGACGGAAGTACGATCCAGCAGAAAAAGTTTGGCGCGCCGGCTCTCCAGCCGGTGTTTATAATAAAAACTGTCCGCACCGAAGCCTTTTCCTATACCGGTTTTGCCCACTTTTACGTTTTGTACCATAGCCCCGTCAAAGCGGCCTTGCTTGCTGGCGGCAATGGCGCTGTAAGTAATCTCAGCCGACCTAAGCACGTCTTCATAAAAATCAACATCGCCCTTTGCCATGAACCCAACCAATATTGCGGTATAAAGCAGTAACGCCCCTAACCCGAAGGCCAGGTTCATCCAATTGTGCGCCATGATTCCTACAATGGCAGACTGGGCCCACCCGCCTACAGGGAAGAGCTTCATTGGGAATCCGTTAAGGACGGATACGGCGGTTTCCAGCCACCGGCCTCTTTCCGGGTAGACGGAGATGAGCAGATACAGCGCCGCCAGGCCGCTGACAGCCAGAAAGGCCGCCTTTGCCCCGTTGCTTTTCCTTTCATCTCCTGTGGTTAATGAATATAGGACCATGGCCGTAAGCTGGCCGCAGAACACAGTAGCCGCATATCCGAGCAAGATCAAAGCCAGACCGCCCATAAATATGCCGTAAGTATTATGCATCCATCCGTACTGATACAATATAAAGAAGCCGACGAACAGAGAAGTTCCCATCTGCTGTATTAAACCGTAGAACAGCACTTTTTTCGCTGAAATGGGCGAAGTAAAGACAAGATTTATGTCGGGCATGGAATACAAACTGGCGCCCTTGGAAAGGCCGCTGTAGCTCCCCATGACAAAAGCAATACAATAAAACACCGTCATAATGGCGTATACTTCCTCCATGGAGCGATAGTCCGTCCTTTCATCGACGGAACCGTGATCTCCTGTCAGCACCGGGAGCAATAAAAGGGCAAGCAGTATGACGATCAGGATTAAGGCTCCGGGGCTTTTTACAAGAGATTTGATTCGATTCTTAAACCGGATCAGCAAAATATAGAATAATGCCCTCATTTCTCCGTCCCCTCGCCGCCTTCATTCGCTGTTCCTCTTTCTGCACCACTACCCTCGGTAATACGGAAAAACAGCTCTTCCAGGTTTGTTTCCTCTCCGGATTCAGCATCGCCGCGGGAATAACGGGTTGCGGCAAAAGAGCCTTTAACCATAATGTGGGCCACATCCCAATACTCGTCCACGCTGTCCAGCATGTGAGTGCTGATCAGTATGGCCGCCCCTTCGCTGCGAAGTTCCTTTAGCAATTGTTTCAATTCTTTGATGGCACGAGGATCAAGCCCCACCATGGGCTCGTCGAGCACGATGACTTTGGGTCTGTGAAGCAAAGCGCAGCAGATGGAAAGCTTCTGCTGCATACCTTTCGACAGCTCTTTTCCCAATTTATCTTTCTTATCCAGCAGCTCGAACCGTTCCAACAACACCCGGTCATAACCGTCATCGGGGAGCCTGTATGCCCGCCGGATAAACTCCATATGCTCATCGACTGTCAACAAGTCATAGATCGCCGGCATTTCAGGAACATATCCCAAAACCCTCTTCGCCTCCAGGGATTTATTGTGTTTCCCATCCACTTCGATCCGTCCCGAAAACCGGAGTAAACCGACTATGCACTTTATAATTGTAGACTTGCCGGCACCGTTGGGACCTAACAGCAGCGCTATCTGACCTTGTCCTACTTGAAAGCTGATGTTGTCGTTGGCAACCACCTTGCCGTAACGTTTGGTAACATTCTCAACTTTTAGCATAGTTTCC
>JAAYNC010000150.1:0-6662 GCA_012521055.1 Eubacteriales Family XIII. Incertae Sedis bacterium
ACCGGAGATCTTTGGGACAGTATTGTGGACTATCTTGAGAAGGAAAAAACCGATGTAATCGCCCTGCGCACCATATGCAACGCAACGAATGAAAGGCAGAAAAGCTGCGAAGAACTTGCCAAAGAATCCGATGTAATGATCGTCATCGGCGATCGGAACAGCTCCAATTCGAGGAAGCTGTTTGAAATCGCAAAAAACAACTGTAAAAAATCCTTCTTTATAGAAAATATAAATGATTTACCATTGAAACAAATCGAAATATGCGCTAGAATAGGGATTGCGGCAGGTGCATCAACTCCTGAACGCATTATTAAGGAGGTCATTTCCACTATGAGTGAAGCTATCTCTGATATTAAAGTCGTGCAGGATCCAAAGACGGGAGCCATCCCAGTTGCAGAAGAAACCGGAGTTCAGGAGCCTGCTGTAAACGCAGAAACCGAAACTAACGAAGCAGCTGAGGAACCGACAGCAGAAGCAGCAAATGAAACAACCGAAGACAAAGCTGAAGAGAAAACCGAAGAAACCGTAAACGCAACCGAAGAAAAAGTCGCCGAGGCGGCGGAAGAGAAAGCCGAAGAACCGAATCTCATGGTCGATTTGATGGCTGAAATCGACAGGCAGATGATTTTACCGGACAAAGGTGAAATAGTCGAAGGAGAGATCGTTCACGTAACGGGCCGCGAACTGGTAGTAAATCTGGGTTGCAAAAAGGACGGGATCATCCCCAGAGAAGAGTTGACTCTTAAGGAAGATGAAGATCTGACTGAAACCTACAAGATCGGAGACAAGATTAGGGCAAAGGTCATCAACATCGATGACGGAGAAGGAAACATTCTCCTTTCGAAGAGGAAGTTAGAGATCAACGAGCACTGGGAAGAAATCTCGGCAGCTCTTGATAATAAATCAACTATAGAAGTTAAGGTCAACAGGGAAGTTAGAGGCGGCGTAATTGCGCTGTATAAGGAAGTCGCCGGATTTATACCCATGTCCCAGCTTTCCGATCGCTATGTTGAAAAAGCCGACGAGTTTATCGGCAAGGTTCTCCCGGTGAAAGTAAATCGCGTCGATCAGAGGAGAAACAAAGCAGTCTTTTCTCACAGAGCCTATCTGGCTGAAGAAAAGCAGAATAGAATCCAACAAATCTGGGAATCCCTGAGTGTGGGCGACATAGTTGAAGGTACCGTAATGCGCTTCACAGATTACGGAGCTTTCGTAGATATCGGCGGTTTGGACGGATTGCTCCACATCTCCGAAATCTCCTGGGGTAAGCTGAAGCACCCGCAGGAAGCCCTGTCCATAGGCGAGAGAATCAATGTCAAGATCCTTTCCATGAACCTTGAAAAGGGCAAGATCTCCCTTGGCCTGAAGCAAACCATTCCGGAACCCTGGAGCGTTATCGATGAGAATTACAGCGTAGGCCAGGTTATCAACGGTAAAGTGGTTCAGCTTAAAGAATACGGCGCCTTCGTAGAGCTGGAGCCGGGTCTGGACGGATTGGTTCATATTTCCGAAATCGCCCACAAGCGTGTTACAAATATTGCGGACGAGCTCTCCGTGGGCCAGGAAGTGCAGGTCAAGATTCTGGACATCGATAAGGAGAGAAGAAGAATCAGCCTTTCAATAAAGGAGACCATTGAACCTTCCATTTTGGAAGAAGACAAGGCGGAAGAGAAAAAAGCAGAAGAAGAAAAAGACGCATCGTCTCTGAAAGAAAAAGTTGAAGAAATGGTCGATAAGGCTGAAGATCTTCTGGACAAAGTAGCGGATAAGGTAGAAGAGATTCTGGATAAAGCAGAAGACAAGGCAGAAGAAGCACTTGATGATGTTAAGGAAAAAGTCGAGGAATTGAAGGACAAAGCCGAGGATGTGGTAGAAGCCATTTCCGATAAGGTGGAAGACATCGTCGAGGACATCGAAGAAAAAGTAGAGGACTAATTATATATTATTATAATTATTCCATACTTAACAGCAAACGAATACGGGGGACGGTTTCAGATGACAAACCGTCTCCTTATGTTTTATTAAAACCTTAACCGGGCTATAAAAAGGGGGTAGACGAGAAATGAACAATATCATCCTGATCGGAATGCCCGCCTGCGGGAAGAGCACCGTAGGGGTTGTGCTTGCCAAAACCATGGGCAAAGCTTTTCTCGACACGGACCTGTTGATTCAGGACAGGGAAGGGGATTTGCTCCAAAACCTCATCGATCGTTTCGGCCATAATCGCTTCCTTGAAATGGAGGAAGTCGCCATAAAATCCGTAGATGCTTACAATACGGTTATCGCCACCGGCGGGAGCGTGGTATACAGCAAAGCCGGCATGGAGCACTTAAAGAACATCGGAACTGTTGTTTACATAAAACTATCTTATGAAACCATAGAAAGCAGGCTGCATAATATTAGCACCAGGGGCATAGCCATGGAAAAGGACAAAACCCTGAAAGGGCTTTATGATGAGAGAATTCCCTTATATGAACACTATGCGGATATCACCATCGATGCGGAAAATCTCAGCGTAGAACAAGTAATTGAAAAGATTATAGAACGGATTCGGTAATGAGTTCTTCCGCATTTTTCAATGTAGTTTCGGTCACATGCAGTCCGCCAAGCATACGCGCGATTTCTTGCGTCTTTTCTTTTTGATCCAAAGCCTTAATCGTTGTAACGGTGCGGCCCTCTGATTCCTCTTTGGAGATCCTGTAATGGTGATCGGAGAAAGCCGCAATCTGGGCAAGATGTGTGATGCATATCACCTGGTGGGTGGAGGCAATCTTCTTCATCTTTCTTCCCACAATGCTGGCGGTAACACCGCTTATCCCGATGTCTATTTCATCAAAAATCAGTGTGGGAATGTGGTCGTAGTCACCGAGAATGGATTTAAATGCCAGCATGATCCTGGATATCTCGCCGCCGGAGGCGATCTTACTCAAAGGCTTGGGAGTCTCCCCCTTGTTCGTAATGATTAGGAACTCCACCCGGTCGCAGCCGGATTCCGTGTATCTTGTCTCGCCGTGATCCTCCAGAGGCGTTATGGATACAATTAACGAGGTGTTTTTAAAATTCAGTTCCTCGAGTTCCCTGGCCATATCGGATTCCATTTTCTTTGCTGCCTTTTCTCGCAGAGCCGTCAACTTTTTGCATGCTTTATGCAGCTGTTCACGACAAATGGCCGCTTCCTTGGTGAGGGATTCGAGCAGCTGATCGGAGTTATCCATATACTCCAGTTTTTTTTGTATTTCTTCCTTGTGTTCGAGGACCTTTTCAATGGTTCCGCTGTATTTCTTCTTCAACCGGTCCAGAAGGTCAATGCGCTTCATGGTTTCATTTATAGCTTCCGGCGAAAAGTTGATTGAGTCTTTTGCCCTTCGAAGTTCGCTGCGCAGATCATCCAACTTATAATAGCAATCCGATACTGTTTCCTCAAAATAAGCGTATTCTTTTGAATAACTGCTGATCTCTTCCAGCAGTTTCAAGCTTCTGCCCAGGCTGTCCTGAGAGGAGGGAGCCTGTTCATATAATAGCCCGTAGACTTCGGATAAAGTGGAGTAGACGGACTCGCTGTTTTGAAGCAGCAACAATTGTTCCTCCAAAGCTTCATCTTCACCGATCCTGGGATTGGCTTCGGAGATTTCGTTGAGCTCAAATTGCATGAAATCGCGATTTCTCACGTTCTCTGCCTGGGCATCAGAGATGGATTTTCGCTCCGTTTCCAGGCGTGAATATTTCTCGTAAAGCCGGGACACTTCCTGCTTAACCGGCTCGATTTCATCCTTGGCGTATTCGTCCAGCAGGTAAATATGCCAATCCGGATCCAGCAGAGACTGGTGGTCGTATTGACCGTGCACGTCGGAAATCTTACGGCACAGATTGTTCAGAAAAGAAAGGGATACCAAAGTGCCGTTGACACGGCAGATGCTTCTTCCTTCCGCATGGATTTCCCGAAGTATGTAAAGGGTTTTGTCCTCTCCCAGACCGTTTTCCTTCAGAATAGATAAAACAGCCGGGTTATCCACCTCTGCGATAAGCTCTATGACGGCTTTTTCCTTGCCTGAACGGACGTAAGTGGTGTCCGCCCTGCTTCCCAAAGCCATGCTTATAGCTTCTATTATGATGGATTTTCCGGCTCCCGTTTCTCCCGTCAAAACATGAAAGCCCTGATGGAGATCAAGGCTGATGTTATCGATAATAGCAAAATCTTTTATAGCGATGTGGGTGAGCATAGCTATACCTCGGTGGGGCAAAGATCTGCAAAATCCAAGCTACAGATATGTTATCAAAATGGCTTGTTATCTCAGGATATCACGAAACTGTTTGACCAGTTCAGGTACATTGGCCGGATCATCGATGACCATGAGAAGGGTGTTATCCCCGGCTACGGTTCCCACTACGTGGTCAATTTTCATGTTATCAAGGGCTTCACCTGCTGCATTGGCACATCCGGAGAGGGTCTTAATGACGATGAGATTCCCCGAGGAATCCACGGATTTAACTGTCTCCTGGAAGATTGTTACGAACCGTTCGGAGGGCGCTTGCTCCACGTTGGAGCTCACGGTATATTTATAACGCCCGGATGGAGTCAGGGTCTTGATGAGCTGAAGCTCCTTTATGTCTCGCGAGACGGTGGCCTGTGTGGCCTGGAAACCTTCCTTTTTCAACAAATCGACCAGCATGTCCTGGGTTTCCACTTCGTGGGAGTTGATAATATCCAATATCTTACTTTGTCTTGCGTATCTCATGATATCCTCCATGTTCTACAGCAGCCGTAGCGTTTAGAATTGGAATGCATATTTATTAATTTCAATTTGTTTACATTATAGCATAGGAATCTTGGACAGAAAAGCTTCTTATGTTATAATAAACCCCAGTAACGAAACATCTGTTTGTTTTAGGATGAGCTTGCAATCATCCTGAATTTTAAAAGTATTACGGAGTATGATATGAGGATTTTGGGCATCGATCCAGGCTATGCAATATTGGGTTACGGCATTGTGGATATGACGGGCAACCGCTTTACTGCTTGCGATTACGGTGCAGTCATCACCGAGAAAGATCTGGACATGCCCGACCGGCTTAAACATATATACTCCTGTCTCATGGAAATCATCGACGAATATCGGCCGGATGCGGTGGCCATCGAAGAGCTGTTTTTTAATAAAAATGCAAAAACGGCGCTTTTGGTAGGGCAGGCGAGAGGTGTTGCTATTCTGGCCTGTGTAAATTCCGGCCTGGAAGTATATGAATATACACCGCTACAAGTTAAGCAGGGGCTCATCGGCTATGGACGTGCGGAAAAGCAGCAGGTACAGAGTATGGTGAAAGCTATCCTGAACCTGGCTGAGATCCCAAAGCCCGATGACACAGCGGATGCTCTGGCTGTGGCAATATGTCACGGTCATTCGTCGGGTTACATAAATCGGTTGGAAAAATACAAGGGGCAGTATCTGTAATATAGGGTGAAAGAGGATTTATAAATGATTCATTACTTGCGGGGAATGGTCACCATGACCTTTGACGGCGGCGTTGTACTGGAAACAGGAGGCGTTGGCTACAAGGTATTTGTTCCGGATAATTCTCCCCTTTATGCTGCAACGGGAAAAGATAATATCACCGTATACACGGAGATGATCGTCCGTGAGGACGACATGAGCCTTTACGGCTTTCACGACAACGCTTCCCTTGAGCTGTTCCAATTGCTGCGGACGGTGAACGGAGTGGGCGCCAAAGCGGCGCTGTCCATATTGTCGGCCATCCCCGTGGATGAAGTAAAAAAGGCCATCATCTTTGAAGACAGCAAGACTCTGACCAAGGCCGTGGGAGTAGGGAAAAAAACAGCCCAGCGCATTGTGCTGGAACTGAATGATAAAATAAGCAACCTGAAAGACCTTGAACAATTATCCGAATTGGCGGAGCAGACAACGGCGGAGAGCGAAAGGGCAGAAGCGGTCAACGCTCTCATCGAACTGGGATACAGCCGGAGCGAAGCCATAAGCGCGGTGGGCGCCGTAGAAGATGAAAACCTCACCGTGGAAGACTACATAAGGCTTGCGCTTCGTGGAGAGTCATCGAAATAGGAGAATATAAATGGAGCATGACGATAGAATTGTTGCAACGAGATTGAAAAAAGACGAAGAGGAACTGGAAGTGTCCCTGAGGCCAAAGTATTTCAACGAGTACATCGGGCAAAAGGGCGTTACGGATAATCTCAAGGTTTACATCGAAGCGGCGAAAATGCGCAAAGAGCCCTTGGACCATGTGCTCTTTTACGGTCCTCCCGGGCTCGGCAAGACCACCCTTGCGGGAATCATCGCAAACGAATTGGGGGTCAATTTGCGGATAACTTCCGGCCCTGCCATAGAGAGGGCCGGAGATTTGGCAGCCATATTGACCAATCTCAGCGACAACGACGTGCTGTTCATCGATGAAATACATAGATTGAACCGGGCCGTGGAAGAAATCCTGTATTCGGCCATGGAGGATTATGCCCTTGATATTATTATCGGCAAAGGTCCTTCCGCCAGATCTATCCGGCTGGACCTGGCCAAATTCACACTGATCGGTGCCACCACCCGGGCCGGAAGCCTTTCTCCTCCGCTCAGGGATCGTTTCGGCGTGATCAGCAAGTTCGAACTGTATACACCGGATGAACTTGTGGAAATCCTTCG
>JAAYNC010000169.1:0-4555 GCA_012521055.1 Eubacteriales Family XIII. Incertae Sedis bacterium
CATCTTGATTATCCTTGCCAAGCAGAGCATGCACGGTTATTCGATCATACAGGAGCTTGAGAGAAAAAACCTGTTCGTTGATGAGAGGGTTGACAACACCGGGGTTTATCGCGCTTTAAAGACCCTGGAGGACAGGGAGATGATACGCTTCGAATGGGTTATGGATACATCTGGCCCGGCTAAGAAGAACTATATGATAACGGAAAAGGGTTTGGAATGCTTGAAGAATTGGATCAGAACTTTGGAGGATTATAAGAAGACCATTGAGACCATCATAGAAGATGGCAGAAAAATATTAAAACTCGAGTAATCCCTTTATTTATAAGATTATATGGCCGCCCAAATTTGTAGTGTGGGCGGCCTTGTTGATTCTATGTGTTTTTTTCGCTTTATTTTAAGGCTTCATGGAATTACTTCGAAAACCATGCCCCGGTTTGAATCCGTTACATTTGCGGAACCGTATACTCCCAGGAAAAGTCTGGTTTGATCGGAGTTGGTCCCCAGGCTTACATAGTATGCAGACTGGGGTCCGAAATCGTGATTTACTTCGATTACATAGTAATCATTCTGCTTACATTCGGTTCGGATTTCGGTATATGCCAAAACTCCCAGACGTTGAGGTCCTCCGCGTTGGACAAAGTCGGTAAACACAATTTTTCCCGTCAAGCCCGGGATTGCATTCCCTGCATACGGTTGAACCCCCGTGAGGGCAGTTCCGGAAAACTTATCGGGACGGGGATCTTGATGAAAGTAGCTTATGAGGGGCAAGATGCGCCGGGAAGAAGCAACAACCGCCTCATCGTAATAGGCAAAAGTCTTTTCGTTCAGTGTGGGATTGCCGGGACACCGGGTAATAACAGGAGAAGGGAATACGCCTTCTCAACCTCGCCAACCGAGATTAACAAGCTCTTCCCTGCCGGATCCGGATTCCGACGGGGGCGACATGGCAGATTGAATGAGTTGTGAGGCCGGAATTGGGTTGTATCCGGTAAACGAATAGATTGACTCTACCAGGTCCTGGCCCACATTCCCTATATATTTAATATATTGATCCTCTGTTCTCTGATAGGCGATCCCGGGAATATTGCGTACACCTTTAACGACAACCGTAAGGGTTTCCAGCACCGGTCGGGGAAGTTCTTCAAAGCGGGTGACCACAGGCGGGCTACCGGTAAATGTCTCCATGGTAACGTCGATTTCAATTACTTTGCCGGCAAGTTCCATATCGTCCTGGGCGAGATTGAAAGGATCATAGCCCGATCCGCCATCGCCGGTGGTCAGAACAAGCCTACCGCTTTCCGGTGAGAAGTTCAGGCTGTTCACCCCGTTGTGATTGGCAAAAGGTCTCCTTAAATTGAGCAGGGTCCGCAGCTTTTCCGGTTGACCGCCAGGTCCCAAAACCCATTCTTCTACGGTATCGATGTGATCATATAACATTTCTCGCTCGGTCCAGCTTAGGTTCAAACTTTCCGGATTGCACGGGTCCGGACGAAAGGGACCGGGAAGAGCTCCCGGTCCCTGAGATCCCGCCACGGAATAATGGATATAGAACAGACCGTTTCGGTTGAACTCGGGATGAAAGGCAAGACCCAACAGCCCCCGTTCATCGTAACCGCCGAAAGTGCCCAGCCTTATGATTTGCTGGCGAATATCCAAAAATGTTTCTATGTTTTCGTTGTCTATGTAGAAAATTTCTCCCACCTGGGTGGCTATAAACAACCGCTCCGTCGTGTCACCGGGAAGTGTTGCCGTTTTTAATACAGTGGGCAGATTTATCATTTGAACCAGGGGTTGCAGTCTAACTCTTACATTCGCCATGGTATGTGCTCCTTCCTTTTGCGCAATAGACGCAATTTATTTGATTTAAGGCATTGTATTACATTATAAAGGAAAAGGGCTTTTAATTATTCCTAAAAACCTGTTATAATAAGACGATTGTACATTTAGTGAAAAAATTTCCGGACCGAATATGTAAAAATTAACTAAATATTGGGAAAATAAAGGCGAGAGTTTAAAAATACAGCGCAAGCGGTATATTCCTACCGGTTACTTCTTTTTTGTGCTTTTATGCATGATTTTATATTTTTTAATCTTCATTGGAAGGTGAAAAGAATTAAATATGGAAAGCTATAAAAAAATGAAATACGGCTAACGATAATATCTAAGAAGGTTGAGGTGACTTAGTGCTAAAACTATTATTTGCAAAGTTCAAGGAATCCTTTTTTTCAGTAGTTCCGATTATTATTCTTGTACTGATCTTGAACTACACCATTGCGCCTATGCCGCCATGGAGTCTGGCTCTGTTTGTAATGAGCGCATTTATGATGATTCTGGGAATTACCTTTTTTAATTTAGGCGTGGACGTTTCCCTTATTCCAATCGGAGAATATGTGGGCTCCGCCATGATAAAAACCAAAAAACTTCCGTTAATAATCGCTTTAACGTTTGTAATAGGTGCCTTTATCAGTATGGCTGAGCCGGACTTGATCGTTCTGGCAGGGCAGATTAACGGGGTTCCGAACTCCGTAATCATCATAGCAGTTTCTATTGGTGCGGGGCTGGCTCTCGTGGGCGCCTTTTTGCGAATTTTGTTCCAACTGCCCCTTTCATATATACTTATCGGTTGCTATTCCATCGCATTTGCATTTTCCGCTTTTACAGGAAAGGACTTTTTATCCATTGCCTGGGAGGCCGGGGCTGTACTTACAGGTCCTATCGTGGTTCCTTTTGTCATGGCCCTTGGACTTGGCCTGTCCTTTATTCGTGGAGATAAAACAACTGAAGAGGACAGTTTTGGCCTGGTTTCTCTCTGCCTTATAGGTCCGATCATCACGGTGTTGATTCTTGGAATGTTCTATGAGCCGTCAGGGGGAAGCGTCATTTCCGTTCCAAACATAGGGTCCATGTCAGATCTCAATTTGCTGTTTAGAGGCAATTTACCTGAGTATTTCAAGCAGGTGGCTGTGGCCTTATTGCCCATTCTGCTTGTTTTCGCCATATTCCAAATTGTAAAGCTGAACCTGAGGAAGAGGACTATACTGCAGATCAGCTCCGGAACAGTGTATACGTATATCGGTCTCGTGCTGTTCCTGACCAGTGTAAACGTGGGATTCATGCCTGCGGGCTACCAGCTGGGTGTGGTGCTGGCGGAAAACAACAGTTCATGGGCATTGATTCCCGTCGGAATGGCAGTGGGATTTTTTGTGGTTACGGCAGAGCCGGCAGTCTTTGTTCTAAAAAGACAAGTAGAAGAAATAACTGCAGGAGCCATTTCAGCCAAAGCCATGGGTATAGGATTGTCTGTTGGCGTTGCAATATCCGTAGGTTTAGCTATGGTTCGCGTTGTAACAGGGTTATCTATCCTTTATTTCGTCATCCCCGGATATGTGTTTGCCCTCGTTCTGACCTTTATCATACCACATTTATTTACTTCCATAGCATTTGACTCAGGAGCAGTAGCCTCCGGACCCTTGGCGGCCACCTTCATGCTTCCTTTGGCCATAGGTGCGTGTGATGCATTGGGAGGCAACATTTATATCAGCGCCTTCGGCATCGTTGCCCTTGTTGCTATGATGCCGGTGATTACGATTCAATTATTCGGTTTGGTCTATGAGATCAAGTCGAGAATTGCCGCGGCTAAAGTTCAGCTTCCGGTGGAAGAGGATACTATTATAGATTTTGACGCTCCGTCGGCAACAGAAGCGGAATCCTATCAGAAAGAAGCGACGGAGTCATAATAAAGTGGACTATAAAAATACGATGGGTTATAATAACTACAAAATTTACTTATGTATAACGGAGGACAGGGATGATAGATTGTTCAGAATCCAGAGTAGAAGCGTTATTTGCTATAATTGACGTGGATTTGGACGATGTTTTGATAGATCTATATGAAGAAAACAAGATCCCGTTTGTTTTGTTGACATACGGTTACGGTACGGCCAAATCCGAAATCTACGAGATGCTGGGTTACGGCGGACCGAGAAAAATCGTGGCCATCAGTATTCACACGAACAAAGTGTCTGATTTTATCATGAAGAAAATTCACGACGAGATTGATCTTCACAGACCGGGAACCGGAGTGGTTTTTACCATAAGTTTAACCAGCATGAACAGGGTCCTTGCTGAGACTTGCGGCGAGGCATGTAAGAATATAGAGATAGGAAGTGAGAGCATGAGCGTGACGCCAAATGAACCGTATCAGTTAATTGTAGCTGTTGTAAACAGCGGATATTTCGATCAAGTCATGGACGCCGCAAAGGCTGCGGGAGCCAGCGGAGGAACGCTGATCCACGCACGGAGCCTGGGCTCGAAGGAAGCCGAGAAATATCTGGGCATAACCATGCAACCCGAGAAAGAATTAGTCCTGATTCTCGCGCCCCAGGAAAAGCGCCATGCAATTATGGAGCGCATTACGGCGGAAACGGGGCTGAATACTGAGGCAAGGGGAAGCTGTTTCTCGCTGCCGGTAAACAGCGTTATGGGCCTTGAGGCGACTATCGATAACTTAGACGATATTTAATCGGCAAAGCAAAAAAACTAAAAACCCCGTTAA
>JAAYNC010000221.1:0-1924 GCA_012521055.1 Eubacteriales Family XIII. Incertae Sedis bacterium
GGAAAGGGCTATTAGACCCTGTTGACACTTCTTTTTTATTGAATTCTTTCAGAAATTTAATTCGATCACTGAAAAAGAAAAGCGTCTCAGAAGTTCTTGTTTTCTGAGACGCTTTGTCTACAGTCTGAAGCCACGGGAAAACCGTGGCTACATTATTTATTAAGCTTTTTGATTTCCTTAAACTAATGTCAATAAATCTCCGGATTCCTCCAGGGAAACACCAATTAAAACCCCAGATAAAACATATAAAATGCCAGCAGCAGTACCGCACCACCCATTACATACTTCAATATTTTACTGAATAAACCGTATCTGTCGCTGGATGTAACCTTGTTCACAAACCCCACCGATGTCCCCGCAATCAAAACCAGCACATTATGACCTATGGAATAGAGCAGCAACAGCAGCACACCCCAAGCAACGTTTCCACTTCTCGCCACAATCCCCAGCAAAACGACCAAAACCGGAGTCGAACAGGGCGAAGAGAAAAACCCGCCCAAAACCCCTGCCAGCAGAGCGCCAACATAACCCGTTCTCATGTTTTTATCCGTAAGATATGTGGAAGGAATAAAATTGTAGATTTCAAGGATTTGAAGCGCCATCAAGACCATCAAAATCCCAAGCGCAATGTACCACCAACCGCCCGCCGCCCCAATGAGCGTCCCTAAAAGCGAAGCTATAACTCCCAATGCTGTATATGTGATCGCCATTCCTAATGCAAATGTCAGTGATAACCTGAACGATCGCCACGGATCATCATTGCCAACTCCGCCCACATAACCAATTACCAAAGGCACGCTGGAAAGCGCGCACGGCGTAATAGACGTCAACATTCCCGCCAGCGCTGCCAACGCGGGCGCAATCCAGTAGCTTTTTGTGATTAATTCCGATAATGTCTCCAGCCACTGCTCAATCATTCTTCCATCCCCATTTCAATTAAAATTGAAAGGATCTCTTCCTCGGTCATTATGCCTTCATGAACGGTGAAAACATGCTCGCCCGTATCCTTCATGGTATATAAAAGCATTCGGGAAGCCTCCGGATCCGACGGCTCATATGGGTTCCCGTCCTTGTCAAAAAACATCAGAGTAGGGACCACCCTGATCGGATAACCTTCCGCCAGTTCAGGAGATTCCCAAACGTCTGCATATTTAATAATCGCTTTTTCTTGCAGCTCCTTGTGCAGTTTTTTAATTGTAGGCGCCAACCGGCGGCAAGGAGGACAGGAATCAGCACCAAAATCTATCATAATAGGAAGACCATGAGATTTCAGGTATTCAAGGTCTAATGGTTCGGTCACATTGAGAGCGAAATCCGGATTCTCTATCTGCAACTCGCCAGCAGCATCCTGCCAATTCTTGATAAACCAAATGCCAGCAACCACCAGCCCAATCAAAATTGGCACGATGATCTTTACTGCCAGCCTCTTTCTGTCCATTTTCTGATGCTCAACCTCCATTTGCAATTCCCTTCCCCCTCTTTCTTGTATTTGGTGTCAGACACTTTTTACAAGTAGTTGTGTTTGGTGTCTGCACCAAATACAGGTTCTATTTTAACACATTCTATTTACCCATTAGTCCAATTTTATCATTACTTAAATTCTTATATGTGTATGTGACTTTATCACACTAAGAAATGTCATCAGGCGCACACGTTGTGTCTTTTAAAAGTTGCAAAAGGTGTCAGACAAAGCGATTATGAGGGGAAAAAGCAGGTTTTAAAGCTGTTTACAAAGATGACAGTAGCTACAGGTTTTGACACAGCAATAAAAGCATTTGAAGAAGGATTAAAATTAGGTGTCAGTGATCCAGATAGTATTTGGGCGGCATATTGACGCTTAACGACCGGAACTTTACCGGAACCAGAAGTACCTTTGCCTGATACAATTCCGGAACTTACGAAGTATACATCTGACATCAAGATA
>JAAYNC010000005.1:0-2045 GCA_012521055.1 Eubacteriales Family XIII. Incertae Sedis bacterium
AGAGCACGCTGTCGCAATCGCAACAGATTGAAAGGGTTTTCTCCGGCAGGCATTCTCCCGTCGCATCAATGGCGCAGCCTCCTGCAAGTACGTGATTAAATACAAAGCTGTGGCCGAACTTGCTGCCTACCTTGAGCAATACTTTTTTAGCTTCTTCTATGATTTCTGGTCCTATTCCGTCCCCAGAAATAACGGCTATTTTATACTCCATTTGTCTTGTTCTCCTCGTAGATCATCTTGTTTACCGCGTTGATATATGCGTGAATACTGGCTTCGATTACGTCGGTGGAAAGACCTCTTCCCGCATAGGTCTTGCCGTTGCTGCTGATTTTAACGAGAGCATCTCCCAGCGCATCCATTCCTTCCGTTACGGAATGAAGCTGGTAATCCTCAAGTCTCAGCTTCTTGCCAACTATTTTCCCGATGGCCTGGAATGCCGCATCGATGGGCCCGTCTCCTCTGGCTACCTTTTCTATGGTTTTTCCGTCCTTTGTCACCGCCACCACTGCTGTGGAAGTAATGCTGTTGCCGCTGTTGATGACAAAGCTCTTCATCTGATAGGCTTTCGGTACCTGCAAGGCTTCCTTGCTCAGCAAAGCCTCAATGTCACCGTCATAAATCTGCTTCTTTTTATCGGCAAGCTCTTTAAATCTGACAAATGCACGCTCTAACGCTTCCTCGGTGAGATCGAACCCCAGCTCTTTAGCCTTGTTCCGGAGCGCATGCTTGCCGGAATGCTTGCCCAGCACCATGTTGCTCGTCGTGAGGCCTATAGATTCGGGCGTCATGATCTCATAGGTGGATTTATGCTGCAAGACCCCGTGCTGGTGGATGCCCGCTTCGTGAGCAAAAGCGTTCTCTCCCACGATGGCTTTGTTGGGCTGCACTTTGACCCCAGTTATGCTGGACAAGAGCTTTGAGGCCCGCATAATCTCAGTGGTCACGATTCCCGTATCCGCTTTTAAGACGTCGTTTCGCGTCTTCAATGCCATGACCAATTCCTCCATGGCTGCGTTTCCGGCCCTTTCTCCGATTCCGTTAATGGTGGTCTCCACCTGCACTGCTCCCGCTTTAATGGCGGCCAGAGAGTTGGCCACGGCCAAACCCAGGTCGTTGTGGCAGTGAACGGAAATGTCCACATTGTCCAATGCCGGGCAAAGCTCTTGAAGTTTGATGAGAAAATCATAGAATTCATCAGGCACCGTGTAGCCTACAGTATCCGGAATGTTTATCGTCGTGGCTCCCGCCTTAATTACTTCCGTGAAGATCCTGGCCAGGAATTCCAAATCGCTTCTCGTGGCATCTTCGGCGGAAAACTCCACATCGCTGCAATATTTTTTCGCGTATTTGACCATCTCCGCCGCCTGCTCCACCACTTGGTCCGGTGTCATGTTCAGCTTGTATTTCATATGAATGGGAGATGTGGCTATGAAGGTGTGAATCCGGGGTTGTTCCGCCACGGATACCGCCTCCCAAGCCCGGTCAATATCTTCCTTTCCCGCCCTGGCCAGGCTGGCCACCACCGATTCCTTTACCGTTTCGGCCACGGCCCGCACCGACTTAAAGTCCCCCGGGGAGGAAATGGCAAAACCGGCTTCAATGATATCTACTTTCATCCTTTCAAGCTGTTTCGCCATCTGGATCTTTTCCTTTATGTTCATGCTGCAGCCGGGCGACTGCTCTCCGTCTCTGAGTGTAGTGTCGAAAATCTTGATATGTTTGCTCATTTTAAATCCTCCGTTTCTATTATTTCATGCTGTTGCTTGTTTTTCAGGTATTAAAAAATCCCTGGAGTCAGACTCCAGGGACGATAATACTACCGCGGTACCACCCTGATTACCGGAAAAGTCCGGTCTCTCTGCAGGTTCCAACAAACCCTGGGCTTATATAACGGTGCCCTTCCGTAACCCCTTAATTGCTTGTTAAAATTTCGTCTGGCTATGCCACATCTCTTTCGCTCTCAGTCACGTATATCTATATACGCTCCTGTCGTGCTCAGTCGATGTGTCTACGCCAGCCAAAATTTTTCCTGCGCAATTACAGTC
>JAAYNC010000219.1:0-1884 GCA_012521055.1 Eubacteriales Family XIII. Incertae Sedis bacterium
CTCTATTTGCTGTTATTATTTACGGTAGTCGGCTTATTCTTTTAACAGATTACTAGAGATTTTGCATTTTCTTCAGCTTATGCTGCAGCGTCTGCCGCTTTATTCCAAGCTGCTTTGCCGCGCGGCTTATGTTGTTTCCGCTTGATAATAACGCTTGCTGGATTAGGCGGTTCTCTATCTGCTGTAAATAATCGGGAAGCCCTAACTCCACGGCCTTTCCATACTCAATGAGGCTGCTGTTTACGCTTTTTTCGATATTGAGGTGCTCAGCGGTGAGCACATGCTCGTTTTCCGCCATGGACACGGCTTCGATTATGATATTCTCCAATTCCCTAACGTTGCCTGGATAATCGTGATCGAGAAGCTTTTTCTTCGCCGGCTCGGAAATCATCCAGAGTTCCTTGCCGAAGCGCTTGTTGTGCTTCTGCATGAACTTTTCTGCCAAAAGCAGAATATCGTCTCTTCTCTCCCTCAGGGGAGGAATGTTGATGGTGATGACTGCCAGCCGGTAATAGAGATCTTTTCTGAGCAGCCCTTTTTCTATAAGTTTTTCTGCCGGTTCGTTAATAGTGGCGATAATGCGCACGTTTAGCGGAATATCTCTGGTTCCGCCCACCCGGCGAAGGTAGTCCTCCTGAAGCACACGAAGCAGCTTCCCCTGCAGCCCGTAGGGCATGGCGCTGACTTCGTCCAACAACAAGGAGCCGCCGTCCGCCTGTTCGAATAGGCCTGCCCGGTCCATTGCGCCGGTAAATCCGCCTCTTGCGGTTCCGAACAGTATGCCTTCGAGAAGGCTTTCAGGCAGTGCGGCACAGTTTTGCGCTAAGAGGGGCTTTGATTTTCTGTTGCTGTGGTAATGGATGCTTTGGGCGAAAAGCTCTTTTCCCGTTCCCGTTTCTCCGCAAATGAGAACGGAGGCGTCGCTTTGAGCGGCCTTCTTGGCACGGTTCACTACCCCGACAAAGTTTTGACTCTGCCCGATTATCATGTCAAAGCTATAGGCCTTGATCTTCTTTTTTCTCGTTTCTTCCGGCTCTTGCGTCTCTTCTTGGAACTTGAGGATGGTGTGGGACAGCTTCTGAACATCGGTAATGTTCTTCGCTATTTCCACCGCCCCCACGATCTTCCCGTCCAAAATCAGAGGATAGGTGCTGTTTATAGTGGTAATTTCTCTGCCGACGATGTTTTGATATGTCTGCTTCACTTGGGAGGTGGTTTTCCCGTATTTCAGAGCATTGAGTATGGTGCTTTGGTCCTCCTCTATGTGGCTGAACACTTCCCGAAAAGGCTTCCGCAGCACTTCGCTCCGGTTCATCTTTTCCATCTTGGCCATGGCATCATTGTAGATTATGGTTTTCCCTTCCGTATCCACAACGTGGATGCCTTCCTCCACCAGGCGAAAGACCTCTTCGGTAATTCTTTTATAATCCTACCGCTTAATCATAGTTCCTGTCCACCCCTGTTCCTTCCGTTCTTTTTTGGTTATTTCCACCACTTTGCTCTAGCCATCATTCCTGCTCTTTCTTCTCGTGCCCAGTCTATCATAATTATTCATTAGGTGCAAATTTATTGGCACTTTAAAGTATTTCTCAGCTTATTATTTTTAAACAGCTGTGTAAAAAATCAGATTGTACGAAAATTCCTGAAAAAATCGAATTTCCGACGTTGCAAAATTTAGATTGTACGTACGTTGGCAAAAAGAGATTCGTATAAATCAACGTAAAATCTAAAAATTTGCACATAACATTATGAAAAAATGGGGAATTGATGACCAAATCAACGTACAATCTAATTTTTTGAACAGTATTAGGTACAAGACATATAAAAAGTTGTAAAGGGTACAGTTGCAAAAAGTGCCCGACACGTATTTCAAAAAAGGGACAG
>JAAYNC010000010.1:0-2079 GCA_012521055.1 Eubacteriales Family XIII. Incertae Sedis bacterium
AATGCCGATATAGCCTCCGCCCACAACCAGTGCCCTGCGGGGCTTTTGCTCGTCTATAAAGTCTTTTATGCGGTAAGTATCCGGAATATTTCTCAGGGTAAACACTCGGTCAAGATCGGCGCCCTCAAACTTGGGACGTACCGGCGCCGCGCCGGGAGCCAGGATAAGTTTGTCGTAGCTTTCGTTGTAAACCTCACCGGTTTTTAAATCCTTAACGTCTACGACTTTTGCCACAGGATCAATGGCTATTACCTCGTTCCGGCTCCTTATGTCCACCCGGAACCGATCGTAAAAACCCTTAGGCGTCTGCACGGTCAAATCCGCCTTGTCGGTAATCTCTCCTCCGATATAATATGGAAGACCGCAATTTGCAAAAGAAATATATTCGCCGCGTTCAAACATGATGATCTCGGCGTGCTCATCCAATCTTCTGAGCCGGGCGGCAGCGGTAGCGCCGCCGGCAACTCCTCCCACAATCAGTACTTTCATTTATTAAACCCCCCATGTCGATTAATTTTTGCTGCAAAATTAACAATCTCTTGATTCTCATTATAATGAGATGTGGGAGCTATTCTGTGATAAAGTCACGAAAAAAGAATTGAAGTTAACCATTTCGGATAAAATCAAAAGAGGTTAGCGTCAATGGGCGGGAACTATCCCTTCTTGAAACAAGGCATAAAATGTGAGATACTTTCATAAATGTAAAGGATGATGTTATAAGCATTTGAAACCGAAAGAGAGGAACAATGAAGCCGGAAGACCTGTCATATATTAAAGACGCATTGCCCTTTTGGAAATCTCTCACAGAGGAGCAAAAACAGGCCCTTGAAAACAGCATTACCCTGCTCAGGATACCGGAAGGAACCGTCCATCACGGCGGCTCCGATGATCTGGACGGGCTTTTTTTGGTAAAAGAAGGACGGATGCGAGCATATATAGTCTCTGAGACAGGAAAAGAAATCACACTTTACAGGTTGCTGGAGCGGGATATATGCATCTTTTCGGCTTCCTGCATGTTGCGAAATATCAGCTTTGAAATTCAGGTGGAAGCGGAAAAGGATACGGAAGCATTTCTGATTCCGTCCTCCGTGTATCAGGATCTCCTGAAAAAATCGATCCATGTATCGGATTACACCAACCAGCTCATGTCTTCCAGGTTTTCCGACGTTATGTGGATCATGGAGCAGGTGCTGTTCATGAGCTTTGACAAGAGGTTGGCCCTGTTTCTGTTGGAACAATCAAACATTGAAGGATCTAACCGTCTTTTCATCACCCATGAAACCATTGCGAAGCACATGGGCACCGCAAGGGAAGTGGTGACGAGAATGCTTAAATACTTTGCGGCGGAGGGGATAGTGGAGCTGTTCCGGGGCGGGATTTTGTTGAAAGATACGGATAAGTTGACGCGGATGGCAAACTAAGATGTCAAAAGTGCGCCTTACACCTTATTGGGGAAAGCATCGGGAGAAATTATGATTGGGGAAACTATGCTAAAAGTTGAGAATGTTACCAAACGATACGGCAAGGTGGTTGCCAACGACAACATCAGCTTTCAAGTAGGACAAGGCCAGATAGCGCTGCTGCTAGGCCCCAACGGCGCCGGCAAGTCTACAATTATAAAATGCATAGTCGGCTTGCTCCGGTTTTCGGGACGGATCGAAGTGAACGGGAAACACAATAAATCCCTGGAGGCGAAGAGGGTTTTGGGATATGTGTCCGAAATGCCGGCGATCTATGATTTGTTGACAATCGATGAACACATGGAGTTTATCCGGCGGGCATACAGGCTCCCCGATGACGGTTATGACCGGGTGTTGTTGGAACGGTTTGAGTTGCTGGATAAGAAAGATAAATTAGGCAAAGAGCTGTCGAAAGGTATGCAGCAGAAGCTTTCCATCTGTTGCGCTTTGCTTCATAGACCCAAAGTCATCGTGCTGGACGAACCCATGGTGGGGCTTGATCCCCGTGCCATCAAAGAATTGAAACAATTGTTAAAGGAACTTCGCAGCGAAGGGGCGGCCATACTGATCAGCACTCACATGCTGGACAGCGTGGACGAGTATTGGGATGTGGCCCACA
>JAAYNC010000107.1:0-10017 GCA_012521055.1 Eubacteriales Family XIII. Incertae Sedis bacterium
CCAGGAATTTAAATTGATAATGGGCAACATGGATGATAAAGAGTTCGTCGTCGGCATCGTCCAGCAGATCGTGACCGTATTGAATCAGTCTTTCGCAGGTCTTTTGTTGCGTTACGCAGACCATTATGTTTTTCATTGAGCAATGTCCTCCTCCGGTTTGGGTGTTCTTCGGAATTCCCTATACTATTAGTATACATGAACCGGCAAGATAATGCCATCACTTCATCCTTGCCGGGACAGATGAACGATGGACCCCTTGTCGGTTGACGATGAGTTTTCCCGGTTATATAATTAGAGGAAGTTAAAAAATCAGGAGGTCTGCATGCGGATTGTGACTATTCTTTCCGGCCTGTTTGTGCTGGGAACGGGAATTTGGTGTTTTGCTCATCCCGGAGTGCCCTTCATAACCATAGCCTTTGTTCTGGGGATCGCCATGATGATTTCCGGTTTGAGCAACATATTGGCCTACGTTGTTTTTCGAAAGATAAATCCCTGTGTTTCATGGCAGTTTGCAGACGGCCTGCTGACTGCGATCTTTGCTTCTGTGGTTTTATCCGATACGGTTCTTACCGATGCTATGGTTGTACTGTTTTTCGGTATGTGGATTCAGTTTTCGGGTGTATTGCGCATCATGGCGTCCATGGATATTCGAAGTAAAAGGGTGACCGGTTGGTATTGGGTATTGATACCGGGGGTATTGAATCTTTTAGCGGGCATTTACAGCCTCTTCAATCCTCTCCTTGCGGAGTTTGCTCTTGTTATAGTGATAGGAGGCATTTTTATCCTGCAGGGAGTAAACGGTGTTGTAGGCGGGATATTTTTAAAATTCGAGCCCGGGAAGTCTGGGAAAGAAAAAGTACAGGAAGCAGGCAACAAAGACCATGGAGAAGCAGATGTTTAAGGTCGGTGTTATCGGAGGAGGGGCTGCCGGAATGATGGCAGCTCTTTCCGCTTCGCGAATTCTATCTGCAGGAGATGTGGTTCTGCTGGAAAAAAACCAGATGTTGGGGAGAAAGATCCTGGCCACGGGGAACGGCCGGTGCAATTTCTCAAACCGGGGCTGTAGCTGGAAGGATTACGGCGGAAAAGACCTTTCCCTGGTGCGTCATGCCTTTGAACACCTGAGCCCGGTACAAACCGTAGAGCTATTTGAGGAATTGGGAGTACTGGCAAGAGAAGAGAGCGAAGGCAGGCTCTATCCCTATTCTGAGCAGGCCTCGGCAGTAGCCGATGCTTTGCAGTCTGCGCTGAAAGAAAACGGGGTCGCTATCCGTTTGGAAAGAGAAGTGACAGGAGTAAACAAAACTGAAAGTAAATTTGTGGTGGAGTGGGACGGTGGTTTCACCCAGGTTGAAAGTCTGATCATAGCCACCGGAGGTAAAGCGGGACATGGATTCGGTTCCACGGGAGACGGATACGGCTTTGCCAAAAGCTTCGGGCATACTTTGGAGCGGCCTCTCCCGGCTTTGGTGCGGGTTGTAACGGAGAGCGGCGTTTCCGACAACCTTAAGGGAGTCAGGGCGAAAGGCACCGTAAGCCTGGCGAAAGAAAAAAAGCTTGTAGCACGGGAAGAAGGAGAGATTCAGTTTACAGAGGACGGCCTTTCGGGGATTTGCATTTTCAATCTGAGCCGGTTTTTGGGAGATAATCCGTCGGATTATTCCATTCAGATCGATCTGTTTCCCGGATTCTCGGCAGATAAGCTGTTTGAGCTGCTTGAGTCAAGGAGAAGAACATTCGGAAGCCGCCCGGCGAAAAGCTTGCTCGAAGGCATGCTTCACAGTAAGCTGATCCTCATATACTTAGAGCTTTCAGGGGTGGATGCCGGTTCATCCACTTGTCAGGTGGATGATAAAAAGCTTCTTTGCCTGGCTCGCCTGCTCAAATGCAGAGAGGTAGCGATAAAAGCAACCAAAGGCTGGAAAGAAGCCCAGGTAACTGTGGGCGGAGTTAAGGGAGAAGAGGTTTATGGAGATACTTTGGAGTCGAAATTAGTTCCCGGTTTGTTCTTTGCTGGAGAAGTGCTCGATGTGGACGGAAAATGCGGCGGTTGGAATCTGCAATGGGCTTGGAGCTCCGGCTGGACTGCGGGAAAACATGCGGCCCTTTATTCCCTGCAAGATGGGAAATAAAAGCTCTTGACAAAAGAAAGGAAGGGATAGGAATATGGCGATTGAGAAAGGTTACATTCAAGTGTATACGGGAAACGGAAAAGGAAAGACGACGGCGGCGCTGGGGATTGCGCTCAGAAGTCTTTGTGCCGGAAACAGAGTCTTTTTCGGACAGTTTATGAAGGGGCAGGATTACAGCGAACTCAAAGCTCCGCAATACTTTGAAAAACTGGAGATGGAGCAATTCGGCACCCCCTCTTTTGTCAAGGGGCAGCCCTCACCGGAGGATATTGAAAATGCAAAGAAAGGGTTAGCCAGAATGAAAGAGATTTTGGTCTCCGGCGACTATGATATGGTGGTATTTGACGAGATCAACACCGTCCTTTTCTTTAAAATGCTGGAGGTGGAGGAAGTTCTGCGCGTGCTTGATCTGAAACCGGAAGGAACGGAGGTCATCCTCACCGGACGCTACGCCCCCCAGGAGATCATAGATCGTGCAGATCTGGTGACGGAAATGAAGGAGATCAAACATTATTACAATGCGGGCGTCCAGGCGAGAGTGGGAGTTGAGAATTAATAGCCTAGCCTTCTTCTGTGAAGGTGTGCAGCCCTTTTTTTATACTTCAATTGCCTTATTAGCAAAAGATCTGCAATAAGACGAAAAGCAACCGAGTAATTTTTTTTGATATGCTCCCCATAAAGTAGACAGTTGAAATAATAAAACGGTCTACTTTATGGGGAGCATATCATTATTTGCGTTGCAAATTTGGTTGCTTTCCGACTTTTAAAGTCTATTTTATCAAGCTTTGTCCGGTCATTTCTATGGGTTTTTCAACGCCGGCCAAATCTAACAAAGTGGGTATAACATCGGCTAAAATGCCGCCTTCCTTCAATTCCACGGGGCGGTTTGCCATTACGAGGAAGGGAACAGGGTTGGAGGAATGGGAGGTTACGACTGTATCGTCGGCGTTTTTCATACAATCCGCATTGCCGTGATCCGATGTGAGGATCAATTGGCCTCCTGATTCCTTCAGTGCCGCCACAATTCGATGGACGCATTCATCCAGAGCCTCGATGGCTTTGACTGTAGCTTCAATGCTTCCCGTATGTCCTACCATATCGGGGTTTGCGAAATTCAGTATGATAAAATCGTACTTTTTTTCATAGATAAACTCGATTACCCGGTCCGTGATTTCATAGGCACTCATTTCCGGTTTCAGGTCGTAGGTAGGCACCTTCGGCGAGGGGATGAGGAGCCTGTCCTCGCCTCTGTTGGGAGCTTCAATGCCGCCGTTAAAGAAAAATGTTACGTGAGCGTATTTTTCCGTTTCGGCAATTCGCAGCTGCCTGAATCCTAATTTGGAGATGTATTCTCCGAAGGTGTTCCTGAGAGATTGGGGAGGGTAGGCCACCAGCACATTGGGCATTTCCGCGTCGTACTGTGCCATGCATACATAACACAGTCCTGAAGGTTGCCTGTCTCTCACAAAGCCGTTAAACCCATCGTCTGTAAAACAGCGGGTGAGCTGCCTTGCCCGATCCGGTCTGAAATTAAAGAAGATTATCGAATCGTTATCCTGTACCGTGGAAAGGGGAGACCCGCCTTCCGTGATGAGGGTGGGTTTTACGAATTCGTCGTTTTCTCTCGATTCGTAGGCCAGGTTTATTGCTTCCGAAGGGGAACCAGCATATCTTCCGACTCCCTTGGTCAATGCATCGTAAGCCAGCTGAGTTCTTTCCCAGCGCTTATCCCGATCCATGGCGTAATATCTTCCGGATATGGATGCGATTTTGCCGATGCCGTGCTGCTTGATGAAGGTCTCCAGTTGCTCCAAATAGATCAGTGCGCTGCGGGGAGGAACGTCCCTTCCGTCGAGAAATGCGTGAATATATACGCGATTCAACCCCTTTTTCTTTGCCAGCTTCAGCAAGGCAAACAGATGAGAAATGTGGCTGTGGACGCCTCCGTCGGACAGGAGCCCCATCAGGTGCAGGGAAGATCCCCTTGCCAGGGCATGTTCCACGGCGGTATTCAACTCACTGTTATCGAAAAAACCCCCTTCTTCAATATCTTTGGAGATGCGAGTCAGGTCCTGGTAAACGATCCGGCCGGCACCTATGTTCAGATGTCCTACTTCAGAATTCCCCATCTGCCCCTCGGGAAGGCCGACGGCCAGCCCGGATGCGGAGATGAGAGTATTCGGGTATGTGGCAAAGAGCCGGTCAAGATTTGGAGTAGAGGCCAATTTGATAACGTCGGTGCAAGTATCGTCCTTGCTCTTCCCAAACCCGTCTAATATCATCAACATTGTTGTGTTCATTATTTCAGTCTCCTAAGAGGTCGTTTATTTGCTTCAATCTGTTCATATATTCCCTTATTATAACAAAAAATAGCATTAAATTATATAACTTTTTGGATGAATGGGAAGGAATCAAAATTATGTGAGGGCAGCGACAAAAAAAGTACTCCCATAAAAGAGCTCCCGTGTCGAAAAAACTCTGCTTATACGTTATAATCAAAGAAGATTATTCAATATAGAGGAAATTAAAGGGAGAAGCGATGAACTGGACAGAAGAACAGCGGCAGGCCATCGAAATAAGGGATAAGAGTATCCTGGTTTCCGCTGCTGCGGGCTCGGGCAAAACCGCAGTGCTTGTGGAGCGTATCAAACAGATAATTCAAAACGACGGTGTATCAGTCGACGAGATGTTGGTGGTGACTTTTACCAATGCTGCAGCATCGGAGATGCGTGAAAAGATCGTCTCTGCCATACCGGAGCAGATGAACAGAATACATAAAGCGCATATCAGCACTTTTCACGCTTTTGCTCTGGATGTGATCCGTCGTTATTTCCATCTCATCGATCTTGAACCCGGTTTTAAAATCTGTGATGAGGCCCAGAAGATCCTTCTGCAAAACGAGGCTATGGAGCAGTTGTTCCGTGGCCGGTTTCAGAAGCGTGATGAGGATTTTCTGCTCTTTTTGAGGCTTTATGCCGGCAGCAAAAATGAAGAGGCGGCTAAATCGATTATATTCAATCTCCATAACTTCTTACAAAGCCTCCCCGATCCCTTTGCTTGGCTGGAGGAGAAAATAGAAACCCTTGCCTGGGATGAGAAACTATTCCGCGAAAGCGTGCTGTTCCGGGAAATGGTTGCGGATATTTGCGAGGAATTGGAATCCGTAAAGAACGATTGCCTAAGCGTATTGCAGGCAGTGGAGGAAGCAGGTCTTGGCAGCCTTGTCCCGAAAGCCCAAGCAGATCTCCAAATGGTGGAAGGGATTCTTGCCAATATAGAAAAAGACTATGACAGGGGAGTGAATCTCATGAAGGCTGCCGTCTTTCAAAGGTTTGTAGCCTCGGGAGACGACAAGGCCGGTTATGGGGATATTCGAGATGATATTACTTATCTCCGCAACAGAGCCAAAGACAGCATTAAAAAGCTTATATCCCGATATTGTTCAAAACCTTTAAAGGAGTACATATCGGAAATAAATAAAACTTATCCCGTGGCATTGATACTGAAAGGGCTCGTGGAGGAATTTGACTCGATATACAGGCAACAGAAGCAGAAAAAGGGTTTGCTGGATTTTTCCGATATTGAACATTACGCCCTCAAAATCCTCTATGAAGAAGCGGCCGCATCGGAGTATCGCAATAAATTCAGATATATTTTCATAGACGAGTATCAGGACAGCAATCTGGTTCAGGAAGCCATCATCGAGAGGATCCGCCGGGAAAACAACGTCTTCATGGTGGGAGATGTAAAGCAGAGCATCTATAAATTCCGACTGGCGGAGCCGGAGATTTTCATCGATAAATATGAACGGTTCAGGAAGGGTGCAGACCCTTCCTCCATGAAGCTGGATTTGAATCGCAACTTCCGGAGCAAGGAGCCGGTAATTCAGTTGGTCAACCATGTATTCCGCAGGATTATGACCCGGAGAAGCGCAGGTATGGATTATGACAAGGCGGCGGCACTATATAAGGGAGTGAGTTACCGGGGGCCGCTGGAATACAAAGCGGAGCTTCATCTGGTGGAAGATCGTCAGATAGAGGATGAAAATCTAGATGAAGAGATTGTGGAAATGAAGAAAGCGGAACTGGAGGCCCGCGTGGCTGCGTCTTTGATAAAGCAAAACATAGGCCTTCCATATTATGATGAAAAGACGAAACAGCAGCGCTTTCTTGGCAATAGGGATATGGTAATCCTGCTTAGAAGCGCCGCCGGCATTGCGGAAATATACTGTGAAGCTCTTGAAAAAGAAGGTATCCCTGCTTACATGGATACCGGCGATGGATACTTCGATACCTTGGAGATATCCGTTTTTCTGAACCTGCTCAATGTCATCGACAACCGGAGACAGGATGTCCCTCTCCTCAGCGTACTGCGCTCACCTATTTTCGGGTTCTCCGTCGATGAGCTGGTAGAGATCCGGGTGGAGCATAAAACAGGCTCCTATTTCGATGCTTTTCTTTACTACAGCCAACAGGGGGAGAGAGAAGAGCTGAAGCAAAGATGCAGGGAGAGTCTTTCCTTCGTCGAGAAATGGAAGCGAAAAGCGAAATTCCTGCCGTTGCCGGACTTTCTGTGGGAGCTGATCCGGGGAACGGGATATTATAGCTATGTGGGAGCGCTGCCGGGAGGTACTCAGCGCCAGGGCAATCTCAGGACTCTTGTGGACAAGGGAGCCGCTTATGAAAGCAGTTTGGGAAAAGGCCTCTTTGGGTTCATCAATTACATTGACGCAGTCAGGAAAGGGAAAATCGCTTCCGCGCCTACCAGGCTGCTTGGGGAAAACGATGATGTAGTTCGGGTCATGACTGTGCATAAGAGCAAGGGACTGGAATTTCCTTTCGTATTAGTTGGTGGTCTGGGTAAAGGTTTTAACAGAAAAAAGGGCGAAGCTGCCAGTTTTCATAAGCAATTAGGCGTTGCTTTAAGACAGGTGGATAGAGATAAATGCTGCTATAGGAAGACCCTTCTGCAAAATATCATAGAAGCAAGGCAGAGCCGGGAAGAGATGGCCGAAGAAATTCGAATACTCTACGTTGCCCTTACTCGCCCTATGGACAAATTGATTCTCCTGGGCTCCGTAAGCGATGCGGAAAGCGCTGTAAAAGCTCGAAATCAAGGCCCGGCTATTCCCTCCAAGGCCAGGAACTATTTAGACCTTCTTTTACCTGCATTAAGCGACTATAAAGATATTTTATTTAAGGCTCATGACAGAAGGGTCATATCAGTAGAAAAACAGGAACGGCCGGATTCGGAGAGAATGCTTGGGGAAGCCATTGCCCAGGGTTTTGATGTGGAGAAATCACTTTACGACATGGTGGCGGAACGGCTCAACTGGACCTACGGTTATCCTGCTGCTCTAATAAACAAATCGAAGTATACCGTATCGGAATTGAGTCGCCGTCACGAAAAGCCGGAGCGGCGACCTGTCGGAACCGAGGCGGCGTCAGAAGGAGCGCAGAGAGGCATAGTCTATCATGCTATAATAGAGAAAATTCCTCTGGGAACCGACTGGAATTGGGATATAAAACGTATTGCGGATTTTGCGGAAGATCTGGTGCAAAGAGAGATCTTATCTGCAGAAGAGATTGAATCCGTGGATCTTTCAAAGATCCTTCACTTCCTCGAATCCCCTCTCGGGAAGCGGCTGCTCAATGCGGACCGGGTTTACCGGGAGGAAGCTTTTAATTTGCTTATGGAGAAGGACGGAGAAGAGATTATCGTACAAGGCATCATCGACTGTTATTTTACGGAAGGAGACAAACACGTTCTGATCGATTTCAAATCCGATTATTTAACGGACAAACCTGAGAACATCGCCGCATTGAAAGAAACCTACCGGCCACAGCTGGAATTATATAAAAAGGCCCTTGAGCAGATCCGAGGAATTCGCGTAGACGAAACGTATCTCTACCTCTTTGCCGTGGATCGGGCCGTCAGGCTATAATTAATCAAGAAAACGAAAAGGGGGCGCATTTTGCGGCCCCTTTTGTGTAGGATTATTGTCGTTTCGTTGACTATACTTCCATAGCCCGCATTGCAAGTTCTTTGTCCAGCTTTCTCTGCTCCAGTAGCTTTTCGTATTCTTCTTCCGTCATTTTTTCCATGGAGATGCCGGTAAAGCCGTAGAAGGCCGATACGAAAGGATTAATCCAGTTGAGGATCGCATAGGGCAGATAAGCCAGTGTGGGTACGCCCATGAAGCTGCTCATGGTTGCGCCGCAGCTGTTCCAGGGCACCAAGGGTGATGTAACCGTTCCTGCGTCTTCGATACATCTGGACAGATTCTTGTTCTTGAGCCTTCTGTCTTCAAAGGCCTCTTTGTACATTCTGCCAGGCAGGATTACGGCCAGATATTGGTCGCAAGCAACGATATTGATAAACACGCAGGTAGCCAGGGTAATCACGACCAAAGATCCTACGCCCTTTGAAATCTTCAGAAGAGCATCGGCTAACGATTTCAGCTGTTCCGAGGCCTCCATGATGCCACCGAAGCTCATGGCAGCCATAACAAGTGAAATAGTCCACATCATGCTCTGCAGACCGCCTCTTGTCAGAAGCTCGTAGACCTCAGGGATCTCGCTGGAAGATTCATAACCGTAGTTGAGTATGACGCCCCAATCTACAACGGGAACTCCCTGAACGGCCATAAAGATCATGCCAAGTACAACACCGCCGATGAGACCGGGAAGAGCAGGTGTCTTAAAGGCGATCATCAAGATAACTGCAACAGGCGGGATCAAAAGCACGGGAGAGATCCAGAATTCTTCCCGCATGCCGCCCATGATGGTTTCCATGGTTGAGAAGTCTATGCTTTGACCCGCGTGGCCCATGCCCAATATTATGTATACAATAAGTGCAATGATGAGGGAGGGGGCAACAGTCCAAATCATGTGACGGATGTGTTCGAAGAGATCAGAACCCGCAACGGCAGGCGCCATGTTGGTGGTATCGGACAGGGGGGACATTTTGTCTCCGAAGTAAGCGCCGGATACGACAGCGCCGGCAGTCATGGCCGGATTGATGCCAAGTCCCATACCTACGCCGATGAGAGCTACGCCGATGGTTCCCACAGTACCCCAGGATGTACCGGTAGCCAAAGATATGATACTGCAGAGCACGCAGCCGGCAAACAGGAAGATGGCGGGATTCATAATGATAAGTCCGTAATAAATCATTGACGGGATTACTCCGCCGGCTACCCAGGAACCGATCAGAAGACCCACTGTCATCAGGATGAGAAGAGCCTGCATGGAGCGGTTGATGGCAGCCAGGATACCTTTTTCCAGGTAACTCCATTTCCAGCCGTTTGCAATTGCCACGATAGCGGCAACTACGGCAGCCGCAACAAGCGCAATGTGTGGATCTCCGTGGTTGCTGACCATGATTTCATAGTAGAGCAGAAGCAACATGATAAGCATGACGAGCACGGTTTTCCAAAAAGGAATTTTTCTACCCATTTTGTTCCTCCTTATAAAGATAAAAAAGATAAAACGATAAATAAATAAAAGAAATAATTAATAATTTAGCGTAATTATACAGCTGTATAATTAGAACGTCAAGGCAGAATAATTTTACTTTTCTGAATCGTTCAAATAGAAAGATGAGTGCGCTTGAAATAAACTTGTAGATCATTGTAATCAGCTGATTACGGGCGCTTTGATGGGGTGTGAATGGGGTGTAAAATAAATAAAAAATCATCGCTTTACAATGATAGCACAATAAAGTATACTGGTTTCGCGAGAAGTTTTATGCAAACTATTCGTGTGATCCATTTATAAACAGGAGGATGTTAAAATGAAAAAGAAAATCGGCATTTTACTGGTGCTTGTATTGTTGTTAAGTGCATTTGCCGCGGGTTGCGGCGGACAGGCCGATGAGCCCGGAG
>JAAYNC010000024.1:0-2844 GCA_012521055.1 Eubacteriales Family XIII. Incertae Sedis bacterium
AGGATTTGGGCCCGGGCATAGGCGGTGGCTTCTCTTGTTTTTTCACTTTTCATGGAACAAAACTCACTTTCTCGTGTTTTGTTCCAGCCTATACACTGAGTGTCTGGACAAACAGGCCCGAACGGGTGCGGGGGCCATGGCCCCCTCCCTGGACGAGCAGGATGACCATTTCGAGGAGAGTGAAGGAGTGTCGTTGGGGGAAACAGAATTCACCTTGTCGGGTCATCCGGGCCTTCCAGGACTCGAAGGTGGCTTGGAGCCTTCGGTACCAGGCCCGAAACTTCCCATGGGTGCGAAGTTCCAGGGGGATCTCTGGCTTTTTACCAGAGAGTACTTCTTCGAAGACCTTACGCATGTAGCGTTTGTAGGGAAGTAAGAAGTCCGGTAACTCCGTGTGAAGCTTCCCGCAGCCCTGGCAACGCAACCGCCTTAGCTGGTAGATAACCCAGTCTCCGGATTCATCCCTGGCCTTTCGCTGGCGACGGTCCCGATACTTCAGGGCACCCCCGCAACATGGACAGGAAAGTTCCGGTTCCCCCGTCACTACAAATATTGTGCTTGCGCATCGAGCCGGTAACGTGATACGATGACCATGCTTTTTATAAGAAGGCCCCGGTTATTCACGGAACAATTTTTGCCGGGGCCTTCGTCTTTCTCTAAATTTCCCGGACAATTCAAGGATCATGGACAAGCATACCCGGCAATCTGCGGACAGGCAACTACGTCAGCAGTGGGACAGCCAGAGACGGCATTAACACCAATATTTCAATCGATTTTTCAAAAAGTAACACATATTCTCCCTCTCATCTTCTACCCTCTCCCAACCATTTACAAATTATGTACCATATTTTCTCTACACAAAGTGGGTGTGTTCGCCAAGAACACACAACATTTCCAGATTTGACGAAACGAAAGCCAAAGCCGTGACCGGTTTTTTTCGGCTGATTGGTCCAACTTCTGGTGTTCAGTTCAATCATCGGCTCACGGTGCGGCGGAACAGTGGCTCCGCCGCACCGTAATAATATTTCTTCGATGCTTGCTTCAACGATGACCCGAAAGTCGCTACAGAGTCCTTCCAGTTGGCGAATGTATTCGTAAGTGACCGGGTCTGTCTTTTTAAGACGGGGGATATCGCCATTCATCATGTCCTTGAGTTTCGGAATGATTGTCTGCGATCTGCAAGGCGAGGGAATACCCGTATTCTGATTCCCAAAAATTGGAATATATAGTTGAGGATGTCCAGAAGGGACTGCGCATTTTCAAGCTGGCATCTATACTGAGGCCCCGGCTTCTTCCCCCCTACATATCGTAAGCAGGTATTTCAGACGGCGATGCCATGCGCCCTTATCCGCTATCGGTACAATAACTAAATAAGTAAGGGGCCTGGCACCGATTCCGTATGCGTATGTGGGTCATTTCCAGGCGGTTTAGGAAACTCGCTTTTGCGCAGTAGTCCCTAAATTAGGTGCCTTGCACCGATTTCCACCCCGGATCCAACTTAGGTGCCTGACACCGGAACCTCTACAAATAGAAACCACACATTGATAACGCCGATTTTCCGTGATACATTCATGCTGTAAACGTTTCTAGGCAGGAACCGACCGCCCATGCCGCCGGGCGAAGGGGCCGAGGATAAGGAAGAAATCCGATACAGTAGGTTATGAATGCCGCGGTTTATTATCTGCAGATTCTTTGAGTGCACGCAAACCCTTCAGACAATCAGACCGACTTTTCCACATTCTGAAACACGCATCGCGCTGTTTGAGTGAAAGCGGATGGATGGTAAAATGGGGCGGCATTTGGGTTGCACCACTCAATACAATCGGCGGATTTTCCCCCGCGAAGCGGTAGCTTTGTGGCGGACGTCGCCGATTGAGAAGCCGTTTTCTAACGCGGCAATGGGAAAGGAATGATGGCCATGCGCTTTGCAAGACAAGTCCCCAATCACCACGGTGGTTTGTTCACGCCAGACCCGAAAGGTCCCGCTCAGGGCAGCACGCAGGACGAAACCGGTAACAAGGCTGCGAATACCTTGGAGCAAGCGATGTTCAACGTCCACAAATGTCCGAAAGGCAAGTATTACTGGCTGCACGAAACCAACCTGTACCGAAACCCTACCTTTCTTTTTCTGATGTGGAAGATCTTCTTTTTCATCTGGCTTGCCGTGGCAACGTTTATCATGATCCTCGCAGCCTGGGGCGACGACCTGTTTGAGGCGCTCCGTAACATAGGCCTCCCCCTATTCTATGTCCTGATTTTTGTGCTTGTGTTGATCACGTTCTCCTACTGGGTCTATGCCCTTATTATGGGAGGAAAATACAGCGTGCTGTTTGAGATGGATGAAAAGGGCGTGACCCACACTCAACTGCCAAAGCAGTTCGAAAAAGCTCAAAATCTGGCAGCCTTGGCCACGCTGACAGGCGTGGCCGCGAAGAACTCCGGCACCGTGGGCGCTGGGCTCTTGGTCGCGAATGGGCAATCGATGCGCACGGACTTCAAAAGGCTGCGCGCTATCAAGGCGAGCCGCAGGAAATCCACGATCAAGTTGCGATCTAGCGACCTGATGCACAATCAGATCTACACTGCGCCGGAGGATTTTGATTTTGTACTGGACTTCATCCAGGCGCGGAGCAGTCAGGCTCGCTTTCATAAGCCCGATCCATCCCAATAGGGGCGCTACGTCGCGAACAGAGCGTGACGGATATGCGTAAAAAAATTGGTTGGCTGCGGATGGCGTTGATCTTGATTCCGGAAGGCTGTGCCCTTCCGGCTTCGGCTATGCAGTCGGAATTTGAGGGATACTGGATTTGCAAGATGCCAGCTCCTACTCCTGCGTGATGGCCA
>JAAYNC010000122.1:0-3266 GCA_012521055.1 Eubacteriales Family XIII. Incertae Sedis bacterium
AAGGCACGCAAATTGCCCTTGGGAGAACATGCGTTAAGGGTGTAGGGGGCATGAGCTAAGATAGGGTGGAGCCCATTTTCTTTTGAAAAGTTCAGGTAATTTTCAATATCCTTTTCGTCAAGCGGCTTGGCGTCGCCGCCACGGGGATTGCGGGAAAAAACTGAAAGGTGTTGGCTCCGATTTCTACTGCCTGTTTGCCCATGGCAAGGTAACCCTTGGATGAAGACAGGTGACATCCTATTTTGAACATGAATTATCTCCTTCAATTATCTATTTCTATCTCTTCAAATATTTTTGCATCGATCTTTTCGATGTATAAACTGATAAGCTGATTATATCATGAATTATAGGTTTTTCCCCCCCAATAGATCGTACACATGGGAAGGTAGTAGATAATTCATCGGACAGGAGAGTATTCTGAACTTCAGCCATAACTTGTTTTGGGATGTTCGGATTTCCAGCCGCCCTTCCATGATTGCGAGAGCGGCTGGGAATCCTAAGCCTTTAGATATGTTAAAACCCCTTTTTGCCAACTTTTAATGGATGAGTGAATTACCCTGCCGGCGAAACTACCGCGCACGAATTGTAAAGCGGGATTGTGCCTTACTGCCATGGCGTAGGTCGCATACTCAGGCTTTTGCAACGCATCATCCGACAAACGAATCACTTCGCGTCTGAAAGAGATGGCTTCAAGTGCACGATTGAAGCTGCGGGCAAAGCCATCGAAATCTCCCCGGAATTGATAGATAAACGTAGCGGCGGATTCCTCTTCAGTCACTATAAACTCTACCGCTCCAGTATCTCCCCTTTGACCCGGAACGATGAGCCACAGCATACCTTCACTCTGAAACTCTTCTTCCGTCCCATTTTCCGTATCTTTTTTTTCGTCAAAGGCGTGAAACCCTACCCAAATCCGAGCAGGATCACATATAGTTTTAAAGATTTCATATTCTTTCCTGGAACGGCTCGAATGAATTCGTTTCTCAAGAGCACTGGCGAAGGAAGGAGCAACGGCGGCAAGCGAACCTACCGGTGCAGCCACTCCTTTGGGCATTTTTTTTGCGATTACAAAGGCTTGCTGCGGTGTGAGGGAAGGATCTATCGCTTTTATCGCTCGCAGCGTCTTTTCACGCAGGAGATGAAGTTGTTCGGCTATTGCGTCTGCAAAAGGTTCAGTATCGTAACCAAGTTTTTCGAAAGTATAACGCTCCTCCGTATCCAACTGCAAACTCTGTGTAAAATCACCCTTCTCCACGGATGTTACAAAGCACAAAGGTATTCGTCTTGCCCCGTCGTTGGGAGGCAGAATCAGAACGCAGTCTTCATAGACCTGGATTTCTGCATCTCCCTGCGCCACATAACCATGTTCATCCAAATGGTATTTTCCACGCACCTTTATCACTGGAGAACCATCCACAAACAGCGCTTTACGCACCTTGCCGTTGTAAGAGGAGGAAAGTTCATCGTAAAACGGCTGGCACCAGTTGCCCATCTTGGAGAAGCGAAACGCACCGAAATCCGTTTCCACCGTTAGGACATAATCCCGCAGCTCAAAGGATCGGATCGCTGCATAGGGGATTTCCGTCGCTTCAAACATAACCTTCAAAACAAGGCCGTTTTCCCCCACATTCGCCTTTACCTCTCCCTCTATCATCGGAGAATCCAACTGGGCTATATATTCAATGGCAAGGTTATCCTTTTCTACCGTGGACATGGCTTGCTCCTTCCCTAACCCCCGGCGCACTTATTTTAAGTTTGCACCACAGTTTGAACAGAATTTTGCATCGGGCGGGTTCTCCTCCTGACATGCCTCACACCGGACAGACTGCGGTTCGGAGAGATTCTGCCCGCAGTTGTTGCAGAACCGAACGGTCAGCGCGTTTTTGGCGCCGCACCTGGGGCACTCTTTCATTTCCAAAGAAGCACCGCAATTGCTGCAGAATTTTCCCGTGCCTGCAGGTTTTCCGCAGTTGGGGCAAGCGGTGGTTTTGCTCTCGATTTTACCCTGCCAGACCATGGCAGACTCCCCTGTTTCTTCAATATTGCGCTGCATGGCCTCCGCGCGAACTTTTGCAACATACACCTCCTGTCTCGGCGCGCATTCAACGCACAAGCCTTCGTCCTCGTTGAAACAGGCATCACACACGTACTGATGGCAGGAGTGACAACGGTGAAAATGACGGTAGGCTTCATTCTGTGCTTGTTCAAAAGCATTTTCATGCTCTTTCTGCCATTCCGGGCTTCTATCCTCGAATCGTTCGGAAAGAATGTTGGTGGCCCGTTCGGCGCTGTAGCCTATGCTTGACATTCTTCCGCCAAAGAGTCCGCCTAATATGCTGGCTCCTGTGGCAAGCCCACGCAGGCTTTTTCCTTTGTTATAGGTCTCGCTCTCGATAAAGCTGGAGCGATATCCGTCATGGCAGTTGTCACAGTAAAAAGTGAATTGAAAACCTGCTTCCGTCGAATTGTCCTCGTAGTTTCTGGTAAAAGATTTGAGCATATATATTTCACCCCTTTATTTTTTATTCTTGAACTTCTTCCCGCAGGCGGTACACTTTTCATTTTGGAAAAACTGCATCTGACCGCAGCGAGGGTTTTGACACTGAATCATCAGTCCGGCTCCGCAGACCTGACATCGCTCGTCGACAAAGGTTTGCTTACCGCATGCAGGGCATGTGACAAACAGGGATCGCCCGCACCCGGAACAGACTTGCTGGTTTTTCTCGATGGGGCGCAGACAAGTAGGGCAGGCATATCCAAAAGGACTGCGACTCCCGCATTTTGGACAGAACCGGACATCCCGGTCAATGAACTCTCCACAATGTACACAGGGTTGTTTGTAAAAAGCCATGATTCTCTTTCCACCCTCTCCACATTATTTTTTACTCTGCCTGAGACGCACAGTTTACGCACATCATCTCGTCTTCGTTATAATGTGCGTCGCAGACCCATTTCCCGCATCCATGGCATCCGTTGAAGTGAATTCTTGCTTTCCTTCGCGCAATCTGGTAGGCCTCGTCAATAGAGTCGGCATTGATCAATCCCGTCGTATATCCTTCTTCACAAAGCTGGCAATAAAACCTGAACCGAAAGCCCCCGTCTTCGCTTTCCATGGTGTATCGAACCTCAAAATCCATTTCACGACGCTCCCAAAAATAATTCAGATTCTTTCCTCAAGCTTCCAATATCATCAAAATATATTGACGCAACCCGGGAAATATGAACATAATATAGTGCCTGGATAATCCTTACATACAATGTCATCA
>JAAYNC010000188.1:0-1918 GCA_012521055.1 Eubacteriales Family XIII. Incertae Sedis bacterium
GATGTATATGATGATGGCCATTACTATGGCAATGTAAAATCCGCAGTTCACCGTGGACACATCCACCGCCCCGGAAGAGCCCATGGTATTGTAAAATATCTTGTCCAATCCCGCTTTAGGCAAAACCGCCGATTCGGCAACGCTCATGGAAAGGGCTTTCTTGGAATCGTATACCGTGGTTTTCACCAAATAGTTTGCGAGGTACATCCCGATATAATTCATCATGATGGTAGAGATGACTTCATGCACGTTCAGATAAGCTTTAAGCAGACCCGGTATCAACGCCCACAAGGCTCCCACCAGAGTGGCGGCAAGAAGAGCGACCATCCAGTGGAAAGGCGCAGGGATGAAGGTCCACTTTACACCGATATAGACGGCGGCAAAGGCTCCCATAATGAATTGTCCCGAAGCACCGATGTTAAACAACCCGGTTTTAAAAGCGAAACCGACGGAAAGACCCGTAAGGATCAGAGGTATGGCAAAGTACATTACCTGCCCCATCCCTTTTGCACCTGTGGAGAAACCTCCCTTCAAGATGATGACAAAGCCGTCGGCTGCCTGAGAGGGGTTACTTATCAGGAGAACAATGAACCCGAAGAGCAGACCGGCAAGAATAGCAACGATGGAAGAAGTGGCATTGTTAAACCCACGAATACTTAAAAGCTTCCTCAATACAGCGATCATACTGCTTCACTCCTTTCATCCCGCTTTCCGCCAGCCATGTAGAGACCCAGTTCCTTAAGGGTAGTGGTCTTAGGATCCAGTTCTCCCACGATCTCCCCTTCATAAATGACGAGAATGCGATCGCTTATATTCATGACTTCTTCCAGCTCTAAAGAAACCAATAGTATTGCCTTTCCTTCATCTCTTTGTGCCACCAACTGTTTGTGAATATATTCGATTGCCCCAACATCCAGTCCTCGTGTAGGTTGAACTGCAATCAGAATTTCCGGCCCTAAATCGATTTCTCTTGCAACGATGGCTTTTTGCTGATTGCCTCCCGACATGCTCCGTACGAAGGACTTTGCCCCCTGACCGCTGCGAATGTCGTACTTTTCAATCAGGCAATTGGCATACTCGCTGATTTTCTGGAACTTCAGGAAGCCGTTCTTCTGAAAAATAGGAGTATAATAGCATTTAAGAACCAGATTTTCCTCAAGCGTATAATCAAGCACCAGTCCATGTTTGTGCCTGTCTTCCGGAATGTGGCTCATACCTGCCGCATTGCGTTTTCTTATTGACAAATTCGTCACATCCATACCGTTAATGAGAATCTGTCCACCGTCTGCGGGCAGTAATCCGGTAATGGCGTATACCAATTCCGATTGGCCATTACCGTCAATTCCTGCAATGCAGACAATTTCACCTTTGCGAACGGTAAAGGATACATCTTTTACTGATTTTTTCCCGCTCTGCTTGTCCTCAACGGTGAGGTTCCTGATCTCGAGGACGGGTTCACCGGGTTCAATATGGGCTTTTTCAACTGCAAATTTCACTTTACGGCCCACCATCATTTCCGACATTTCCTCTTTTGAGGTGGATGCAACATCAATGGTGGCTACTCGCTTCCCTTTACGCAGGACGGTGCAACGATCTGCAACGGCTTTGATCTCGTTCAGCTTATGAGTGATGAAAAGGATGGATTTCCCCTCATTAGCCAGATCCTTCATGATCTTTATGAGCTCCTCTATCTCCTGGGGAGTGAGTACGGCCGTAGGTTCGTCGAAAATCAGGATCTCATTTTCCCGGTAGAGCATTTTCAATATTTCAACACGCTGCTGCATACCTACGGTGATATCTTCAACAACGGCATCCGGGTCTACGGCAAGCCCGTACTTTTCTGAAAGGGCGATTACTTTTTCCCTCGCCTCTTCCATTCGCAAAAAACCGTTCTTCGTGGTTTCCACACCTAAAATGA
>JAAYNC010000042.1:0-2413 GCA_012521055.1 Eubacteriales Family XIII. Incertae Sedis bacterium
ACCAAGGGATCGAAAGCCAGTCTGAGCAAACTTAATAACCATGAACAGAGATTGAAAAAATTAAGGGAACTGTACAAACGATGTCTATTCAGTTAGCGCGTATATAGTAGTATAGGAGGTATGAGATGGCGATCAGGATTGATGAACTGATTGATCAGTTGAGGGTCATTGCTCCCCGCGAGCTGGAAGAGGATTGGGATAACGGCGGCTTTCAGATCAATATGGGAAAAGAGAAGATAGAGCGGGTTTTGGTTTGTCTGGAGATAACCAACGCTGTCATTGCCGAAGCTGTAAAACGCAGGGCGGATTTTCTGGTAACCCACCACCCACTCTTAATGGAGAAGATCGATGTGGTTGATGCGGGGACATTGACAGGTAATTATATCATTCAGTTGGTTCGTCAGGGGATAAGCGTATATACAGCTCACACATCATTTGATTCTGTCTTTGGAGGAAACAACGATTATCTGGCTGATCTCCTGAATCTAAAAAAAGTTAGAAGGCTGAAGCTGTGGACTCCTTTGGGAGATAAGGAAATCATAGGTCGAATGGGAAGCTTTGAAACACCAATGTCTCTCAAGGCAGCAGCGGACTTGGTGGAGTCGGTGCTCAATTTGACAAAACCTCCCAAAATTGTCGGAAATCCAGATGCAACTGTCGTCGAAGTAGCCATCTCTACCGGATCAGCGGGAGATTCCATCGATGCAGCAATACGCAACTGTTGTGACTTGCTCATAACTGGAGACGTGAGACATCACCAGGCACAAAAAGCAAGAGAAATGGGGCTGAATATCATCGATGCGGGTCACTATGGAACAGAATACATTTTTGTTAAAAATTTTGTGGAGAAATTAAGAAAATCCGTTCAGAATCAAGTGGAAATACTGGAATCTAATGTCATTGTTGACCCATTTGATTTTATGTTATAATAATATCGTGAGTAAGACGGACGGTCGCGTGAGCAGGAACTATCCTGTTCATGAGGAAAGTCCGGGCTCCATAGGGCAGGGTGCCAGATAACGTCTGGCGAAGGTGACTTCAGGGAAAGTGCAACAGAAACACACCGCCGATCGGCGCAATCGCCGAGGTAAGGGTGAAATGGTGAGGTAAGAGCTCACCGGCGGTATGGTAACATACCGGCCGTGCAAACCCCACCCGGAGCAAGACCAAGATAGGGAGGAACTGCCGAAAGGCAAGTTCCTGAAAGGCGGCGGCCCGTCGCTTCCCGAGAGGTAGGTCGCTTGAGCCTGTTGGTGACAGCAGGCCTAGATAGATGATCGTCTAATACAGAACCCGGCTTACAGTCTTACTCACATTAAGCTATGGGGTCATGGAGACCCCATAGATGTTTTTTGAAAAGAGGAAAGGAAAATTTGAGAGATGAAGCTTATTACCTGGAATGTAAACGGACTTCGGGCTTGCATGGGAAAAGGCTTTTTGGATTTTGTGAGGAAAGAAGCCCCCTATATTATGTGCGTTCAGGAGACAAAAATGCAAGAAGGTCAGGCAGATGTTCCCCTGGAAGGTTACATACAGTTTTGGAACAGCGCAGAGAAAAAGGGCTACTCGGGAACAGTCACCTTCACCCTTAAAGAACCCTTGTCCGTTCAAAATGACATCGACGCTCCGGGTCACGACAGGGAAGGAAGAACCATCACCCTTGAATACGATAATTTCTACATAATCAATGTTTATACTCCCAATGCGCAGGAGGGGCTTGCGCGAATCGATTACAGGATGGAATGGGAGGATGCTTTTCGCACTTATGTGAAAAAACTGGACGTGAAGAAACCGGTTATAATATGCGGAGACCTTAACGTAGCGCACCAGGAAATAGACTTGAAAAATCCGAAATCAAATCGTGGAAATGCAGGGTTTTCCGACGAGGAGAGAGCAAAATTTACCGAACTTCTTGAAGCAGGCTTTACCGATACTTTCCGTCACCTCTATCCGGACCTTGAAGGAGCCTATACATGGTGGACGTATCGTTTCAATGCCCGAGCCAACAATGCAGGGTGGCGGATCGATTACTTTTTAGTTTCTGACCGTATTAAAAACAAAGTTAACGATGTAATATTGCGCAATGATGTTTACGGCAGCGATCATTGTCCGGTTGTCATGTATATTGAACTATAATAATATATGGAACTTTTTCTCTCTGTTCCCGTCTTACTTTTTGCTAACTGGCTTTGTTGATGTTCTGAGATAAATAACAGTGAAAGGGGAGAAAGAGATGAAAAAGCGTATATGTCTCGCACTGATTTTATGCCTCATTGTCTCAATGGCCATTCCGGTCTATGCAGGCGAAGAGGATGGAAAAGGGTTGGAACAGGCCATTCTTGCTGTAAAAACCATCGTTGAAATACCGCAAGATTACAAAGATTTTTCATATTACACCCATGACCAGGAGACG
>JAAYNC010000201.1:0-6345 GCA_012521055.1 Eubacteriales Family XIII. Incertae Sedis bacterium
CCTGGTTAAGCCAACGTTGTAATTTTCAATAGTTTTGTGATATACTATCCTCGTCCGCAAACAAGCAATGTTGCGGATATTATGCGTTATGCCGCTGTTTACCCGTATCGTATTCGGGTATCAGGCATATTACATATTACATCCATGCCGGAAATTGTGACGGGTGCATGGCTAAAAGGCGCAAACGGAGGATTTATGATAACAAGACTGTTTCCTTTCTTTAGAGAATATAGAAAATATGCAATCTTGGCCCCTCTTACGATAGTAGGGGAGACCATTCTTGAGATTTTCATTCCCTATTTGATGGCAAAGATCGTCGATGTAGGCATCGCGAATAAGGATATGGATTACGTGCTGACCGTGGGCGGGATGATGATGGTCATGGCTATACTGGCATTGGTGTGCGGTGCTGCGGCGGGAAGGTTTGCCGCTGTAGCCGCCATGGGATTTGCCAAAAACCTCAGGCACGCCCTGTTTGAGAAGGTGCAGGGGTTTTCTTTTTCCAACATGAATAAGTTCGGTACCGCATCTCTGATCACCCGGCTCACTACCGACGTAACCAACACCCAGAACGTGGTCATGATGATGCTTCGGATGCTTGTCCGAGCGCCCATAATGCTTGTCTGCGCCACCTGCATCGCCGTATACATTAACGCCAAGCTGTCGCTGGTCTTCTCCGCGGGGGTACCTTTATTGGCCATAGGGCTGTCCCTCATTATGACTAAGGCATTCCCCAGATTCCAAATAATGCTTAAGCATTACGATAAATTGAACTCTACCGTGCAGGAGAACCTGACAGCCATACGGGTGGTTAAAGCCTACGTGCGTGAAGGGGAAGAAAATGAGAAATTTCGAAAGGCGGCTGAGCAGCTGCGGAACAGCCAGAGGCAGGCGGAAAAGCTTGTAATCTTCACCATGCCCCTGATGCAGTTTGTCATGTACGCCTGCATGATCAGCATCGTCTGGTTCGGAGGCAACATGATCATAGTGGGTTCCATGCAGACGGGGGAACTCATGGGATTCTTAAGCTATGTGAGCCAGATCTTAATATCCCTGATGATGGTGGCCATGGTCTTCATCAGCATAATGATTTCCAAGGCGTCGGTCTTCAGGATCATCGAAGTTTTGGAAGAAGAGGTGGATATCCGGGATACGGCGGCCCAGCCAGCAGGTGGAAAAGGAGCGGACGGGTCCATCCGCTTTGAAGATGTGTCCTTTAGCTACGGCAAAGAGCAGGAAAATCCCGTATTGTCCCATATCAACCTTACCATTGAATCGGGAGAGACGGTGGGAATCATCGGAGGAACCGGTTCCGGGAAGAGCACTTTGGTTCAGTTGATTCCAAGGCTTTACGACGTCCAGTCGGGCAGAATCCTTTTGGGCGGGGTGGATGTGAGGGATTATCCCTTCAAGGAACTGCGGGGTTCGGTAGCCATGGTGCTCCAGCAGAATGTGCTTTTCTCCGGCACCATTAAGGAGAATCTCAAATGGGGCAACGAGGAGGCCACGGAAGAAGAAATCGTTGAAGCATGCAAAGCGGCCCAGGCCCATGATTTCATCAGCTCTTTTCCCGATGGATATGATACCTTGCTGGGCCAGGGTGGCGTGAACCTGTCCGGCGGCCAAAAGCAGAGGCTCTGCATTGCAAGGGCATTGCTCAAAAAGCCAAAGGTCATCATCCTGGACGACAGCACCAGCGCCGTGGATACGAATACGGACAGCAAGATTCGCTCGGCCCTGTCGGAAAAACTTTCCGAAACGACTACCATCATCATCGCCCAGAGGATTGCTTCCGTAATGAACGCGGACAAGATAGTGGTTATGGAAGAGGGACGCATCGACGCCGTAGGCACCCATGAGGAACTGCTTACTACAAACCTCATCTACAGGGAAGTCTACGAATCCCAGCAGAAGGAGGCGGTTTGACATGGCAGGACCGGGACACAGAGGCAGGATGGCTATGGCCAAACCTCAGAATGCAAAAAAGACGGTAAAGAGAATCCTTTCCTATATGGATGGCTACGGCTTCCAACTGGCGCTGGTGATTGTAGGGATAATAATCAGCGCGGCGGCCGGCATTGCGGGAACATATTTTCTCAAACCATTGATCAATATATATATTGTGCCGTTTATCGGCCATGAAAACCCTGATTTTTCCGGGTTTATCGGCATGCTGACTCTCATGGGAGGCATTTATCTGGCGGGTGCCTTGTCTTCCTATATATACGGCAGGCTCATGGTGAACATTGCCACGGGAACTCTGTACAAGATCCGCACGGACTTGTTCACCCCTATGGAGCGGCTTCCTATCCGCTATTTCGACACTCATACTCACGGAGAGCTGATGAGCCATTACACCAACGATACGGACGCCTTGAGAGAGATGATGTCCCAGGGAATTCCCCAGCTCATTTCCTCAGGAATTTCGGTGGCGGGCGTGTTCATAATGATGCTGGTTTTAAGCCCTCTGCTGACCCTTTTGGTGGTTGCCATGCTCATCGTCATGCTGCTTGTTATCGCCAATATCGGAAAACGGACATCGACTTATTTCAAGCGGCAGCAGGAAACCATCGGAAAGGTCAACGGCTACGTGGAGGAAATGATCGAAGGCCAGCGGGTGGTCAAAGTCTTTTCCCGTGAAGAGAAGGTAATCGAAGGATTTGATGAGAAGAACGAAGAGCTTTGCAGGGCGGCCACCAGCGCCAATACCTTTGCTAATATTCTAATGCCCATTATGGGTAACCTCTCCTACCTGTTATATGCGGTTACTGCGGTTTCCGGGGCGGTTCTTACGATTATGGGCCGGATGGACCTGGGGACCATTGCGTCATTTTTGCAGTACACCCGGACGTTTTCCCATCCCATCACCCAAATGTCCCAGCTGTTCAATTCGGTTCTGAACGCTTTGGCGGGAGCGGAGCGCATTTTCCGCCTCATCGATGAGGAACCGGAGTCGGATGAGGGCGATGTGACGCTGGTAAACGTGGAATGCAATGAGCAGAGCGGGGAAATTACAGAAAGCGACTGTCGTACGGGACAGTGGGCCTGGAAGGTGCCGAAAAGCGACGGGAGTTTTGAATACGTGAAATTGCGGGGCGACGTGCGGTTTGAGAACGTGACCTTCAGCTACGACGGGGAAAAAACGGTTTTGAAGGATGTATCCTTCTACGCAAAGCCTGGGCAGAAGATCGCCTTAGTGGGATCCACCGGCGCGGGCAAAACCACCATCACCAATTTACTCAATCGCTTCTACGATATATGCCAGGGAAGCATAACTTATGACGGAATCCCAATCGGGCGCATGCGTAAGGAAGCGCTGCGCCGGTCTCTGGGTATGGTGCTGCAGGATACCCATCTCTTTACGGGTACGGTAATGGAGAATATCCGTTACGGCAATCTGAGCGCTTCGGATGAGGACGTGATACGGGCGGCGAAGCTGGCAAACGCTCACAGCTTCATCAAGCATTTGCCCGAGGGTTATGACACTGTATTGACTGCAGACGGAGCCAACTTGTCTCAGGGGCAGCGGCAGCTTCTGGCTATTGCCAGGGCGGCGGTGGCGGATCCGCCTGTGCTGATCCTGGATGAGGCCACCAGTTCCATCGACACGAGGACAGAAGCTTTAATCGAAAAGGGAATGGACCGTCTTATGGAGAATAGAACCGTGTTTGTGATCGCCCATCGTCTATCGACAGTACGCAATGCGAACGCAATTTTAGTGCTTGAAGGAGGCAGGATTATCGAGCGCGGGGATCATGAGGATCTGTTGGCGCAGAAGGGTAAGTATTATCAGCTGTACACGGGGATGTTGGAGCTGGTAGATTAATTGTTTATTCATTATAAGGCTAAGGCTGTAGCAAATAACCGTTTAGTCATGCCGGGACTGCATTAGTTATTTTATTCTCAATCATGGGTCTCGGACTTTCCAGTAAATAGCAGGAGATAGCAATGTTTTAAGAAAATAGCGGCGCTGAATTAACGCGTAAACAATATTTGTGCTCAAATAGTGGAAAAATATATCAATATTGTATTCACATACCCATATAATGTGATATAATAACGATTAGGTATAAAACTGATAGTAATAAAAAAATATCAATCGCAGGGGCGGCCTAATCGTCGTAGGGTCTAATCACGTTTTATTGAGCCTATTGTTTGTGGCGCTTATTTAAATAACTTATTGGAACGTATGGTTATTTATTTGCAAGGCTCCCAGTAATGAGCATTGCCATCGTGTAAAGGTTGGATATCAATCAAATTCTATTTTAAAGGGATGATATTATGTCTTTATGGTAAGAAAAATGTTTGATCTGTGGTTTTTCACGCGCGTTGAAAATTCTCTTTTTTCATCTCATTCCGGAATAACTGAGTTATTATTTTATAGAAAGGAGTAGAAGTCTATGTTTAGAAAACTATCAAACGGATGCGTAGCACTTGTCAACAGATTCCTTCCTGACCCATTCATTTTCTGTATCATGCTGTCGATTATCGTATTCGTGGCAGCTATGCCGTTAACCAAACAAGGTCCGATGGACATGATCAACGCTTGGGGTGCAGGCGTATGGGGTTTGTTGTCCTTCTCGATGCAGATGGCATTGGTGCTGGTATTGGGCAACGCATTCGCGCAGGCTCCTGCGATTAGAAAGATTGTGTCGAAGATTGCGTCTATCGGCAAGACCCCTGTACAAGGAATTATCGTTGTAACATTCTTCTCACTTATTGCTTGCTGGATCAACTGGGGTTTCGGTCTTGTTGTCGGAGCCATCCTGGCTAAGGAAATCGCAAGACAGCTTGAGGGTGTGGACTATCGTCTTTTGATCGCGTCCGCATATTCCGGCTTTATAGTATGGCATGCCGGTTTTTCCGGCTCCATTCCTCTTGCGCTGGCAACGCCGGGAACCGAAGCCCTGGTCAATGCTACGGGAGGAGCGGTAACGGAGCCGATCTCCACCAGCCTGACCATTTTTGCGCCGTATAACCTGATCATGGTTCTGGTTATTTTAATCTGCTTGCCTTTTATCAACGCTAAAATGCATCCCACACCGGATCAGGTAGTTGTTGTGGATCCCAAACTTCTCGCCGAAGAAGAATATACATACGCTAAGCCGGTAACGCCGGCGGAAAAACTGGAAAACAGCCGTGTGGTCTCCGGTGTCATTTCGGTGGCAGGTGTAATCTACCTGGTATACTATTTTGCAACGGGCGGATTTAACCTTACCCTGAATATCGTTAACTTTATCTTCCTGATTCTCGGAATTATTTTCCATGGTACGCCCATTTCCTATGTAAGAGCCATTACAAATGCCGCAAAGGGCGCTGCGGGTATTATCCTGCAATTCCCCTTCTATGCGGGCATCATGGCAATGATGACGGCTAAGAGCGCGGCTACTGGCCTGTCCCTTGCAGCGGTTATCAGTAACGGATTTGTGGCTATTTCAACGGAAGTTACGTTCCCGCTGTTCACTTTCCTCTCCGCCGGTATCGTAAACATCTTCGTACCTTCCGGTGGCGGACAGTGGGCTGTTCAGGGTCCCATCATGATGCCTGCAGGCGCAGCTCTCGGTGTAGAACCGGCGGTTACCGGAATGGCTATTGCCTGGGGTGATGCGTGGACCAACATGATCCAACCCTTCTGGGCTCTGCCTGCTCTCGGTATTGCAGGCCTGTCCGCAAGGGACATCATGGGTTACTGTCTGATTACCCTGTTCTTCTCAGGTATAGTAGTTTGCGCAGGATTTTTGATTGTAGGATTGCTGTGATAAAGTGCTATATAATCGCATGAAAATGACTTTATATTCTCTTAACGAATTAGTAACAGAGAATCCAAGCGCAGGAAAAACCACTACAGATCATTACAGACTGATATTTGGGTAGTATGTGACCGAATTGAGATGAACAAATCAATACAACCGAACACCGGTCAACCACAAACCCCCTTCGATGGAAGGGGGTTTGTGGTTGTTGGAGAGAAATTGCAAATTTGTTGATTGTTGTAACAAATTGTGTCATAATGACAATAACAACCAGTGAGGGAAAGGCTGCAGGTGTCCTGTCATTTTTCATCTGTTCACAAAAAGGGGATGGAGTAAATGCGAGAGATATATGCAGCGCATATTAGAGATGACGAAATAATTCAAACAAATAAAGAGCATCTAGAGGGAACTGCCGTACTCGCGCGTTGTTTTGCGGAAAGATTTGGGAGCGGTGAATTTGGTTACCTTTGTGGGATTTTGCATGACATTGGTAAATATTCAAAGCAGTTTCAAAAACGTATCAGAGGTAGCAATCAACACGTAGATCATTCTACGGCGGGTTCAATAGAAAGCAATAACTTATTAAAGAATA
>JAAYNC010000108.1:0-39198 GCA_012521055.1 Eubacteriales Family XIII. Incertae Sedis bacterium
GCTAAACGGAGTTTTCCGGCTTCCAATCATTTTCCTGTTTACTATTTCATTGGTTAATTTAACGGATTTCCTCTAGCCCGGCTCTGACGATGTTCTCTACCTGCGCCGCCAGATCTGCAGCCTCCTTCCGCGACAATCCTTTTGTGTGGATTGGAGGATGGACGACGAAATCAACTCTCGCGGGAGAAACATATCCCTTCTCTTCAAAAGCGTGATACGTTCCGTTCAGGGTAACGGGAACGACCGGCACCTCGGCCTTCACGGCCAGCCTGAGGCTGCCTTTTTTAAATTCTTTCATTTCACCGCCTCTGCTTCTGGTTCCTTCGGGAAAGATAACAAGAGAATATCCCTGTTTCAAAAGCTCGACGCCTTCTTCAATGGCCCTGAGAGATGCCCTGGCATCGTCCCTTTTAATAAAAACGCTGCGTACGTCTGCAATCCAGGATCCAAATTTTGGCACCTTTCGCAGACTCTCCTTCGCTACGAAACCGATCTGCCTGTCCCGGACAGCGGCAAAAAACACCGGTATATCCCAGTAGCTCTGATGGTTGGATACAAAGACCACGGGACCTTCCGGCAGCGATTCTGAAAAGGACACCCTGAGATCAATACCGGCTTTTTTCACGAGAGCCTGACCCCAAGCATCTTCGGCCCTTCGGATTTCAGCCCGTTCCATTTCCCGATTGCCTTCTTCTCTGTATTTTTTTATGCTTTTCTTAATGGGCTCGATGCTGGCCAGGAACCCGTAAAACCATATAACAAACGGAATATTTCGAATTAGCTTCATAAACTCCTCCAAAAATGCGTAAAAGATGCGCAATAAACTCTTCCAAAAATTCACAAAAGATGCGTATATGTGTTCTTAATTATACCACAGCTAGCGCATTTGTTGTTGAGGAATCACAGGGGAACATGCAAATACAGCGCTTACTCGCTATAGTTTTCGCACCGGATGACGGATAATAGTTTTCAATTTGGAGGCATCTGTCTTACGGGGATCGCTCAAATAAATCTCATGATGATGGCGTTTATCATTAATATCGATGGCGTACCCGTTCTCCTTGGCATATTGCTCCATCATGTGAACGGTGGCGGGTTCATCGTCATAGGGTCCCAGATGCATGCATTGCACGCACGTCCCTTCGTCATAGGTGAAAAACTGCACCGGGGAAAAGTCCATTTTCTTTTTCCTTGCAGCCTCCGTAATAGCCCATTCAAAATCCTGCTTTTGCACAAAATCGGGCAAACGGATCATGGAAATCCAACTGAAACTGTCCTTTCGAGAGTAGTCAACGCCTTTAACTCCCTCCTGCCACCACAGTCCTTCTAATGGCGGCACCACATATTCGAAGAAGCCTTCGATTTTATAACTGCTCTTATGGCTCATTTTAATGGTGTACGCTACGCCATAAAGTAGTTGCACAGCTCTGTCGTATTCCCCGCCTTCCTCATTGGGGTCTCCTTTTCCGCAAACCGCGAGAAAATTCATCTCCGGTACCGTTACAATAACGGGAGTTTTAGGCGGGCTATAAAATTGGGAATACTCTTTCTTGTAATCAAACGCCATGACCTTACCTCCTTAATGTCAATATCAATATCAACATCAACCTCTGCATCAACCTCTGCATCAACCTCTGCATCAACCTCTGCATCAACCTTTGCATTAACCTCTGCATCAACCTCTGCAAAATGCTTGACCGATTCTCACAACCTTGACAAGGGGATCTAAGTAAACTAATTTTAGTAAAACTAGGTTTTTTAGCTGACATTTTTACTATAAATGTAATTTCCCCCTGCTGAAAAAACAGAAAATCATCTATTTTTATAAAATTTCTTTATTTTAGTCGACTTTCTCATGAAAAAGTCAACTATTTATGAGATATTTTTATTTTTAGTTGATTTTCTTGTATTAGAAGTTATATTTTGGCCTTTCTGCCGGGCAAAAATCAACTAAAATAAATTCAGTCGGGCATTTTAGTTGATCTCGCATTTTGCCGCCGAGAACGTCAGTGCAAGCACATCGAAAGAGACCTGCCTGCTTCTAATGAAGCTTCTCTCTTCTTATTTCCTGCGGACAGGGATCCAAATTTCACTGTAGGCGTAATCCTTTTTACTCTCATCCATTTTGGTAAAAGAGAACGTGGGAGCGTTAATGACTTCGTAATCCGATGAAGGGAGCCATTCCGAATATACCTTGGCCATTGTTTCCTGCAGCGTTGAAGGAAAGGGTCCTTCATTGGGGAATACGGCCCAGGTGCAAGCTTCCACGGGTACTAGGTCCAGTTGGTCGCTCACTTGGCTTTCTGTGGTTAAAACACCGATCAGGTGAGTAAGTTCCCCTTCTTCTTTTAGGAAGTTTTCATCCGCATCGTACGATGCATTTACAATTTCACACGGCTCCATATTTTGAAGGGCATGCATCTCTTCTCTTTGTTCCTCTGTTATGCTTTGCGCCAGCTTTACGATTTCATTATTTATACCTTCAAATTGCATGGGCACACGTCTGCTTACTCCTGCTAAATAAAACGCCGGTTTCTCTTCTATTCTAAACTCCATAACATTTCCTCCTTTGATGCTTATTACAAATGAAAACTTTGGAAAGGATTTGCTCACGCCTTTTTTCATTACGTCTGATGGCAAGAAACCGCTCCATTTTTTAAATGCGCGCGTAAAACCATCCACGGATTCATAGCCATATTTATAAGCGACAACCGTTACTTTTTCGCCACGTAACAGATCTTTATTTGCTTCCGACAGCCTGCGATTCTTAATATACTCACTTAGCGTCATACCTGAAATGTAATAAAATATCTTTCGGAAGTGATAGTCGGAAACTTTAGCATATTGAGAGATGGCTTCCAGGGACAGATCCTCCGTTAAATTCTCTTCAATATAATCGATTACATGGTTCAATTCATATAGCATGATCTCTTTCCTTTCTCTTGTTCTCATAATAGCAAATACTTTTGATGATTACTCGACTTTTTTGATATAAAAAGTATCGGATTGCAATTAAAATAATCTGGCGCCTCGAGCATCGGCACTCCCGCGGGGAAGGAAGATTCCCTTGCGGGGGGCGGCGTACCCGCGTTATAATGAAACAAATGCAATATTTTAAAGGAGATTTGCTATGAAATATCAACCTGCACTCGTCATCATGGCCGCCGGCATCGGCAGCCGATTCGGCGGATTAAAACAGCTCGCTCCAGTCGGAAAGAACGGCGAGCCTATCATTAAATTTTCCCTTTACGATGCGATGGAAGCAGGGTTCAAGAAGGTAGTCTTTATTATCAAGAAGGAAATCGACGCAGATTTTCGAACTTTAATCGGAGATCCGGTCTCCCGCCATATGGAAATTGAATACGTCTATCAAGAGTTGGACAAACTTCCACCGGGGTTCGCCATTCCCGAAGGCAGAGTGAAGCCCTGGGGAACGGGCCATGCGGTCCTCTGCGCAAAGGATGTGCTGGACGGACCTTTCGCCGTTATCAACGCCGACGACTATTACGGCAAGGATGCTTTCCGAGTCATTTACAACCGTTTACTTACGCAACGGGATGATGAGTTGTATCGTTTCTCTATGGTTGGTTATCTAATTGAAAATACGCTGACAGAACACGGTTCAGTAACCAGGGGCGTATGCCAGACAGACGGCGGTTTTTTAACGGCTATTGACGAACGGCTCCGCATCGAAAAGCATGGAAATTTAATCGAATACACGGAAGATGATGGCAAGACTTGGACAAAAATCGAACCCGGCACCATAGTTTCCATGAACCTTTGGGGATTTACCCAGGGAATTCTTTCCGAGCTGGAAACCGGTTTCCCCGCTTTTCTCCGGCAAGCCTTGAAAGAAAATCCTTTGAAAGGAGAATATCTCCTACCGCGAATCGTAAATGATTTAGTAAGAGATAATAAGGCCACTGTAGAAGTGCTGCATTCCAAGGATAAATGGTACGGCATTACTTACAAGGAAGATCTGCCTGCTGTTGCCGCAGCTATTCAAGCTATGCAGGAAGAGGGCAAATATCCCGAAGTCCTTTTCTAGTTTATGGCAATAGCTATCCATGATCTTTGGCGCCAGTTTATTATTTCCAATAATGGCATAGTATTTGACAACTCAGCTTAGCAATTATAAAGGATAGTAACTCCATTTACCATTATAAAGTGTTTTAAAGTATCCTACTTGAATGAAGGTGAATCTTATGAGATTAATCAGAACAAAAGACTACAAAGAAATGAGCCGCAAAGCGGCCAATATCGTAGCTGCCCAAGTGATACGAAAGGAAGACAGCGTACTGGGACTGGCCACAGGATCCACCATGATTGGATTGTACGAGGAACTGGTTTCACGTTACCGTCAAGGAGATCTGGACTTTTCTAAAGTCAGGACCTTCAACCTGGATGAATACCTGGGGCTGCACCCTGACAATCCTTACAGCTATCACTACTACATGAAAACCAATCTGTTCGACCACGTCAACATCGCGCCGGAAAATACCCACATTCCCAACGGCATGACCGATCACCCGGATGAGGAATGCCGCAATTACGACCTTCAGATAGAATCTCTGGGCGGCATCGATCTGCAGCTGTTGGGGCTGGGATTGGACGGCCATATCGGCTTCAACGAACCTGACGATGTTTTTCGAAAAGAAAGCCACTGCGTGCGGTTAGATGAGAGCACTATCCAAGCCAACTCGCGCTTTTTCGACCACGAGAACGATGTGCCCAGGCACGCTCTTACCATGGGAATGGGGGCCATTATGAAAGCGAAAACCATTTTGTTCTGCGTCAACGGAAAAGCCAAAACATCCATCCTAAAGCAGGTGCTATACGGCCCCATAACGCCCAGGGTGCCGGGCTCCATCCTGCAACTTCATCCCAACCTCATCGTAGTGGCGGATGAAGAAGCCTTATCCGAAATCTGATCCGTAAAATCAGAGTATACAGAATATACGTTGTAAACTTAACGGGTGCTGTCGTTCTCACGTACAGCGCCCACATTTTTCATTCATCAGCCAAATGAATTCTTTTAAATATTGATACTGTTGCAATATTTACCCGTTAATTGAATTCCTTCAATATAGCGGCGATTCCGGCTTTTGTGTTGATTTCAAACGCAGCCGACGGCTGCTCCTCTTTGCAATAGGGTCCCCACCACCGTTCTTTCTGGCGCTCCAGGATCTCCTCCTCGGAAACGCCTTTTCTGTGAAGCTCCAAAGTTATATCTTTAAACTCGTCCACAGCTGCTCTGCACAAATCCCAGTATTTTTCCGCGGCTTTCTCGTCTACTAAAAGCGAATGAGGAGAGAAAATGTACTTTGCCTTTATAGCTCTGCAGGTTTCAATGGAGTCTATCACATCTCGATATCCTGTCAAAAGCGAAGGTATCACTTCTCCGTCTCCCACATAAACGCCCGTGCTCTCACTTGCCAAAAGCACGCTGTCTTCCTCAATGAAGAAAGTCAGGGAACAGTTGGTGTGACCTTTTGTTTCATAGATCCGGATGGTTCGATCTCCGAGGGAAATAATGTCCCCGTTTCCCACAACCTGGTCTATTCTCAAATCTTCGTCGCGGTAATCCGGATCGAGTTTTTCCGCATTCAAATATTGTTTCGCCGCGTTGACAGCAAGCTCCCGGATGGCTTTAAGCGCACCGGGACGTTCCAGCACATTTTTGCCGTGAGCAGCACCGAAAACCGTCAATTCGGGCCATTGCTGCCTCAAGTAGGGAATTCCTCCCAAATGATCGTAATGGGTATGCGACAAAAGTGCATAGTCGAGAGGCCTTCCCTTTAATTCGCGTTTTATGTTTTCAACTAACCCGGTAGCACAATAGGCCATGCCCGCATCATAAAGGGCAGTCTTTTCCGAGCCTATAATGAGAAGGGCTTCCCCGCCCGATCCTGCAGTGACTCTTCGAATATTTGTTATATTTGCAAACATAAATACATTTCTCCTAATTAATAGGGAGAGGCACTGTGTACTTCTCCCATTACCAAGGACTTGACCCTCTTCATCTTAATAAAGGTGGTTTGAAATTTTGCACAGATCGCTGCTATTGCATAGACCTATGCGTCTTAACCGCCCGCCTTTTACCGGTTCTTCAGCCTCTCCACCGCCAGCACGATGTCATCCGCTGTCAGGTTATAGGCTTTCATCAGTTCATCCGGCTTTCCGGACTGCCCGAAAACATCCTGTATCCCTATGAATTCCATGGGAACGGGATGCTTTTTCGCCAGCACTTCTGCCACGCAGCTGCCGAGGCCGCCGATGACGGTGTGCTCTTCCGCGGTAACGATGCCTTTTGTCTCTTTGGCGGCTTTTACGATGGTCTCCTCGTCAACGGGTTTAATGGTATGCATATCGATAACCCGGATGGACAGCCCCTGTTTTTCCAAAACATCCGCTGCGTTTAAAGCTTCATTGACCATAACACCCGTGGCAATAATAGTATAATCTGAACCTTCCCGCAGTGTCACAGCTTGGCCTATCTCAAACTCCGCATCTTCATCGTAAACGATAGGCACCGCCGCTCTTCCCAGCCTCACATATACGGGACCGTGCATGGCCGCCGCTTTCTCGATCAATTTGCCGGCGGACACGCCGTCGGAAGGATTGATAACCGTCATTCCGGGGATAGTACGCATCAACGCCATATCTTCTATGGCCTGGTGGCTGCCACCGTCTTCGCCTACGGTTACTCCTGCGTGGGTGGCGCATATTTTCACGTTTGCACGGGTGTAGCCGATGCTGTTTCGAATGATCTCAAAGGCTCTTCCGGCGGCAAAGATGGCAAAAGTGCTGGCAAATACCGTCTTTCCGGAAAGTGCCATACCAGTAGCGATTCCGTACAGGTTCTGCTCCGCTATGCCCACGTTGAAAAACCGTTCCGGAAACTCCTTTGCAAATACCTTTGTCATGGTGGAGCCGGAAAGGTCCGCATCCAAGACGACGATGTTCTCATCTTTTGCCCCAAGGGCTGCCAACGTACTTCCGTAGGCCTGTCTCGTTGCCATTTTTTCTGCCATCACAGCTCACCTCCCAGTTTTTCCAATTCCGCCAACGCCTGTTCAAACTGCTCCTTATTGGGAGCCTTGCCATGCCAGCCCGACTCGTTTTCCATAAAGGAAACTCCTCTTCCTTTTACGGTCTTTGCAATGATGGCAAAGGGCTTGCCCTTGCACTCCCTGGCTTTTTCAAATGCGTAGCTGATCTCCTCCAGATCGTGACCGTCGATGGTTAAGACCTCCCAACGGAAACCCTTAAGTTTTTCGTCGATGGGGGTGACGCTCATGACATCATCGTTTTTTCCGTCTATCTGGAGCCCGTTCCAGTCGATGATAACCGTCAGGTTATCCAGCTTGAAATGAGCGGCTGCCATAAAAGCCTCCCACACCATGCCCTCCTGGAGCTCTCCGTCGCCCATGAGCACATAGATTCTTCCCTGATCTTTGTCCAACTTGTTTGCCAGAGCCATTCCCACCGCAGCGGAAAATCCCTGACCTAAAGACCCGGTGGACATTTCAATGCCGGGCACTTTCTTCATATCCGGATGTCCCTGAAGCTTGCTTCCCATTTTTCGGAAGGTGAGTAGCTCTTCCTTCGGGAAAAATCCCCGCTCCGCCAATGTAGAATAAATCCCAGGAGACGCATGCCCTTTGGAAAGAACGAATTTGTCCCTTCCTGGCATCCTGGGATTTTCAGGATCGATATTCATTTCCTTGAAATACAGCACCGTCAGAATATCCGCAGCGGACAGAGACCCGCCGGGATGGCCGGAACCTGCACTGTAAACGGATTTAATGATACCGATGCGAATATCGTTGGCCTTTTTCCGCAAGGCCTGATAATCCATTGCCATGTTCTTTCCTCTCTTTTCTATTATTTTGAGCTCTGTTCCTGTCTCCTCTATTTCAAACAGCTATTCAAAGCAGTCGTTTAAGCTTCTTGCTTTTAAACAGCTCAAAGTGTCATAATCATATATCTTGTATTGGTTTCGCCTAGAGCCCCAGGCCGAAGCGCTCCTTCACCCGGGCCATGGTCTTTTCCGCAATTGCCCCTGCCCTTTCGGCGCCGTCCCTAAGAACGTTGACCAGCTCCTGGGAATGGCGAATTTCGTTATAATGCTTCTGAATGGTCTCTAAACTGGTCCATACCACTTCAACTAAATCCTTCTTCAGAGCACCGTATCCCATTCCGTCGTACTGCTTTTCCAGCTCCTCAATGGAAATGCCGGAAAACGCACTGTATATCGTAAGCAGATTGCTGACGCCGGGTTTGTTCTCCGGATCGAAACGGATGCTGCCCTCCGAATCGGTGGTGGCCCGCATTATGGCTTTTTTCACCTGGTTGTAGCTGTCCAGCAAAGAGATGCGGCTGGACGCGTAAGGTGAGCTCTTGCTCATTTTCGACGTGGGGTCATCCAGGGACATGACCCTTGCCCCTTCTTTCAAAAAACGTCCCTCGGGAACCACGAAAGTCTCCCCGTAAGCATTGTTCACCCTTATGGCTATGTCACGGGTTAATTCAATATGCTGTTTCTGGTCGTTTCCTACCGGAACGATATCTGTATCATATAAAAGGATATCCGCAGCCATTAGGATGGGATAGGTAAACAGTCCCGCCGGAGCGGATTCCTTGTTTTTGCTCTTCTGTTTGAATTGAGTCATCCGGGAAAGTTCACCGGTATAGGCATTGCACATGAGGATCCATGCCAGCTCAGCATGGGCGGAAACATCAGACTGAACGAAAACCGTGGCCTTTTCCGGATCAAGGCCTACAGCCAGGTACAGTGCCGCCACATCCAAAATGTGCTGCTTCAGTTGCTTGGGATCCTGTGGCACGGTGATGGAATGTAAATCTACGATGCAATAAACACATTCATTTTCATCCTGAAGCTCAACAAATTGTTTCAACGCTCCCAGATAGTTTCCTATGTGAATATTGCCTGTGGGTTGTACGCCGGAAAAAACTCGACTCATGCTGTCCTCCTGATCTATCTATAGTATTCTTCTCTAAACTTATCTCGCAGCTTTTTCTCCAGGCGGGATACCGTCATCTGGGAGACGCCGATTTCGTCGGCAATCTGTTGCTGCGTCTTCTCGTCGAAAAATCGCATGCGGAATACTTTGCGTTCCTGATCGTTCAGCTTGTTCAATACAGCTTTTATAACTTCGTTGTTTTCAAAGTTTATGTATCCGACCTCGTCTCTCGCGGTATACTTTTCGAAAATAGAGGCCTCTCCCTCATTACCGCCGTCGTCGTAGGTCTGCTGCAGAGAAAAAGTTCCGTAAGCCTGTCCGCTTTCCATAGCCTCCAGGATATCTTCCTCCGAATACCCCAAATACTCGGCTATCTCCGATACCAGCGGGGCTCTGCCCAACCTTTGATGGAGCGTCTCCTTAGCCGCAGGAAGCTTAGCCGAAATCTCTTTCCATTTCCGAGGAACCTTTACGGCCCAGCCTTTATCTCTGAAATACCTCTTGATTTCGCCTATTATAGTCGGTGTTGCAAAACTGGTAAATTCGTAGCCTTTGTTCGGGTCAAATCTCTCAACAGCAAAAACCAAGGCCATGGATCCTATTTGATATAAATCGTCGTAATCCACGCCCTTGTTGATAAATTTTTTTGCCAGAATATCAACCATGTAAAGGTATTTTTCAACTATTTGGTTTCGTATATTTAAATCCTTGGTACGGCTGTATTCTTCAAAAAGTTCATTTATGGTGTTTTTCTCCTGCGAGGACATAGACTAACACCTTTCTTCACCAATCCTACCTAGTGTATTTCACCATCTCTATTCTCGTACCGATTCCCATCTCTGTGACGATCTCCACTTCATCCATGAGCGCTTTTATGATATATAGGCCCAGACCTCCCTCTTTCGGACATTCCAGACAGGGTTCTCTGTGCGTTTCCGGGTCGTAACCTCCCGCTTTATCAACGACGGAAATAACAAGTCGATCCTCGCGCAATTCGCAACAAACTTCATACTCGCCGTTACCGATAGTCCCGTGGCATACCACATTGGTACAGGCCTCGGATACGGCTATTTTGATGTCCTCGATTGCTTCTACATCAAAACCCAGCGAATTTGCCAGGCAAGATATAGCCATACGTACCGTTGACACATATTGGGGTTTCCCCGGGACTGAAAACTTCATCATATCAGCCATCGATTCTCTCCTCACGATCATTCACAGAGTTCGGGACATAACAATCTGTCAAGATTGGTGATACGCAGAAGCTTCCTGATATTATCCCTTGGATTCTTAAGAGTGATATTGTTTCCATTCTCCTTCATCCTCCCATAAGCACCTATAATGACTCCCAGTCCGGTACTGTCCATGTAATTTAAATCATCAAAATGAAGGATAATATCAGCCTTATTCTCCCGATAGGCTTCATCAAGAGCACTCCTGAGCATGGAGGCTGTGGAAATGTCCACATCTCCTTTGGGCGTGATATTCCACACACCCTTCTCTCGATCGAAACTTCTTTGTATTTGCAGCATCATGTCAATGCCCTCCTACAACTATACCCTGACCGGCCGTTTTTAAACAAATCCGGACTGCGTTGAAACGTGTAAAAGCAAGTCTCCGGTACATTACATTAAACACCATTCTCTACTCTACATCAAGCTTTATTTGATCACCGTTGTCCTTGTTTGTTGCATTTTTTACCGGGGTTTCGGGGGTTCCGTTCTTCTCCTCATCCTCGTCTTCCCGGACCACTTTTGCCAAAGCAATGATGTTGCTGTCCTCTTCCACTCGCATGATCTTAACGCCTTGTGTGGCCCTGCTGAGCTTGGAAACTTCATCGGCGCGAATCCGGATAATGATGCCATCGGAATTGATGAGGAAAATCTCATCCTGTTCATTTACTACTATAGCACCGATAAGGGCTCCTGTCTTATCAAATTTGCTCTTATCGTAGGTCAGCAACCCTTTTCCGCCTCTTGCCTGGACCTTGTACTCTTTGATAGCCGTCCTCTTTCCGAAGCCTCCCTGGGTTACAACCAACAGCTCCTCATCTTCCTTGGCCAGGCCCATGGCCACCACTTCGTCACCCTTTCCCAGAGTGATGGCGCGAACGCCTCCGGCAAGCCTTCCCATTGGCCTCACATCGTTTTCATTGAAGCAGATGCATTTTCCGAATTTCGTAACGATGATGATGTTGCTGTTGCTGGTAGTTTCCTTTATGCCGATGAGCTCGTCTCCGTCTTTCAACCGTATGGCAATCAGGCCAGTCTTTCGATTGGTGTCAAATTGGGAAATCTCGGTTTTCTTTATAATGCCATTTTTAGTGACTCCCACCAGGTATTTGTCCGCCGAAAAGTCCTCAATAGGAATCACCGCCGTTATGCGCTCACGAGGCATCAAGTTCAGGAAGTTGACGGCAGGAGTACCTTTGGCAGTCCTGTTGGCTTCCGGCACCTCGTAGGCTTTGATCCGGTGGGCTTTACCTGTATTCGTGATGAACATTAAATAATTATGGGTGGAAGTGATGATCAGGTCCTTTACGAAGTCATTGTCCCTGGTAGTGAGGCCGGTAATGCCCCTTCCTCCCCTGCGCTGTGTCTTATAGGTGTCGGCGGAAACCCTCTTAATATAGCCCAAATGTGTGAGGGTTATGGCCACGTTTTCCTCTTGAATCAGGTCTTCTTCTTCAATCTCCTCCGCATCGGCCATGATCTTGGTCCGCCTCTTGTCGGCAAACTTGTTCTTGATCTCCAGGAGCTCTTCCTTGATGACGTTCATCAGCTCAGACTCGTTAGAAAGCAGGCGCTTGTACCAGGCGATCTTCTGCAATAAATCGGCGTATTCGTTATCGATTTTTTCCCGCTCCAGTCCCTGCAGCCTTGCAAGCCGCATATCCAAAATGGCCTGAGCTTGAATATCAGTCAGTCCAAAGGCTTCCATCAGTCTCTGTTTCGCATCGTTGTAGCTCTCACGGATCAGTTTTATTATCGCATCTATGTTGTCCAGCGCTATGCGCAATCCTTCCAGTATATGGACTCTCGCTTCCGCTTTTCTGAGGTCGAACTTGGTCCTTCGCGTGACAACGTCCTTCTGGTGAAGCAGGTACTGCTCCAGCATTTCTTTCAGTGTAAGGATCTTGGGTTCGCCGTTAACCAAAGCCAACATGATCATGCTGAAAGTTTCCTGAAGCTGAGTATGCTTGTACAGCCGGTTCAGAATGATCCTGGGATTTGCATCCCGTTTCAGTTCGATGACGATGCGCATGCCGTTGCGGTTGGACTCGTCCCTTATATCGGAAATGCCTTCCAGTCTCTTATCTTTCACTAATTCGGCGATCTTTTCGATGAGCCTGGCCTTGTTGACCATGTAAGGGATTTCCGTAACGACGATCTGGTGTTTTCCCTTATTGGTCTCTTCGATCTCCGCCTTTGAACGCACTATAATCCGGCCCTGACCTGTCCGGTATGCCTGCCTGGCGCTGCTCTTTCCCATGATGATGGCGCCGGTGGGGAAATCGGGGCCTTTGACGATTTTTATAAGGTCGTTTATATCCGCATCCTTGTGGTCGATCATGTAGACCGCCGCATCGATTACTTCGCCCAGGTTATGGGGAGGAATGGATGTGGCCATTCCTACGGCAATTCCGCTGCTTCCGTTTACCAAAAGGTTGGGAAAACGGGAAGGCAGAACTACGGGCTCTTTTTCTTCCCCGTCGAAGTTGGGCGCAAAGTCAACGGTTTCTTTATCGATATCCCGGAGCATCTCCATGGCAAGAGACGTCAATTTCGCCTCTGTGTACCGCATGGCCGCCGCCCCGTCTCCGTCTACGGAACCGAAGTTGCCGTGGCCGTCCACCAGCATGTAGCGTATGGAGAAATCCTGGGCAAGCCGCACCATGGCGTCGTATACGGAGCTGTCTCCGTGAGGATGATATTTACCGAGAACTTCACCGACGATACGGGCGGATTTTTTATAGGGCTTTTCCGGCGTCAATCCCAATCCGGCCATACCGTAGAGAATCCTTCTGTGCACCGGCTTCAAGCCGTCCCTCACATCGGGAAGGGCTCGTCCCACGATTACGCTCATGGCATAATCTATATAGGATTTTTTCATTTCGTCGTAAATTTCTGTCTGTATTAGTCTGGAGTCTTCTATTAAATTCGCCATACTTGTCTCCTTTTACTGAAATTTGCCGCCGTGTTTTGTCTTGAGAATATGGTTAAATATCCAGGTTTCTTACAAATTTGGCGTTCTCTTCGATAAATTTCTTCCTGGGAGGCACTTTGTCTCCCATGAGGATGGTGAAAATGTCGTCCGCCATAGCCACGTCGTCCACGGTAACCTGAATAAGGGTTCGCTTGTTGTAGTCCATGGTGGTCTCCCAGAGCTGCTCCGCATCCATTTCTCCAAGACCCTTGTAGCGCTGGGGAGGCGAAATGCCCTGTCTTCCGATCTCATTGAGGAGCTTTTCCTGTTCTCTCTCGGAATACGTATAATATACTTCCCTGCCCTTGACCGTTCTATAGAGAGGCGGCTGGGCTATATACACATATCCGCCTTCGATGAGAGGCCTCATATAGCGGTAGAAAAAGGTCAGAAGCAAGGTGCGGATATGGGCGCCGTCCACGTCGGCGTCGGTCATGATGATGATTTTATGGTAACGAAGTTTGGATTCGTCGAAGTCTTCCCCTATGTTGCAGCCGAAGGCCGTGATCATGTTCTTAATCTCTTCTGAATTCAATATCTTGTCCAATCTGGCCTTCTCTACGTTGAGGATTTTTCCGCGAAGGGGAAGAACGGCTTGCCTGGCTCGATCCCTTCCCATCTTGGCGGATCCGCCGGCGGAATCTCCCTCAACCAGGAATATTTCACAGAGGGCCGGATCTTTCTCGGAACAATCTGCCAGTTTTCCGGGCAGGGCAAGGTTGTCCAACACGCCTTTTCTGCGCGTCAGCTCTCTGGCCTTTCTTGCGGCTTCTCTGGCCCTGGCGGCCCTGAGACATTTATCCACTATTATCCTGGCTTGCTGGGGGTTCTCCTCAAGAAACGCCATGAGATATTCATTTGTGGTGGTTTCCACAAAACCGCGCATCTCGCTGTTGCCAAGCTTTGTCTTTGTTTGTCCTTCAAACTGCGGGGTCATGAGCTTTACGGAAATAACGGCCGTAAGCCCTTCTCTTACGTCTTCACCGGAAAGGGCTTCTTCGTTGTCCTTAATGTACTTGCTGCGCTTGGCGTAGTCGTTCAATACTCTGGTGAGGGCGGATTTAAACCCGATGAGATGGGTACCCCCTTCCGTGGTGTTTATATTGTTGGCATAGGACAGGATCAGCTCATTGTAGTGATCCGTGTACTGCATTGCCACTTCCACTTCCATATCGTTTTTCGACAATGCAAAATAGATGATATCCGGATGGATGCCTACTTTATTCTTGTTCAAATATTTGACAAACGCTTTTATTCCGCCTTCGTAATGGAAGGTCTCTTTTTTCTTCTGTCCTTCTCTTTCGTCCTTCAGTTGTATTTTGATCCCCTTGTTCAGGAACGCCATTTCCCGCAGCCTGTGTTCAAGGGTATCGTAGTTGAATTCTACCTCGTCGAAGATCTCGGGGTCGGGTTTGAACATGGTCCTGGAACCGGTCTTATTTCCCGCCTCTCCTACAATTTCCAAAGGAGTTACGGTCTTGCCCCTTGAATAGACCTGCCTGTAGATCTTGCCATCCCGCATAATCTCAACTTCCATTTTTTCGGACAGGGCATTTACCACCGAAGCGCCCACACCGTGAAGGCCTCCGGTGACTTTATAGCCGCCTCCGCCGAATTTTCCGCCGGCGTGAAGAACAGTGTGTATAACTTCTACCGCCGGAATCTTCAATTTGGAATGAAGGTCTACGGGCATTCCCCTGCCGTCATCTTCCACAACGATGGAGTTGTCCGGTCTTATAGTTACGTTTATGTTTTTACAGAAACCTGCAATGGCTTCGTCAATACTGTTATCAACTACCTCATAGACCAAATGGTGCAAGCCTTTTGGTCCTGTAGTGCCTATATACATACCCGGGCGTTTTCGAACGGGTTCCAATCCTTCCAATACTTGAATTTGCTCGGCATTGTATTGTTGCTGCTTTACGTCTGCTGCCGTCATTTACAACCCTCCTGTTTGCTATCTTTCAATTTGGCCTTCAGAATGCTTTTTATGTGTTTTCGGGGCGGGGAGGGAGACACTCTCCGTCCCGAAAACACATAAAGAAATTATTATTTGTTCGTTTTATTGACTAAAAAAGATGACTATTTATTATAGCGCAAATTCTTAATTTTTTCAATAAAATATCCAAAAAGGCTCTTTTGATTTATTTCTCTTTTTTACGTTCTTTATTTGGGCGATTTAAGGGGTTATAGACTGAGAATTTTTTTGGACATATATCATTCCACATTGCCTTTTGTGGATGACTGTTTTCCACAACTTGTGGGCAAGTCTTCTAACCCTTGAATAAAATGATTTCTAAAGTTAGGTCTTGCCTGTGGATAACTTTTTAGATATGATTAATAAACACAGACTAAATAAACGTTTTTTCTATGTTTAAGTCAATCACATCTAAGTCGCATAATGAAAAGGAAGAAGAATGAACAATCTGGAAAAATCCTGGGAAAAAACACTTGAATATCTAAAACCCGAAATGACAGCAGTCAGTTATGATACCTGGATCGTTCCTCTCACCCCTTACCGTTTGGACGAAGAAGAAGGTTGCTTATACCTTGTCCTGGGAGGCGGAATCGGAAAGAACATTTTAGAAGAGCGTTATCGCAGCCTGATAGAATCGGCCATCAAACAAGCTTTCGGAATCAAGCTTCGGGCTGTTTTTATGGATCCCGAAGAAGTAGAGCAGGAGCAGGAAAGGAAGGCAAACACTTTAACTCATACTTTTACGGACGAGCTCTATCTGAACCCAAAATACGTGTTCAGCACCTTTGTCGTCGGTAAAAACAGCCAGTTTGCATACGCCGCTTCCCTTGCGGTAGCCGAAATGCCTCTTTCCTCCCAATACAACCCGCTCTTTATCTATGGGGGAGCAGGTCTCGGCAAAACCCATCTGATGCACGCTATCGGGCATTACATCATCCGTAATACGCCCAACTTGAAGGTGCTTTACGTTTCTTCGGAAATGTTCACCAACGAGTTTATCAAGGCGATTCGGGATAACAATACCGCCGGTTTCCGCAATAAGTACAGAAATATAGACGTACTGTTAATTGACGATATACAATTTCTTGAAAAGAAAGAGAGCGTTCAGGAGGAAATATTCCATACCTTCAACACCCTTTATGACGCAAACAAACGAATTATTTTTTCCAGCGACCGTCCTCCTAAAGCCATTGCTACATTAGAGGAAAGGCTTCGTTCCCGCTTTGAGTGGGGCCTGATCGCCGATATTCAACCTCCCGACTTTGAAACCCGGGTCGCTATTTTATGTAAAAAGGCCGAATTGGAAGAGATACCCGTAGACGAAGATTTTATGGAGGTTATAAAAGTCATCGCAGAAAAGATTCAGAACAACGTCCGTGAATTGGAAGGAGCTTTTATACGGGTCGTGGCTTACGCTTCCCTGACAGGGCAACGCATAGACCGGGATTTTGCCAAAGAAGTGTTGAAAGATGTCTTTGCAACAGACGACAAAAATATAACTCCGGAACTCATTAAAAAATACGTGTGCCGTCATTTCAATATAAAAATTTCGGATATTGAATCTTCGAAACGCTCCCGCAACCTGGCCTTTCCGCGTCAAATCGCCATGTACATATGCAGGGATCTCACCGATCTTTCCCTCCCAAAGATCGGTGAAGCTTTCGGCAACAGGGACCACACAACGGTATTGCACGCCTGCGATAAGATAAGCTCCGAAATGCGAACCAATGAAACATTGAAAGAAATCGTTCTTTTCCTGGAGAACGATATACAAAATAATTAATTATGCTATTATAAAAAGATAATTTTTTCAACTTATCCACAGTTTTTAAATGATATCTTTTGTTGAATTTTCTTTATCCACAGAAGATATCCACAAATTCACAGGCCCTACTGCTAATACTGCTATGAAAAGATTAAAAAAAGAAGGAGGCCAATGCTATGAAATTTTCCTGCAACCAGCAAATACTATCCAAAGCTCTCAATACAGTATCAAAAGCTGTCTCTTCCCGAACTACCATCCCTATATTAAAAGGAATTCTTCTGGAAGCCTCTTCTGACGGCAACTTGAAGCTTGCAGCTTCAGATTTGGATTTAAGTATAGAAAAGACCGTTCCTGTAAATGTGTTGGAGGAAGGTTCCATCGTAGTATCTGCAAAGCTCTTTATAGACATTATAAGAAAACTACCCAACGAAGAGGTGGAAGTAGAAGAGTCTGAAGGGTCGGTAACGATCCGGTGCCTGGCTTCCGAGTTTACCATAGTAGGGCAGCCGGCTGACGAATTTCCGAATATAGGAGAGATAAAAGAAGAAACCGGCATAAGGATAGACAAGGAAGTCCTGAAAGAAATGATTAAGAGAACGTCGTATGCCGCCAGCATAGAAGAAGCGAAAGGAATCATAGTGGGCGTGCTTCTTGAAATGGATGAAGAAGGAATGACCATGGTTGCTCTTGACGGCTTCCGCATGGCAGTAACGAGAGAAAGTATGGAAAAAGCCCCAAAAATGAAGATCATCATCGCTGCAAGGATACTCAATGAAGTGAACAGGGTATTCAGCGAAGACGAGAATATAAAAGAAGTGGATATGATTATAGATGAAAAGAAAGCAGTATTTCTAATGGAAGGTGCGCGGATAGTGCTTCGCATTATGGAAGGAGAGTTTGTAAAATACAAAGACATTCTTCCTAAAGAATACCTGAGCAGGCAGAAAGTAAACCGGGGTGAAATGATAGACTGCCTTGAAAGGGCCTCCTTGTTGGCAAAAGAAGGTAAAAACAATCTGGTCAAATTGTCCATTGTAAGAGATAAGATTCTCATCTCTTCAAGATCCGAAGAAGGAAATGTGAAAGAAGAGCTCTTTGTCGAAAAAGAGGGAAACGATCTTGAAATCGGCTTCAATGCCAAATATCTATTAGATGCACTGAAGGTAATAGACGATGAAGAAGTGGTCATGGAATTCAACACCAATGTGAGTCCCTGCCTCATTAAACCTCTCGAAGGGAACAGGTATGAGTATTTGATATTACCGGTGAGGATTTCTCCGAAAGCCTTTTAGGTGAAATAAACATGTATTTTACCGAAATAACGCTGAAAAACTTCAGAAACTATAAGGAACAGACTGTATCTTTTCATCCAAACGTAAATATAATTACGGGCAACAATGCGCAAGGGAAGACCAATCTTCTCGAAGGGCTGTATATCATGAGTCTTGGAAAGTCTTTTCGTACCAACAAAGATGCGGAGATGATCGGTTTTGAAGGAGACTTCTCTTGTGTAAAAAGCGTTTATATAAAAGAGGGAAGGGAGAGAAGCATAGAAATAATTCTGTCGAGACAGGGAAAAAGTATACAGATAGACGGGTGCAAAGCAAAGAAGAGCAGCGATCTATTGGATAAAGCGTATATTGTCTGTTTTACTCCGGAAGATCTTAAGATCGTAAAGGAAGAGCCGGAAAAGAGAAGAAAGTTCATGGACAGAGAGCTCTGTCAATTAAAACCTGTATATTACAGCACCCTTGCCAGGTATAAGAAAGTTCTCATGCAGAGAAATTCCCTGTTGAAAAGTGAAAGCCTTAATAATGAGCTGATGGAGATCTGGGAAAACAACCTTGCGGAATACGGAAGCAGGATCATAATAGAAAGAATGAATTTTGTAGAAAAATTAAAAATAATAAGCAAGCAGCTTCACAGCAGCATTACCGACGGAAAAGAAGAGCTGGATTTGTTTTATGAGTCATCCGTACCGGTTAAAGGAAGCAGGGAAGAGATAAAAGAGGCTTTCATTAAAAAACTTAACAAAGAGAGAAAGAGGGACATATACAGGGGAAGTACAGAGTCCGGACCTCATAGAGACGATCTAAGAATTAGCATTGACGGTAAAGATGTGCGGAATTACGGATCTCAGGGACAGCAGAGAACGGTGGCTCTTTCACTGAAACTGGCTGAAGTTCGCATAATTCAGGAGGAAAAAAAGGAGAATCCGGCACTTCTTCTCGATGATGTGCTTTCTGAGCTGGATGAAAAGAGGCAGAAATTCCTTATAAACAGTTTATCCGACGTTCAGCTTTTTATAACGGCAGCGGAAAAAAAGGGGAAATTATGGATCAGCCTGCCGGAGAGAAAGGTCTTCATAGTAGAAAATGGCAGAGTGACCAATGATACGCAGGCGGAAGGGTAGGAAAAAGGTTTGACAATATTACCATCTAAATGTATAATCAACTGGCAATTGTAAAAGAAGAGCAGTGGAATTCAGCTGCTCCAAAAATACCAAATCAGGAGGTGTACGTGGCTTGAAGCGCACATATCAGCCGAAGACAAGGCAGAGAAAAAGAGAGCACGGCTTTCGCAAAAGAATGAGTACAAAAAGCGGTAGAAATATCATTAAGAGAAGAAGAATGAAGGGAAAAAGGAGACTCACAGCATAGAGACCGCGGACGTGGTCTTTTTGTTTCATGTCCAGCTGATTCAGCACACTTTTGCCCTCTGTTTGCCGTGTAATAAAGCAAATGAAGAGAGCGAATAAGGAGAAGGCATGTTAAAACCCGAAGTGCTGCGAAAGCAAAAAGATTTTACCTCACTGTACGAAAAAGGAAAATCTGTAAGAGAGAGATGTTTAGTTCTGATTTTCAGGGAAAACGGCCTTTCTTATAACAGGAGGGTTTTTTTAGCAAGTAAGAAAGTAGGAAAGAGCGTACAGAGAAACCGTGCCAGGAGACTGCTTCGTGAATCGTATCGCAGCATAGAAAATCAGATAAAACCGGGATACGACTTGCTTTTTATAGCGAGGAAGACCATTGTAGATTTGAAATGTGCGGATGTTAAAAAATCTATGGAAGCCGCATTGAAAAGAGCAAAGCTCTTTCAGAAAATGCCAGGTGAGGGAAAGTGAAAAGGTTTATAATATTCCTTATAAAAGGATATCAAAAAATTATTTCTCCTCTTTTCCCTCCAACCTGCAGATTTTATCCCAGTTGTTCTGCGTATTTTATCCAGGCAGTAGAAAAATACGGCACATTTAAGGGCAGCTACCTCGGAATCAAGAGAATTTTGAAATGTCATCCTTTCCATCCGGGAGGATATGATCCTTTAAAATGAATGGAGGATATTGAATGACCACATATGAAAAAGTTATGGCTATCTTCGCAGAACCGATGGGCCATTTGCTATCGTTTCTATACAACACGATCAATAACTACGGCATAGCGCTGATAGTATTTACGCTGCTGGTGCGAGCCTGCTTGTTTCCGCTTTATGCGTCGCAGATAAAGAGCTCGATTAAAATGAAGGAATTTCAGCCGAAGATCCAAGCTATTCAGAAAAAATATGCTCATGACAGAGAATTGATGAACATGAAGATCATGGAGCTTTACAAGGAAGAAAACTTCAACCCCATGAAAGGGTGTCTTCCCATGTTGATTCAAATGCCTATTATTTTAGCGCTGTTTGTACTGTTGAGAAATCCCATAGCATTTATAGATGATCCACAGATGTTGATGGGCGTTCACGAAGCATTTTTATGGGTTCCCGATCTTTCTCAGCCTGATCCCTGGATTCTGCCTATCCTGGCGGGTATAGCAACTTTCATTTCTTTCTCTTTGACGCAATCTATGTCGGCAACAGCGGATATGGGAAGTACCAATGCGATGATGAAGATGATGAGATATTTCTTCCCCATTATGATCGTGTGGTTGGGAAGATCTTTTCCGGCTGGACTGACAATATACTGGTTTACAGGGACCTTGTTTATGATCGTTCAAACTTTTGCGATGAATAAATGGAAAGCTAAGAAGATGTCCACTTTGAAAGCCGGAGCTTAAATACGGAGGTGTGAAATGGATTTTTCGGAAAAATGGGGCAAAGACGTAGAAGATGCGGTCAGATTAGCCCTTCAGGATTTGAAAGTGGAAAGAGATCAAGTGGAGGTCATCGTTCTTGAAGAGCCCTCCAGAGGATTTTTCGGACTTGGATCGAAGCTTGCAAAAGTAAGAGTAGTAAAGAAAAAAGAACCGGAAATAGAGAAGAAGGAAGAAGAAAAAGAAAAGAGAAAAACAGAAGAACCTTCGGGCAAGGAGAGGAAAGAAAAAACCGTAAAAAGCAGTTCGAGAAATAAGTCAAGATCGAGAAAGAAGAAGAGCAGACAAAATCATCTAAGGGATGAGTCAAAGAATAGAGTTTCTATAAGTCAGCGACCGCCGGATCTCAAGGAAGTGGATGATGCGCCGGCGATGGATTTTCTAAAAGACGTAATAAGTCGTATGGGGCTTGATCTGGAAGTAAAAGCATATGCCAATGAAGAATGTGTGTACTTTGAAATTTCAGGCCCGGATTCAGGAAGTATTATAGGTAAGAGGGGACAAACTCTTGACTCTATTCAATACTTGACAAGCTTGGTTGCAAACAAGGACAGGGACAAATACCTGCGGGTGATAGTTGATGCTGAAAACTATCGATCAAAGCGGGAAAAGACGCTGGAGCAGCTTGCCAACCGGCTGGCAGATAAAGTACAACGGACAGGAAAGAACGTGCGGCTCGAACCGATGAATCCATACGAAAGAAAAGTGATTCATTCGGCCCTCCAGAAAAATGCAGCGGTGACGACGAGGAGCGAAGGAGAGGAACCGTACAGAAGGGTAATAATAGAACGTAAATAAACGATAAAACCAGCCACAGGAAAATCCAGTGGCTGGTTTTTATCCCGCATTTATAATAATATAATTTTGGCAGCGTAGGGTTGCTCTCCCGCGAGTACAAGCAAGTGCCAACCAGGCAGGGAGGACTAAATTGGATCGTAAAAAGAGCAAAAAATCGAGTTGTGTGTGAATTATTGGGGCAATAACCTTAAAATTTCACACATAACTCAACTTTTTGCACAGAATGGACCGTTTTGCAACTTTAGATCGACACATAACTTTATTTTTTGCACAAAACTTTGCCAACAGTTGTAAAAAGTGTCTGACACCAAATACATACAAACGGGTGGCAGATTGGAGGAGAAAATGGAAGATACGGTTGCTGCAATTGCAACCGCCTTTGGAGAAGGCGGGATAGGGATTGTAAGAATAAGCGGAACAAAAGCAAAGGATATTCTACAGAAACTCTTTGTACCCGAGCGCTTGCAAGATTCAACGCATATCGTTAATAGGCAATTAACCTACGGACACATTGTGGACCCCGAAACCAAATCCGTGGTGGATGAGGTTATGGCCGTATTCATGGAGGCTCCTCACACCTACACCAAGGAAGATGTGGCGGAGATTCAATGCCATGGCAGTGTTGTTTCATTGCGCAAGATCCTCTCCCTTGTCCTTGCTCAGGGAGCCAGGTTGGCCGAGCCGGGAGAATTTACGAAAAGGGCTTTTTTGAACGGCAGAATCGATCTTTCCCAGGCGGAAGCCGTCATTGATTTGGTTCGTGCCAAAACGGACAAGAGTTTCGAGGCGGCTGTAAACCAGTTGGAAGGAAGTATTTCCAGAAAAGTGAAGGAACTTCGCGGCTGGCTTATGGACCTTCTCGTAAATCTGGCCGTAAATATAGATTATCCCGACGAAGATATTGAAGAAATCACCTATGAAGAATTAATAAAAAGTTTATCGTTAATTGGCGATGATATAGATAAACTCATAGCTTCAGCGGATACAGGGCGGATTATTCAGGAGGGTCTCAGGATTACCATTGTGGGCAGGCCTAATGTGGGAAAATCTTCTTTGCTCAATGCCCTATTGCGCGAGCAGAGGGCCATCGTGACTGAAATACCGGGGACGACCAGGGATACCATCGAAGAAGGTTTCAACCTGAGAGGAATTCCTGTTTACTTGACAGATACGGCGGGAATTCATTCAACGGACGATCCCATCGAGCGTATGGGCATCGAGAGGAGCAAGGCGGCATTTGAAAAAGCCGATTTGATCGTTTTCATGGTGGATGGAAGTCAGCCCCTATGCAAAGAGGATTTGGAAATCGCTGAGAGAATCGGTGATCGGAAGGTCATCGTCATGTTGAATAAGACGGATTTGGGAAAACAGGTCGGGGCGGATCAACTTGCTGATTTATTGCCCCAGGCAAGGTTCATCGATGCGGCTGTCATAGAGGAAAAAGGAATAGATAAGCTGGAGGAAAGCATCGAGGAGCTGGTTTACGGCGGTCAGCTGACCCAGGAACACAGTGATATCATTACAAATACCAGGCATAAGGACCTTTTAATCAGGGCAAGAAAGAATCTTTCCGATGCGATAGCCATGGCATCTCAATTCGAGGCACTGGATTTTATTGAAGTGGATGTACGACATGCCTGGGAAACACTGGGAGAAATTATCGGCGAAACCGTTACTGAAGATATAATCGATGCCGTATTCGAACGATTTTGCCTTGGGAAATAGATAATATATATAGGTGTTTGGAGCAGGAGGAGTGTGCTCCAGCGAGTACAAGCAAGTGCCAACCGGGCAGGACGGGCCGTTTAGATCGTATGGCACGCAGCGCGTAGCTTCTTTGAGTGGGAGAACACTCCCCCTGCCCAGAAAACAAAAATAAAGTTAAATTTGGAAAGTAGGAATTTACTATGGGCTATCTCATGGGTGAATATGACGTAATAGTAGTAGGAGCCGGTCATGCCGGCTGCGAAGCGGCTTTGGTTTGCGCCAGAATGGGAAAAAAGACTTTGATTCTTTCCATGAATCTGGAAGCCATAGCCATGTTAGCGTGCAATCCCTCCATCGGAGGAAGCGGCAAGGGTCATCTGGTCCGGGAGATCGATGCGCTGGGAGGGCAGATGGGGCTTGCCATAGACGAGGCATTTATACAGAGCAGAATGCTGAACACTTCCAAGGGCCCTGCCGTGCATTCCCTTCGTGTCCAGGCGGACAAAACTTTATATCATCAGGCTATGAAGCGGGCGCTGGAGCAACAGGAAGAATTGGATTTAAAGCAGGGAGAAGTGGTTGAGCTGATCATAGAAGATCAGAAAGTGAAGGGCGTTATGCTCAATACGGGAGCGGTCTACCTGTCAAAGGTAGTAATACTGGCCACGGGAACTTTTCTCGGAGGCAGGATTTTTATAGGGGAATACAATTTCACCAGCGGGCCCAACGGACTTGCTCCTTCGCTGAAACTGGCCGAGCACCTTAAAAAGCAAGGTTTTGCCATGCGCAGATTCAAGACGGGTACACCGGCCAGGGTAAAGGGTAGTTCTTTGAATTACGATGCCATGATCGAACAGCCGGGAGATGAGGAAATAGTTCCTTTTTCTTTCATGAATGAAAAGTTGGAGCGGGAACAGATATCCTGCTGGCTCACATATACCAACGAAGAGACTCACGAGATAATACGCAAGAACTTTGAACGGTCTGCGCTTTTCGGAGGGCAAATAGAAGGGGTAGGTCCCAGGTATTGCCCGTCTATTGAGGATAAAGTTAAACGATTTGCAGACAAAGAGAGGCACCAGCTGTTCATTGAACCGGAAGGGCTTTATACGGAAGAGATGTATGTCCAGGGCATGTCTTCCAGCCTGCCCGAGGACGTTCAGGAGCTGTTTTACAAAACCATACCCGGACTTGAAAACGTGAAGATCGTCCGGCCGGCTTACGCTATAGAGTACGATTGCATCGATCCTTTGGAGCTGCAGATTAATTTGGAACACCGGAAAGTGGAGAACTTATTCTGCGCCGGCCAATTTAACGGGAGCTCCGGTTATGAAGAAGCAGCGGCTCAGGGGCTGATGGCGGGGATTAACGCGGTTTTGAAGCTTAACGGAAGAGAACCATTTATTCTGGACAGATCGGAAGCCTATATCGGAGTTCTGATAGACGATCTTATTACGAAGGGCACCAATGAGCCTTATAGGATCATGACTTCAAGGGCGGAATACAGGCTTGTGCTTCGCCAGGACAATGCGGAGGAACGTCTGACTGAAAAGGGATATCGAGTGGGAGCCGTGCCGAAGGAGCGGTATGAGGCTTACTTAAGCAGAAAAGAAGCTTTTGAAAGGGAGTTGAAGCGCCTTAATAAGACGATAATAAATCCGGCAAAGGCCAATGAGTTTCTTGAGTCCATCGGAAGCTCCCCGGTTAAGAAAGGCATTTCTCTCGCTGAGCTTTTGCGCCGCCCCGAGACATCTTACGAGCTATTAGCGAAGGTGGATCCGGAGAGGGAGCCTCTTTCGAAGCATATCATTACATCGGTGGAGGTTCATATCAAGTATGAGGGTTATATCACCAAGCAGGAACAGCAGATTGAGCGTTTTCGAAAGTTGGAGAATCAGAAGCTGCCGGAGGATCTGGATTACATGTCGCTGGATGGACTTCGCATCGAGGCCAGGCAGAAGCTCAATCAGCATCGACCGCTGTCATTAGGACAAGCTTCGCGGATTTCCGGCGTTTCGCCGGCAGATATTAATGTGCTAATGATTCATCTGGAGCGAATGCGCCGCCGCAGCAGTTGATTTAACATTAAATCGATTATTATTATTTATACAGATTTCGGTGCGAGGGGAATGAGCTCCGGCGAGTACAAGCAAGTGCCAACCGGGCAGGACGGGCCGTCTAGATCGTATGGCACGCAGCGCGTAGCCATCAAGCGGGAGCTCATTCCCCTCGCACCGAAATCAATATATAGTTATTTGCCTGTTGGAGAACATTATCTCAGCTTCAAAAACTCAAAATCGTAATATACAAATCAAAGGAGAGAAAGCATTGGCTATGGAAGTTCTACGAAAAGCGATGAAAGCTTTGAATATTGAGGACAGCCCCCAGCGGATGGATGCATTTTCAGCTTACAGAGATTTGGTGCTTGAATGGAATGAGAAAGTCAACCTGACAGCCATTAAAGATCCCCATGAGTTTGAAATAAAGCATTTCGTCGATTCCCTTGCGGCGAGCGCCTATCCGGAATTTTTAAAGGCGAAGAAGATTATCGATATAGGCACTGGTGCGGGCTTTCCCGGGCTTCCTTTGACTATCTGCTTTCCCGAAAAGGAGTTTGTTTTAATGGATTCCCTCAATAAGAGGATTCGCATATTAAACGATATCATTAAGGATATAGGGGTCAGAAACGCCGTTGCCCTTCACGGACGGGCAGAGGATTTAGCCAAGCAGAGTATTCACCGGGAGAAATACGATATTTGCATTTCTCGAGCGGTAGCGAACTTGTCTGTACTGGCGGAGTACTGCCTTCCTTTTGTCAGGGTAGGAGGCTACTTTGCCGCGTATAAGTCGGAAGACATCGACAGCGAACTTGATGAAAGCAGGAAGGCTTTGAAGATATTAGGAGGAAGGTATAAAGACACTTCCGGTATGCCTGTGGAAGATACGGGCTTGAACCATCAGATCCTTTGGATTGAAAAGATCGCGCCCACGCCTGCGAAGTATCCGAGAAAAGCGGGAATGCCATCGAAAAACCCGATAAAATAGAATTTCTTGCCGTTATTTGTATTATGAAAAATCTGCACATTGTACATGCCTCCTGTAAAATGAAACAAAGGAGGTATTTTTATGTTGCTGAGAAATAAAAGTGGACCTATGGAAATACCCATTGATTCCATAGTAATAAGTCCGGATCAGCCGAGGAAAACCTTTTCAAATCAGGAATTGGAAGAGTTGAGCAATTCTATCCGGGAATTCGGAGTGATTCAGCCGGTGATCGTTAAAAAAATCGGGTCGCAGTACGTGTTGATTGCCGGCGAGCGAAGAGTTCGCGCGTCGCAGCTTGTCGGCCTGGAAAAAATTCCTGCCATTATTCGGGATGCCAATGAAAAGGACATGGCATTTATCGCGCTGATTGAGAATGTACAGAGGGAGAACTTGAGCTACATAGAAGAAGCTGCGGCATACAAGAAGCTTATGGATGAATACGGCCTGACTCAAAGTGAAATTGCCAAGCGCGTCGGAAAGCAACAATCTACTATTTCCAATAAGATCCGCCTTTTGTCACTTCCTGAGGAAATACAGATTGCGCTGACGGAAAATCAGCTGTCGGAACGCCATGCCAGGGCTCTTCTGCGTCTTCCGGACAGCAAGCAGCGAAAATTAATTTTGGACAGGATAATTGAACATTCTCTAAATGTGAGACAGAGCGAAAAACTCATCGATGATTTTCTTAAAAAGACTGAGGATGAGCGTCGCAAGGCCGAAAAACTCAGATTTATTAACTATAGGATCTATATCAATACTATAAAGAAAGCTTTTAACACAATACGGGAAGTGGAAAGCGGAGCCCAGTACTTTCAGGAGGATAAAGGGGATCACCTGGAGCTTCGCATCATTATTCCAAAGAAAGCCGTATGATCGGATGGAGAGTTGTTTTCTTATTAATTTTATTGCATTGCTATCACTTGTTTTATCGATTTTAAAAGATTGTGTCTTGCCCGGCTTTTCGCTTTCGGACAAAATAGGCAGAGATTAGGTATTATTATTCATAACAAAAACTGCTATTTATTCTATTTTATGTACCTGACGTCTATAAAAAGTTTCTTGCGGTTGGAATTGCTCTCCTGCCAGATGAAGCTATGTGATACGTGCTGCAGGTTGTGACAGCCACCAATCCTGCTAGGACGGCACTTGCTTGTGCTCGCCGGAACGCAACCCTGCGCTTAATAATAAATAATTTTAAATGGCGTATAGCTCAAAATCGCAACAAAACACAGGTTTAATCATTTCATTAATGGATGTTTCACGTGAAACATTCATTTTTTTATGTTTAAATTATGTATTTTGTCGCTATATTGTTATATAATGAGATTAAGATCTTTAGACAAATTTATTTCAAATGGCTATGAGGGCGGGAATACGCTAAAACAAAGTGAATTAACGAAAACACCGTACGACTTTTAATAAAGTCTTGAGTCTGATTATTATTTCGATAGATAAGGAAGGGAAGAAAAATTTGGGAAAGGCAATTGCGATTTTCAATCAGAAAGGCGGAGTAGGCAAAACTACTACAAATATTAATCTGGCAGCTTGTCTGGCCATGAAAGGAAAGAAGGTTCTGATCCTGGACATAGACCCTCAGGGCAATACGACCAGCGGAATGGGGATTTTAAAGAAAGGATTGAAAAGGACAGCATATGAGGTTCTGATAGACGACAACGTGGAGCCTGAAGAAGCTATCCTTTCCACCGGACTGAAGAATCTGGACATTATCCCTGCCAGCGTACAACTTGCCGGTGCGGAGATAGAACTCGTTCAGTTAGAGGGAAGAGAAAGAAGGCTTAAAAAGGCCATTGATAAAATTAAGGACAAATACGATTATATTTTTATTGACTGCCCCCCTTCTTTGGGACTGTTAACTATCAACTCCCTCACTGCTGTTGACAGCGTTTTAATCCCCATACAATGTGAATTCTATGCCCTGGAAGGGGTCAGCCAGCTTATGAGCACCATCGAACTGGTTAAAAAGAACCTGAATAAAAAACTGGAGATTCAGGGTGTCATTTTAAGCATGTTTGACGGACGGACCAATTTGTCAATCCAGGTGGTAGAAGAAGTAAAGAAATACTTCAGGGATAAGGTCTATACTACAGTAATTCCGAGGAATGTGCGATTGGCAGAGGCTCCCAGCTATGGGCTGCCTATCACGGAGTATGATCCTCGCTCAAAAGGAGCTTTGGCCTATATGGAGTTTGCAGAAGAGTTTCTGGAACAGGAAAGGAATAGGAAGAAAAGATGAGCGCGTCGAAAAACAGAGGACTGGGTAAAGGCCTGGAAGCGCTGTTCGGCGGCGTGGAAATTACAGTAGGTGACAATCAACAAGAGCGGGAGCGTCCATCTCAAGACAGCGTGAGCTTTGTCGATATTCATGAGATAAAGCCCAACAAAGATCAGCCGAGGAAGGATTTCAGCGAAGCTAAGATAGAAGAACTGGCCAAATCCATTGAAGAACATGGCATTATACAACCTATTATCCTGCGGCGCAGCAATAACGGCTATGAGATTGTGGCTGGAGAGCGAAGATGGCGGGCCGCAAGAAAAGCAGGATTGAAAGAAGTGCCGTGTCTGATAAAAGAGCTCACGGACGAACAGAATGCTCTGTTGGCTCTGATAGAAAACATGCAGCGGGAGGATTTGAACCCCATTGAAGAAGCCATCGGTCTATCGACTTTGATATCAGAATACGGGCTTACCCAGGAAGAGGTTTCAAAGAGCATAGGAAAGAGCCGACCATATATAGCGAACTCTTTGCGCCTGTTGAAATTGCCCGAAGAAGTGCAGCAAATGGTGGTCGACGGACGGCTTACCAGCGGTCATGCCAGGGCGATTGCGGGAATCAAAAACAGCAAGGAGCAAATCAGTCTTGCGCAGAAATGCGTTGAGCAGAATTGGACCGTGAGAGACATAGAGGCCTTTGCCAAGGACGGCAAACCCTCTAAGAAAAAGCAAAAATCGGAGAAAAGGCCTAAAAACAGAGACTTGCTGGCGTTGGAGGAAGAGCTGAGTAGCACATTGGGAACAAAGGTGAACATTGTTCTCGGATCGAAAAAAGGAAAAATTGAGATTGAATATTACAGCCGCGAAGAGCTGGAACGGTTATTAGATTTACTGTTAAGCCTGAAATAGGAAAATAGGAAAGCGAAAGAGACAGTCATAAGACAGTTTGATTTTCAATTTGGTCAAAAATGGCTGTCTTTTTTAATTTCCTTTATGATTTCCTCAACCCACGGAGATTGTTTCACGTGAAACAAAAAATCAAAAGGGACAGTCCCTTTTGATTTTTTGATGCTTTTCACGCGGGAAAGGGACGCTGCATAATATGAAATTGGTGTTTTATTCAGGCCAAGGAAAGAAGTAGGGGGAGGAAGGAATTATGATCTATCTCGATAATGCAGCTACTAGTTTCCCAAAGCCTTCGTGCATGTTGAGGGAAATGGAGCGTTGTATCCGCGATTACTGTGGAAATCCCGGCCGATCCGGCCACGAACTCTCGGTACTAACAGGACAGAAGATATACGAAGCAAGAAACGAAATAGCATCCCTGTTTGGCGTTCAGGATCCTTCCAGGATTCTCTTAACGTCAAATACCACGGAAGGGATTAACATGGGACTAAAAGGAGTGTTAAATCCGGGAGACCATGTGATTACCACATCCATGGAACACAATTCTGTACTTAGACCTTTAAAGGCGCTGGAATGGCACGGGATTCAGACCAGCATTATAAAGTGCGATGAATGTGGCAGACTGAATCCGGCAGAGCTGGAACATGCCATTACGCCATCGACGAGACTCATTGTCTGTACCCATGTATCCAATGTGACAGGAACAATAATTCCGATTGCGCAGATCGGGAAGATCGCCAAAAAAAGAGGAATTCTATTCATGGTAGATGCTGCGCAAAGCGCGGGAACCATTGATATAAATATTGAAAAGCTGGGAATTGATTTGCTTGCGGCTCCCGGACATAAAGGACTGCTGGGGCCTCAGGGAACGGGTATTCTATATATAAAAGAAGGCATTCCTTTCAGGCACTTTAAAGAGGGAGGCACGGGAACGGATTCGAAAAACCGGAAGCAGCCTGTGGAATTTCCGGAAGGATATGAATCGGGAACATTGAACTCCCCAGGCATTATCGGTCTTGGAGCGTCGGTAAAATGGATTAAAAGAATAGGCATAAAAGAGATACATGAACACGAGATGGAACTGCTGGCACAATTATATGAAGATCTGAGCAATATGAGGAACATAGAGATCTACGGCCCGAAAGACATGAATGAGAGAAGCGGTATAATAACCATAAATATCGAGCACATGGACTGCGAGGAAGCAGCAGCCAGCCTTTGGAAAGACTTCCGTATAGCCGTCCGGGGAGGATATCATTGCGCCGGACTTGCCCATCGCACCATAGGCACATGGAACACAGGCGCAATAAGAATAAGCGTGGGGCCGTTTAACACCCGAAACGAGATAAGACGTGCCATAGATGCTATTTACAAACTAGCAAAAAAATCGTATCATAAAGACATTAAGGAGTATTGACATGCCTATTTCGAAACACAAAAATTTGATGTATCAGATAATAGAAAATATGACAGGCATGGCTCGCGTCATGGACAGCGATAACAACATCATCTACATGAATAAAAGCATGATAGATGAGTTCGGAGACTGCATAGGAAAAAAATGCTACACAATGCTGTGTCATGATGATAAATGCCAGTTGTGCATAGGCGAAAAATCCATAGAGACCAGCGATGCACAAATTAAAGAGTTGCGGATGCACGGAAAGGTCTACCGGATCATGGCTTCCCCGGCGACGGAAACGGGAAAGGGAAAGTATTCCATAGAAATTTTCCAGGACATTACAGAACAGAAACGGCTGGAAGAACAGAACCGGAAGCATTATGAAAAATTGAAGGGCGACATAGAGTTTGCAAAGCAGATTCAAAGAAAAGCTTTGCCTGAAGACAGAGTTTACTGGAATGCGGTACGGTCTTATTCCGCCTATTTGCCCAGCGAGGACTTAAGCGGCGATCTATTTGATATCGTCAAGGTGGACGATGACAATTGCCTGTTTTACATAGCCGATGTGTCGGGCCACGGTGTTCGTTCGGCTCTTTTGACTATTTTTTTGCGTCAGGTGATTCGCGGCATGAAAGCGGCAGCGGCAGACCATGTGGCCGTATTAAATGAGCTGATCAAAGGCTTTCGTGATCTGAATCTGGACAAAGAGCAGTTCTTATCCCTTCTCTATGGAATATATAATAAGAAGACCAGGGGCCTGTCCCTGGTTAATGCGGGCCATAACTGCATGCCTATTATTTTGGAAAACAAAAACTCGGACAACCCTAAAATTACTGAAATAGAAATAAAAGGAATGCACATCTGCAGCCTTCTCTCTGAACCAAATCATGAGATTAAGACGCTGCAAATGGAAAAGGGCGACAAAATTCTGCTCTATACGGATGGTGTAACGGAAGCATTCAACCGGGAGAAGAACATCGAATTCGGCAAAGCGGGACTTGAGAGCGTCATCCGTCAACTGGGCGTACAAGACGGGAAGAGATTAGCGGAAGGCATTATAGAAGAAGCGAAGAAACATGCAGGCAAATCCCTTACGGATGACATGGCGGTTCTGATTCTGGAGCTGCTGTAGCAGGCATGCTCTCTCTTATAGAGTCGATCCCTTTGTTTGCCAGGGAGTCGGCGCGGTTGTTTTTTTCCGTGATGGATATAAAATCCTCCATCGTAAAATGGGGGCCGTTCCATTCTATGAACTTTTTATACAGAGTCTCCTTGTCGATGCGGTCACTGTTCAAGTTTACATGACCTTTAACCCGGTAGAAGGAAATCTGATGTTGGGAAACCAAGTGAAGAAGCTCTTCCCAGAGATCCCGGTTCTCAACGTCTTTCTTCTTTGAATTCTTCCAACCGTTTTTCTGCCAGTTTTCGTACCATTTTTCGCGAAAGCAATTGACAAGGTAAGAGCTGTCGGAAAAAAAAGAGATGTTGTAACCGGGTTTCTTAATGGCTTTCAGAGCATTGAGCAGGGCAAGCATCTCCATGCGGTTGTTAGTGGTGTTGATTTCGCCGCCGAAGATTTCCTTCTGATGTTCACCGTATTCCAAAAGGGCGCCCCAACCACCTATGTTCGAATCGCGTTGGTTTCCGGAACAGGCTCCGTCCGTGTAAATGTAAATGGTTTTCATATCGGCCTCCTGAGGACATTATGCTTTATGGACTATCAAATGTAAAGCGATCTTAAATCCTGCGTAACACGATTGTAATATTGGTAGCTTATACTGAACTTGCGTGCAGGAGCACGTAAAATTAAAATTTGAAAAAAAATGCAATCTTCATTGCCTTGGTGCTATCGGAACATTTGGGATACACTGGACATGGGAAATAGATTTACAGGAGAAAGGAGGAGAACTGCATGAAGAAGACAGCAATGGCGTTGGTACTTGTGATCGTAATGCTGTGCAGCACAGCATTTGCGGCCGCTTCTGACCCTGATGTGGCGATTGTAAGTCCGAAAGAAACCGTAAGCGGCAACAATCTCCTCGTTTCCGTCAAGTTGACAGCGCCGAAGACTATTAAGGTCTATGTCTATGAAGAAAAAGAGAAAGTTGGCGATACATTAGTTTCCATTGACCCCTCCAAGATTTCCGAAGGAAACCTTTCATCGAAATCCCTCGTCAGCGTATCCGTCATCATGCCGGAAACCTTTGAAGGCACCGGAAATCTGCAGTTCTATAACAAGCAGATCGATGATGTTACGCCGGGACTTTATCGTATCAAGGTAGAAGTCTTGGATAAGGACAATACAGTAACAGCCACAACTACAACGCGTACCGTGGTGATGCCAAAAGACAGCCAGGCCGATGCGGGGAACAAAATTTTCCAGTCGCAGCAATCAGGGGTTCTTCAATGGGTACAAAACCTGATTAAGAGCATCTTCAGGAATTAAGGCGGCGGATTGCCATGGGTAAGCCGAAACAACATATAGAAGTTTTTAAAACCATTCTGTTAGTAGTATTGTTCCTGACCACAATACTACTTTTGTATTTTTTTTGGAGTAACCCTGTAACCGGCGGCTTCCGTCTGGCCGATATAATCGGCGAGGAGCCGGAGGAAATCCCCACCTATGAAGAAGTGATTCAACCTGGAAAGATCATCGTTCATTTCGAGGGCGGCGGGTACACGGTCCTTGAAAACGGTGATTTCGATGCCTGGGATAAGTGTCTGCAGCTGCTCCGAGGCTTGAACCGCCAGAAAGTACAAGCTGTTGAAGAGATTACAAATGCCCAATTTGATCAAATTATGGATTTTCAATCCATTCTTTATCAATTTCATTACGATCTGCCTATGGATAATTTCATAAAATTATACGGCATACCGGAAATAGCTGGATTAGATCAGATCGGCGACTTTTCAATTATTGGTTTTTCGTCGGGAAGCCCGGAAAGCTTGTTTCTCCACAGCAACAGCAAGAATAAATATTACAGGATGGTTTACGGGTCGTCCCATACTTCCATGGAAGAATTGCTTTCTACCATAGAAGCTTCAACAAATATTAATTATCATCGCATCGGCACTTTGGTAGGTACGGAAAATAAGACCCTGGTTCCTCTTTCGCTGAACGTTAAGCTTGAGGAAATACCCTATTTTCCCGAGTTTGCAGACCTGCACACGCCGGAGGTAAAGGATTTTGCTAAGACCTTCTTTGGTGAAAGCTTTGATTTTGTGAGAAAGATAGAAGAGAGCAAGGGTTCGCATATTTACATGTACGGTTACGGTGATAAAGTTCTCACCATCAGCGCCGGCGGAAAGGCGGAATACAAGAACAAGGAGACGCCTCAAGGCAGCCAGCAGAACTATTTCGAGGCTTTGGATACGGCGATTCAGTTCGTGGCAGCCCACGGCGGCTGGCAGACGAGAGAAGGAATGGAAATGAAGCCCTTCGTCCGATATGTGCAGCCGGTTGAGGACAACAAGAGAAAGGGGTATCGCATAGTATTCGGCATGACGCTTTCCGATGAAGAACTATATTTGGAGGGAAGCAGTTTCATTGTCGTTGATGTTATACACGGGCAGGTAACCCAGTATTTGCGCGACATGGTGCAGGTGAAAAGAGAGGATTATACAGAAAGCACCAGCGGGGCCGAACAGGAGACTTTTTCTACCATAAACATGATAGCCCAAAACTATCAATATATAGCGTCGATTTTAAGAGAAGAGGGTCACGATTTCGGCGACCTTCAAGGGGACGAGCTTTTCAATGCAGTTGCCGATTTAATTTACTCGGTTGATACGGGCTATATGAAGCCTGAATATGAGGGGCAAGAAAGCAACACGCTTATACCCGCATGGGTTGTTAAAGCCAATTCGGTCATGATCTACTTTGATTTATATACCGCTGAGCCTCTTGGATATACGAATATGTCGAAACTCTGAGGTGTAAGATGGACTGGACGAAAGCGAAGACAATTTTAATCATAGCGCTGCTGATTACAAATATATTTCTCCTTGTAACTTACACTTTGTCCAACTCAGACAATGAGACTTCGGAAGAGGAGCTCCTCAGGGAGACCATCGCTCTGCTCGAAGAAAAGAACATATATGTGAAGGGAGAGCTTCCCAGCGTGTATCAGAAGATGCCCGTGCTGATGGTGCAGTATGACCGCCTGGATCCGGATTTTCTGCGCAAGAAATTAGCTGAGCAGACGCCGATGGAAAGTAAGAGCGGATCCCGAAAAGAGATTGTAAAAATGGTGGAAGCTTTTCTGAAAGATTGCGGCATCTGGAGTCCCAATGTGATACTGGACAAAGTGGAGCAACAGGACAACAAGACTTACGTTCATTATAAAAATGAATACGAAGGTTATCTCGTGGAGGACAGTTATATAATCTGCACCGTGGAAAACGGCGTAATTACGGAAGTGGACCGGTTTTGGCTTAAGCCAAAGGGGTTTGGGCAAGCAAAAAAGGCTACAATTTCCGCTTCTGCCGCCCTCCTTAGTCTTATGAGAGAAAAGGACCAGCGGGAAGCTATCCTGGTGGAGGATATGGAATTGGTCTATTGGCTGAATCCTTCGGATTACGAAGGAGAAACGGCTATTTCCGATACGGCGCTGCCGGCGTGGAAAATCACATATAACGACGGGAAGGTAAAGCACATCTCGGCCTATAAGGATTAACAAAAAATCAAAAGAAAAAATCAAAAGGGACAGTTCCTTTTGATTTTTTGCAAAAGGGCCGTGATTTTATGTATAATAGAATTCGCATATAATTCTTATGTATGCGAAATAACTCAGAAAGGCATTGCTATGGGATTAAGCTTTTGCTCCTTTTCAAGCGGGAGCAGCGGAAATTGTTATTTGATAAAATCGGAAACAACAGCAATCCTGGTGGATGCGGGAATAAGCGTCAGAAAGATTCTCAACGGGCTTTCCCAGACCGGGACTACTGATGAACAGCTTGAAGCGCTGCTTCTGACCCACGAACACAGCGATCACATAAAAAGCCTGGCTCCGTTGATGAGGAAGAAGAACCAACTTAGAGCTTTTGCCAACGAGCTAACCTGGCAGGCCATAGATAAAACCATCGATCCGGACAGAAAATACATATTCACACCCGAAGAACCGTTTCAGATAGGAGATATCGGTGTAAATGCATTTCGTGTCTGTCACGATGCGGCCGATCCGGTGGGATTTTCCTTTTATAACGATGGAAAGCAGATCAGCATTGTAACGGACACGGGCTGCTTCAAGGAGGAGATGGTGGAAGAGATTCGGAACGCGGATCTGCTTGTGCTTGAAGCCAATCACGACGTGGAAATGTTGAAAATCGGCAGGTATCCTTGGTTTCTGAAACAGCGGATCCTGGGAGACCGGGGCCATTTGTCGAACGAATCAGCGGCCAGGATGTTGGTAAGACTATTGTCTGAGCACAAAAAACACCGGAAAATACTCCTTGCCCATCTCAGCAAGGAGAACAATTTTCCGGAAATGGCATATCAAACGGTAAAGAATATACTTGAGGAAGAAGAATATTATATTGGGAAACATATAGAGATTAACACCATAGTCAGAGACGAAGTGAGCATTGTTTATCAGGTGTGACGATAGAACAGGGGGGACAGGCAATGGATGACGAAAAGCACATATACAGCACCAATGGAAATCAGCCAAATTTCGTGCTTGTCGATAAGGATAAAAGGGAACCGGAAACGGGGTGGCAAGACGGATTCAGTTACGGATACGGACAGCCTGAGGGAACGGCCGCGCAGCCTAAAAAGAGGAAAAAGGGACGGTTTAGAAGGTTTGTCGCGGTAGTGCTCATTGTGCTGTTATCCGGCACCGCTGGCTTTATAGGGGGAATTGCCGGATTCAATTACGCGGCAAAGGACCTCGTTGGATTGGGTGGAGGAGATAGGATCGTCATCAATCCGGCGGACCATGTTAACACGGCAGAGGCCGTTGCGGCGAAGGTTATTCCTTCCGTAGTGGGCATCAGCACCACGAAGGAAGTGGTCCGTGAGAACATTTTCGGCATGAGGTGGGGCGAGCTGGTGCCCGGAGTCGGGACCGGGTTTATCGTCCATGAAGATGGATATATTTTGACCAATTCTCACGTTGTGGATGACGGCAGCGCGAAAACCATCATAGTTCAGCTGACCGACGGAAGGGAACTTAAGGGGACGGTGCTCTGGAGTGATGCCTCCCTAGACCTTGCCATCGTGAAGGTGGATGCCACCAATCTGACTCCGGCAGAGCTGGGGGATTCTGACAGCGTTAACATCGGCGCCTATGCTGTGGCCATCGGAAATCCTTTCGGGCTGGCTTTTGATCGAAGCGTGACCCAGGGCGTCATCAGCGGGCTAAACCGCACCATTGACGTGGGAAACGGCGCCCAGACCGTTACAATGGAAGGCCTGATTCAGACCGATGCTTCCATCAATGCGGGCAACAGCGGAGGTCCTCTTTTGAACAGCAAGGGGCAGGTAATCGGTATCAATTCGGCCAAGGCCGTATCGGGAGAAGGCTTGGGATTTGCCATTCCAATAAACACAGCTAAGCCTATTATGGAAGAGGTTATCAAGACGGGAACCTTTAGAAAGGCTTTCATCGGGATAGAAGGCAGCAATGTGGAACTCTACCTGCAGTATTATCCGGATGAGAACTTGGGTACGAAGACGGGGGTTATCGTTGGCCGGGTGTATGAAGGAGCTCCGGCAGATCTGGCCGGCATACAGGTGCGAGATGTGATCGTAGGGTTGGATAATAAGAAGGTAGAAACCATGGAACAGCTGACAAAGCTGCTGTTCTCCTATAAGCCGGGTGACGAAGTCACCATCAGCTTGTATAGAAATGCGGAGAGGATAGAGGTGCCCCTCAGACTGGGGACCTCGCCCGATTAATTTCAGCATGATTCCTGAAAATACGCCGAGGAAACAATGAATAAGCAAAATGAACATACAAATTGTCTGTATAGGTAAACTGAAAGAAAAATACTGGATTGAGGCGCTTTCGGAATATCGAAAGCGCCTTAGCAAATACTGCACCATTTCAATTGATGAGCTGAAAGAGGAGCGGCTTAGCGACAATGCTTCTCCCGCCCAGGAGCAAGAAGTGATTGAAAAGGAAGGGGAGCGGATATTGGGGAAGCTGAAAGCCGGAACCTATGTTATCGCGCTGGATATAAGGGGAAAGACCCTGTCATCAGAAGAACTGGCGGAAAGGATGAACAATCTGGCAATAAACGGACGCAGCGATGTTGCTTTTATTATCGGCGGCTCCCTTGGGCTTTCAAAAGCCGTGCTCGAAAGCACAGATATGCGGCTGTCTTTTTCTAAAATGACTTTTCCTCACCAGATGATGCGGGTCATTTTATTGGAACAACTTTACCGGAGCTTCAAAATTAACCGCAACGAAACCTACCACAAATAACAAAAATCAAAAGGGACAGTCCCTTTTGATTTTTGTTATTACAATCTTCCTATGCGAACTTCTTTACGGCGTCGATGTATTTGCCCAGTATCCCAAGGTTGACATAGTAATAAGAAAATTTATCCTCTTTTTGAACTTGAACCAACTCGGCCTCGGCCAGCTTTTTAATGTGTTGAGATATGGTGGCCTGAGAATAATCAAAAGCAGCAACAATGTCCTTGTTGCATACTCTCGTACGGTTGCGGTTGTTCAAGAATATAAACCGAAAGATTTTAAGTCTGGCCGGATGGGCCAGTGCGTCGGATACTTTAGCAGTTAGTAAAATTTCTTCTTCGTGCATTTCGTCGGGTTCTTTTCTAATTCTCATGTGCAAATCCTTTCCAGCTTTTATAATAGTAAGTTGCAGCAAACAGTGCATCTCGGCTACATATCGTATAATAGCAATGCGCTATCTATTATACGAGATGGCCCTTCATAAGTCAACAAACTTGTAACGGCACCAATAACGGCGCCAAAAAATCAAAAAGGGACTGTCCCTTTTTTGAAATACGTGTCGGGCACTTTTTGCAACTGTACCCTTTACAACTTTTTATATGTCTTGTACCTAATACTGTTCAAAAAATTAGATTGTACGTTGATTTGGTCATCAATTCCCCA
>JAAYNC010000021.1:0-1778 GCA_012521055.1 Eubacteriales Family XIII. Incertae Sedis bacterium
AGGATGCGCTTGCCTTTTTTGGGCGGCTCCTCTCGCATGGAATCGGAAGGAGAAATTTTCAGCGCGCCTCTGGCTCCGATGATACCGGAAAGGATGCAAAACACCGCCGCAAGGAACATGGCTTTGAAAACATAAGAGACATCGAAGGTTAGCTTTAACAGAGGCAAGTTGAAAAACTCCAGATAGAGTTTGGTCATGGCGCCTGCCAGTGCCATACCTATGGTACTTCCCAGCAGCCCGCCTACAATGCCAGCTATGATGGCATACTTCATATAATGCAACAGGATCTGTCTGTTATCGTACCCCATAGCTTTCAGGACACCGATCTTTAATCGGTCCTTCTTTACCATCCGGGACAGAATCATCATGAGTATGAAGCCCGCAGTAAAAAGGAATAGCATAGGAAGTGAATCGGACATGCGCCTCAGATTTAACAACTCTTCCTGCATCACCGCATTGCTCAATTGATCCTCGCGCTTAACGCTGCTTATGATGCCATAAGGTTTGAGCTGTGCCTCCACCTCTTCGATCAATGCCTCTTCAGCGGCTCCCGGTTCATATCCCGGGTCATATTCAATGCGGATATAATTATAGTTCTGCCCCTCCCCCATAATCAGGCGTCCCGGGACCTCCTTCACATAGCCTACGCCAAACCCGGCTTCGTCGGGCATGATGGATTGACTGTTTTCCATAAGGTAGATGTATTCGGGGTTTGCAACAATCCCCGCCACTTCCAGCCTGTGATCTGTTCCGGATATCTGAACCCGGATTTCATCTCCCGGTTTAATTCCGTTTGCTTTGGCATATTGACTTATGAGCCAGACTTCCTTGCGGCTATCGGACAGGGGTCTGCCTTCCAACAAGGTTGAACGGCTCAATTCTTCTTCGTTGTCTTTTATTGTAACTAATCTAAGGGTTCTGCGCTTTTCCGTATCGTCTGTGAGAACAGGCACATCCATAGTCAGACTTCCGGTTACTTTCGCTATACCTTCAATTCGTTGCAACCTGTCCGTTGCCTGAACGGGTGCGCCTAAGACCTGAACAAACAAATGAGGGAAACGGTTCTCTTCATAGTAAGTATATAAAGTGTTGCTCAAATTGGCGGAGGCCATGCTCATAGAGGTATACACACAGATACCCGTAATTATAATGATAAGTACGGCGAGAAACTGACTTTTGGAATTTTTAATCATGCGAAGCAGCATGAGATCCATTTTCGTCACTACCACTTAATCTCCTCTGCTTTTACCGGATTCTTATTGACAGTATTCTCTATGATCCGGCCGCTCCTCATCCGGATAACCCGGTCTGCCATAAGGGCAATGTCCGAGTTATGGGTTATAACGATGAGGGTCTTGCCCATTTCCCGGTTCAGTTTACTCAGCAAAGCCATAATCGCTATTCCCGTATTGTAATCCAGCGCCCCCGTGGGTTCATCGCACAAGAGAAGATCGGGATTTTTTGCAATGGCCCTGGCTATAGAAACTCTCTGCTGTTCTCCGCCGGAGAGCTGGGAAGGGAAATGGTCTTTCCTGCCGCTGAGGCCGACGGCTTCTATGACTTCGTCGATCGGCAGCGGATTCTCCACGATTTCCATGGCCAGTTCCACGTTTTCCTCAGCCGTGAGATTCGCCATGACATTGTAATATTGAAAGACGAAGCCGACACGGCTTCGGCGAAACTCTGTCAGTTTCTTCTCATCAAATCCAGTTATCTCTTCGTCTCCAAAAAAGACTTTACCCGAGGTAGGCGAATCCATACCTCCAATGATATTGAGC
>JAAYNC010000105.1:0-1581 GCA_012521055.1 Eubacteriales Family XIII. Incertae Sedis bacterium
CAGACACCAAATACAGACACCAAATACAATAGACACCAAATACAATAATTCAGGGCGGCGGAATGAATACAAATAATAGTATTAGACCGGGGGATAACGCGGGGCTGAAGCGAGTACTGGGAAGGACGGATGTACTCACCCTTGCCTTTGGAACCATGGTGGGCTGGGGTTGGGTCATGCTCTCCGGCCTTTGGATCAAGGAAGCGGGCGTTCTGGGTTCCCTTTTGGCTTTTGCAATAGGGGCTGCCCTCTGCATTCTCGTTGGACTTACATATGCCGAATTGACGGCGGCACTTCCACTTGCGGGCGGAGAGATGGTCTACGCATACCGTGCCTTGGGTCAGGGCTTTGCCTGGTTGGTGGGCTGGGCCATATCTTTCGCATATATCGGCGTAGCTGCCTGGGAGGGCATTGCTCTCGCCACGGCTATCGACTACATCCTCCCCATACCGAAAGTCGGCTATTTGTGGAGCGTCGGCGGGTATCCTGTTTTCGCTTCCTGGGCTTTGGTGGGCATGGCGGGAGCTCTCGTTTTGCTTCTTCTCAACCATTTCGGCATCCGCCCTGCTGCCATTTTTCAGGTAATGACTACCTCGGCGCTCTTCCTAGTAGGATTGATTTTCATTTTCGGAGGCATATCCTTTGGGGATCCCGCTTATATTGCGCCCACTTTCACCACAGGGAGGGGGTTCGTAGCCGTTCTCTTGATGGTGCCTTCCATGTTTGTGGGATTTGATGTTATCCCTCAATCGGCGGAGGAAATGAACCTGCCCCTGCGGCACATTTCCAAAACCTTTATAGTTGCCATCTTACTGGCAGCTTGCTGGTACTTCCTCATCATCCTGGGGATCAGCCTGTCCGCTCCTCCCGAAGTTCGGAGTGCAGGAATCGTTCCTGCGGCAGACGCCATGGCTTACTGTTTCAAATCTCCGATTTTCGGCAAAATTATGATTGTTGGCGGGATTTGCGGAATTATGACAAGTTGGAACGGTTTTATCGTAGGCTCCACAAGAATCATTTTCGCCATGGGACGGGCCAAAATGCTGCCACCGTTTTTCGGGAACCTGCATCCAAGATACAAAACGCCCACCGGAGCCATTTTCCTGGTGGGAGGAATATGTGCACTCACCCCGCTGCTTGGAAGGAACGCCTTGGTGTGGTTTGTCAACGCCAGCGCCTTTGGTTCTGTAATGGCCTATCTCATGGTGGCAATGGCCTTTCTTATTTTAAGGAAAAAAGAGCCGGACCTGGCGCGCCCTTTCAAGATCAAATACGGGGTTCATGTTGCCGTTATCGTGACTGTTATGTCCGTTGGTTTTCTTTTGCTCTATACGCCGATGGGAAAGGTATCTCTGGCTTGGCCCCAGGAATGGACTCTGATTCTCATCTGGCTGCTTTTAGGAGTAGTTTTCTTCATTTGGAGTCGGATAGCGTATGGCGCTGTTTCCCCTATGGAACGAGAATTGCTTATTTTTGGGGAAGAGTATTCGCGAAGGGAGTTTACCCATGAATAAGAGGATTCTGCTGATCGCATTAGTTATGCTGTCGGTTTTACTGATGTTTTTCTATAGAAGCGCCAGC
>JAAYNC010000029.1:0-14879 GCA_012521055.1 Eubacteriales Family XIII. Incertae Sedis bacterium
ATAATGGTCTGCGTAACGCAACAAAAGACCTGCGAAAGACTGATTCAATACGGTCACGATCTGCTGGACGATGCCGACGACGAACTCTTTATCATCCATGTTGCCCATTATCAATTTAAATTCCTGGGGAAATCCAAAGAGGGAGAGGCCCTGGAGTATCTATATGAAAAAGCCATGGCTTACGGCGCCCAGCTTACCGTAGTCCGTTCCAATGATGTCCTGGATACCCTGATAGACCTGGTACATAAGTATAAAATCACGCATATCATCCTCGGAGAATCCGGCGAGGAAAAGGAAAGCAACAACGTAGTCCAACAGCTCACTAATCGGGTAAAAAAACAGGCCGAGGTAATCGTAGTCCCGGCCGTCTGAAACATGGTAATGATCCCACAATAATATCTGTAATTTATCCGGTTGTATTAAATCGACAGGATATCTGACAAGTTCATGATGGACGGATCCCAAGTCCGTTTCATTTCCAATGCTTCGGAAAGATCCATATCCATAATTTCCGAACCACGGATTCCTATAGCTCTGCTTTCACTGCCGGCAAGGAGGAGTTCCACCCCCCGGTACCCCATGAGGCTGGCTAAATTCCGGTCTCTGGCTGTGGGCGACCCGCCCCTTTGGGTGTAGCCCAGAACTACCACCTTGGTTTCCAATCCGGTGCGCCGTTCTATAATTTCAGCCAATTCCGTGGTTCCGAGTTCTACTCCCTCCGCACGGAGAATCAGGCTGTGAAGTTTTCCCCTGTTCTTGCCCTGTATGATTTTCCGGCATATTTTATTGATGTCCACTTCCTCTTCAGGTACGAGTATGCATTCGGCGCCACCCGCAAGGCCGGCATGGAGGGCGATGTTGCCGCAATCGCGCCCCATCACCTCTACCACCGTGCAGCGCCCGTGTGAAGAAGAGGTGTCGCGGATATTGCTTATGGAAGAAAGCACTGTGTTCACTGCAGTATCAAAACCTATGCTGTAATCTGTATACGCCAGATCGTTGTCGATAGTTCCGGGAATGCCCATCACTTTGATGCCTGCCCGGGACAACTCAAGTCCGCCTCTTAACGATCCGTCTCCCCCGATCACTACAAGTCCGTCTATCTCAAAGTTCTCCAGCATATTCAAAGCCCTGCTAAACCCGGAAGGTTCCATGAATTCCTCGCTCCTTGCCGTGCGCAGTATGGTCCCTCCACGCTGGATGATATCCGATACGGAGGAGACCTCCATTTCCTCAAAGTCACCTTCCAATAAGCCTTCAAAACCGCGGCGAATGCCATAGACTTTAAGTTTGTTATAGATGGCCCCTCTTACAACCGCCCGTATGGCGGCGTTCATGCCCGGAGCGTCTCCGCCGCTGGTCAATACGCCTATTGTTTTCATTTTCCGCCATCTCCTTGTCGCTTAGTTTTAAATTATTTTGGGAGCGCAGGGTTACTCTCCCGCTTTTATAGCTTTATATTCTCCTTGCCGATGAACGCCTCAAGTTCACGGTAAAAATCTTCAGAAGGATCTACCCACAGCTTCGTATCCACCCTGTAACACCTTCCCGACGCAGCGCCAAAAACCAGAACCGGACAATCGCCGGGATAATGACATAACAGATTTTTAATATCATGTAACGCCGCTTCTTCATCCATTGAATCGGGAATGCGAATCTTAACCGGCCTTTGTCCTCTTGCCACTCCATATTCTTCGATGGAAAAAATTTTATCCGCCAGTATCTTGGGGGCCTCCTCTTCCTTGCAGTTTACAACTCCTTTGACAACGATAATCCTGTCCTCTTCGAGCAAATCCCTGTGACGTTCGTACACGTTGGGAAAGACTACCAGCTCTATTTCGCCGTATAAATCTTCAATCTGCACAAAGGCCATGATGTTGTTCTTCTTCGTAATCAAAGTTCTCATACCGCTTATAATTCCCGCCACGGTCACGTTCATTCCGTCCTTGCTCATGTCTCCTTCCTCGCTGTGTGACAGTTCCTCGGAAGTAACAGTCTGGATTTCATTGATGCGGTCCTCATAAGCGTCAAGGGGGTGTCCCGTAACGTAAACGCCCAGCATTTCCTTTTCCATGGCGATGAGAAGTTCATGAGAAAAGTTTTCCACTTGCGGAAGCTGTTCCACCGGATTGCATTGACGCATGATGTCGTCGTTCTGTTCGAAAAGGGACAGTTGGCCTTCGATGGTCTTCCTGCTGTCGCACTGAGCCGCTTCTATGACGCTTTCATAGATGGCCATCAGTTGTGCCCTGTTTTTGTTAAGACTGTCAAAGGCTCCGGCTTTAATCAAGCTTTCAATGGCTTTTTTGTTTATCTCCCTTACGTCGATATGGTTAATAAAGGAAAAGAAATCCTCCGGCTGGTGTTTTTCACGCATACGGATGATGGCATCCACCACACCTTCTCCCACGTTTTTTACACCCAACAGCCCGAATCGAATCTTTCCGTCGTGAACGGTAAATTTCTTTTCACTTACCAGCACATCCGGCGGCAGCACTTCTATATTCATCTCTTTGCAGTTTCGAATATATTTTGCGATCTGCCCAGAATCCCCTATAACGCTTCCCATGAGAGCCGCCATGAATTTAACCGGGTAATGGGCCTTTAAGTAAGCCGTCTGGTAAGCGAGCACCGCATAGGCCGCCGCATGAGACTTATTGAATGCGTATTCCGCAAAGCTTTCCATCTGGTTGTAAATTTCCTCGGCAGCCTTTTCCGGGATACCGTTGCGTATGCACCCAATGATTTCGGGTTTGCCGGATTCATCGTCCTTTCCGTAGATAAAGTACTGCTTTTCCTGCTCCATTACATCCCGCTTTTTCTTGCTCATGGCCCGGCGAACCAGATCGCTGCGACCATAAGTATATCCTGCCAAGTCCCGCACTATCTGCATGACCTGTTCCTGATAGACCATGCAGCCATAGGTTACGGAAAGGATGGGTTCGAGACTTTTATGTATATATTTGATGTTCTGAGGATTCTTCTTATTTTCGATATATGTAGGTATGGAAGCCATGGGGCCGGGGCGATAGAGGGATATTCCCGCCACGATGTCTTCGAAGCAATCGGGCCGGAGGTTCATCATGAACTGGCGCATGCCTGAACTCTCCAACTGAAATACGCCCAAGGTGTTGCCGTTGCTTATCAGTTCGTAGACCTTCTCATCATCAAACTCCATTTTCGAGAAATCGATGCGAACACCGTGATTGGCTTCGATCATTTCCAGCGCGTCCCGAATCACAGTCAGATTTCGCAGCCCCAAAAAATCCATCTTAAGCAAACCAAGTTCTTCTATAATGCCCATAGGAAATTGGGTCGCAATGCCTTTTTCCGCCAGGTACAAGGGAACGTACTCATCGATGCTCTCCTTTGTAATGACTACTCCCGCAGCATGAGTCGAGGCGTGACGGGATTTTCCTTCCAAGGCTCTTGCCGTATCGATGAGAGTGCGCACCTGTTTGTTGTTATCGTAATCCTCCCGAAGCTCCGGATTCATTTCCAAAGCTTTGTCGATGGTCATTTTCAGGTCGAAGGGAATCTTCTTGGCAATGGCATCCACTTCTGCGTAACTCATATTCATTGCCCTGCCCACATCCCGAATAGCCTGTTTCGCTTTCATAGTGCCGAAAGTGATGATCTGGGCCACTTTGTCAGCTCCGTATTTTTCCACTACGTAATCGATAACTTCGCCCCTTCGTTCAAAGCAGAAATCAATATCAATGTCCGGCATGCTGATACGCTCCGGATTGAGGAAGCGTTCAAAGATGAGTCCGTATTTGATCGGATCGATGTCGGTAATGTGAAGGCAATAGGCAACGATGCTTCCGGCAGCGGAACCGCGGCCGGGACCTACCATAATTCCTTTGCTCTTAGCGTAATTGATGAAATCCCAGACTATAAGGAAGTACTCCACATAACCCATAGACTCAATAGTGTTCAGTTCGTACTCCAGCCGTTGGAGCAAGGCAGTGTCCGGCTCACCGTAGCGTTCTATAAGTCCGGCCATGCAAAGCTCCCGGAGATAGCTCTTATTTGTTTTGCCCTCCGGTGCCTTAAATTCCGGCAGATGAAGTTCTCCAAACTGAAATTCCACGTTGCATGCGTCTGCAATGCGAGCAGTATTTTCCAGGGCCTCCGGAATATCGGAAAAAAGCCGGCCCATTTCTTCTTCGGATTTCAGATAGAATTGATCGTTGGAGAACCTCATCCTGTCCTGATCGTCCACCGTCTTTCCGGTCTGTATGCAAAGCAAAATATCGTGGTGGGCCGCTTCCTCCCGGTTTACGTAGTGAACGTCATTTGTGGCAACAAAAGGAATACCTGTTTCCTCCCGCAACCGCTTCATGTAAGGCAAAATTTTATATTGCTCCTCCAGCCCTTGATCCTGGAGCTCCAGGTAAAAATTCCCTTCTCCGAAAATCTCAAGGTATTCCAATGCTTCGGCTTTTGCCCCTTCGTAATCATCGTTTAAAAGCTTTGCCGGAATATCCCCGACCAGGCAGGCGGAAAGAGCTATGAGGCCTTCGCTGTACCGGCGAAGCAAATCCTTGTCGACCCTGGGTTTGTAATAGAACCCCTTCGTATAACCGGCGGACACAATCTTCATCAGGTTTTTATAACCTTGCCGGTCTTTTGCTAAAAGCACCAGATGACCCTGATGTTTGTCCTTTTCCGGATCCCTGTCCGCCATAGACCTGGCCGCCGTATAGACCTCACAGCCGATGATGGGCTTGATGCCTTGCTTTTTTGCCTCTTTATAGAAATCGATGACGCCGAACATCACTCCGTGGTCCGTGATGGCAAGAGCATCCATATTGAGCTCCTTTGCTTTTGCCACCAGAGATTTGATATCGGCAGCCCCATCTAAAAGACTGTATTCCGTATGAGTATGCAGATGGGTAAAGCGCATGCTGTTATCTCCGTTTTCTGTTTGTTAAAAAAATTCTATAGCATCAGACCTTAAATTGCAACAGACCCCAAAGTAAAAGAATCATACGCGAATCCTGCAATAGTGGATGGGTTTTCCAAGAGAACGGAAACGATCTTCGTATTGGGTAGTGACAAGTCGAGCAGGCAAATCAGTATTGTGCAGATCCCTTGTGCTTTCTTCAACAGTCAGTCCCGCCTCGCTGCATTCTTCCAATGTGAAATCAAAGAACTCCTCGCTGTCTGTCTTAAATTCAATAAAGCCGCCCGGCGCAAGGACATGCCGGTATCCGGCAAGGTATTTCCGATTGGTGAGCCTCCGCTTAGTATGTCGCTTCTTCGGCCAGGGGTCGCTGAAGTTGAGATAAATGCCGTTAAGCTCACCCTCTGCGAAATAGCTTTCTATATCTAAGATGAATTCGGGAATAAACAGCACGTTGACCAGCTCTTTTTCCTGAATCAATTCCATAGCCTTAAGCACTACGCTGCTTCTTCCCTCTGCTCCAAAATAAAAATGGTTGGGATTCGCCTCACCCATGGAGGCAAGAAAATGACCTCTCCCGCAACCTATTTCCAGGAAAATATCGCCGGTAAAATCATAGTTTTTTTCTTTCAGGAAATCTCGCCAACACCCGCGGATTCCCTGGCCGTTTTTTATTTGCAAATATTCAACAGCAGCCAACCTAATGGCTTCGTTTTTTACCTTACGTTGACGCATAACCGCCTCCCCAGCTCTTCCATTTCTTCCGAACTGTATGCAGAATAGATACCTTCATTATCCAAGATATTGCCCGGATTATAAAAGCGCTGCAAATACCACGGAGGTGCCTCCGGGTATTCCGCAATCATTCTTTCAATATCCTCTGCCGAAAGCAGCTCCCTGCATACGGTGGTCCGAAATTCGCAAGAAAATCCTTCCCGGTTCCGGGCATCAGTCAGCAGCTTGGCGCTTTCCTTTATATCCCCCAGATTTACCGGACTTCTTGCTATCTGTTCGTATTTATAGGCAGGGCCCTTGATATCCATGGCCACATAATCCACCAGGCCGGTTTCAATCAAGTCCCTCAGCATATCCGGCTCTGTGCCATTTGTGTCCAGCTTAACGGCAAGACCTAACTCCTTTATCTCCTTCACAAATTCCGGCAGTTCTTTATGCAGGGTTGGTTCTCCGCCGGAAATGCATACTCCATCCAAAAATCTCTTTCTCTTTTTCAAGAAATCAAACAGTTCTTCAGGTTCAATTTCATTGCCGTATCCCTGCACCAATTCCGGATTATGGCAATAACCGCACCTAAAGTTGCATCCACCGAGAAAGATAACGGTGGATGCTTTTCCAGGATAATCGATTAATGATGATTTTACTATTCCCGCAATTTTCATTTTTCGCTCCCGGTCTTGTTATGCTGTGATCGTCAGCTCCATCTCCTGATCGGGTTCCTGCGCAGAATTTGGCTCTTCTTGTCCAACATGTTTCAGGCTGACGACAATATCAAACTCCTTGCGCTCTTTGTATTCCTCCTGTTTTCCTTTGTTCCAGGACTGAACGGGTCTGTGGAAGCCAACGATTCTGGTCCAAACCTCTGCATCCTTCCCGCAGGTGGGACAAGTAAAGTTTTCACCGGCAATGTACCCGTGGTCGGGACAGATGGAGAAGGTTGGAGTGATGGTTATGTAAGGTATGGATGTATTCTCCAAGATTTTCTTTATAGCAGTACTGCAGGTTTCCGCGCTGTCAATCTGCTCACCTAAAAATGCGTGGAACACTGTTCCGCCGGTATAAGATGTCTGCAGCTTTTCCTGTAGTTCTATCGCCTCGAATATGTCGTCCGTGGCGCCTACGGGAAGCTGAGTTGAATTGGTATAATAGGGCTCGTCTTTTCCTGCAGTGATGATGTTGGGATAGAGCTTCTTGTCCAGTCTTGCGAATCGATAGCTGGTTCCTTCCGCCGGAGAAGCTTCCAGATTCCAGAGAGTTCCCGATTCTTCCTGGAACAGCTGAATTACGCGATTCATATAATCCATGACCTCCACGGCAAACTGGTTTCCCTCTTCCGTGGTGATGTCCACACCCAACAGATTGAGACATGCCTCATTCATGCCGTTTATGCCGATGGTGGAAAAATGATTTTTGAAATAGGATCCGGTTGCCTCTTTAACCCGGGACAGGTAAAAACGAGAATAAGGATACAGGCCGGATTCCATGTATTTCTCCAGCATCTCACGCTTGCGATCGCAGATTTCTTTCGCATATTCCATCAGCTTTCGCACCCTGGCCTTAAATTCCTGAACATCTTTTGACAAGTAACCGATTCTGGCCATGTTCAGCGTCACCACATTGATGGATCCGGTGAGGGGATTGGCTCCGAAAAGCCCGCCGCCCCGGCGGCGAAGCTCCCGATTGTCCAGTCTCAAACGGCAACACATGGACCGGATGTCCTCAGGAGAAAGATCGGAATTTATGAAGTTTGCGAAATAGGGTGTGCCGAACTTCCTCGTCATTTCCATGATCATATGCACGGTTTCCGATTCCCACGGGAAGTCTTTTGTTATATTGACGGTAGGTATGGGGAAACTGAACGCCCTGCCCGCTCCGTCACCTTCCATCATGACCTCGCAATAGGCGGTATTGAACATATCCATCTCCTTTTGGAACTCGCCGTAAGTCTTGTCCATCATCTTTCCGCCGATGATCACTCCCTGGTTTCTCAAGAGGGGATGAGGCACAATATCCAGGGTAATATTGGTAAAAGGCGTTTGGAAGCCTACCCTGGTGGGCACGTTAAGATTGTAAATGAAGCGTTGGACCGCTTTCTTTACCTGTTTGTAGTCAAGCTCGTCATAGTAAATGAACGGCGCCAAATATGTATCTATGCTGGAAACAGCCTGGGCTCCCGCCGCTTCCCCCTGCAGGGTAAAGAGCAGGTTTGCAAGCTGCATGAGGGCGGATTCAAAATGTTTTGGCGGTCTTGATTCAATCTTACCTTTTGCGCCCTTGAACCCTTTTAAAAGGAAATCTTCCAAATCCCAGCCACAGCAATATGGCGCCAGAAGACCCAGGTCATGGATATGGAGATCACCTCGTATATGGGCATCTCTCAATTCTTTCCGATAGACTTTGTTGAGCCAATACTTTTGTGTTATGGATTCTACGATGTGATTGTTGAGTCCTTGCAGAGAGTAGGCCATATTAGAGTTCTCGTTGACTCTCCAATCATCCAAGGATATGTATTCTTCGATTACCTGTCCAGCATCCATGAACAGGTTGTTGGTGCGGAGAGTCTCCCTCTCCTTCCGGTAGAGGATATAAGCCTTGGCGGTTTTGGCGTGCCCCTCTTCAATCAGAACTTTTTCCACGATGTCCTGAATATCTTCCACGGTGGGAATACTGGCCCGATAGGTTTCGTTAAGCACTCCCTCCACCAGCAACGCCAATCGCTGGGCTTCCAACTCATCCTGTCCGCCTACGGCCCGAGCTGCCGCAAAGATAGCGTTTTTAATCTTTGTAATGTTGTAGTCGACAATTTCACCGTTGCGTTTTTGAATCTTGCTAATTCCCATACCCTGATCTCCCGTTGTGCTTTGTTGTTTGCTGCCTGTGATCTGCGTCAAAGGGTTTTTCGTACTTACCTCCCAAAACCCCGCGATATACTTTGTATAGTTGATAATTAGTATTGTAGTTACTATATATAGTATTATAAAGCGGTTTAATTTACAAGTAGTAAAAAATGAATTGCAGGATGGTTTAGACGGGAAATTCCGTCAACTGGTTGTAATTTCCCAATTCTTATAAATTAAAAATGTTATTAGCCTTTAAAAAGTGTCTGACATCAAATGCAAGGATAGCTTGTTGAATACTTGCATTTGACGCCAGACACTTATTACAGAGACTTAATACGCCTTAGCCTTAAATGTTTATCGAAACATTATATCGATTTTTAAACTCTTCCATCGTATTAAAGTATTTTTCTTCCTGTTTTTCGCGAATCACTTGCTGTTTGATTTGTTCTCTCACTTCGTCTATTGTACGCAGTCTTGCTTCATTTTTGTACTGCAATTTAATTAAATGATACCCAAATTGAGTTTTTACGGGTTCACTGAGCTCCCCTTCTTTCAAATTAAAAGCTGCTTCCTCAAATTCCGGAACCATCTTTCCTCTCTCAAACTCGCCCAAATCTCCGCCGACTTGCCTGGAAGGACAGGTGGAATATTTTGGGGCTGCTTCTTCAAAAGACAGTCCTTGGTGGATTTCTTCCTGTATTTCTTTAGCTTTTTCAAACTCATCCACCAGGATGTGGCTTGCCCTGACAGCCTCAGGCTTTTGGAAGCGCTCGCTGTTGTCATTATAGAATTGAGCGATTTCATCCTCTGTGGCAGATACATCTGACAGCATCTTGTTTACAGCATACTTCTTTAAAATATTAGCTTTTACCCTTTCTAACTCCGATTTGAAATCCTCTTCCTGATCAAAAGAATTCTCCATGGCATACAGGTACAGCATCTCCCCGTTAACCAATTCATTTACTAATCTTTTTATCCCATCCGGCGAGTTAAATTGCGCTGCAATTTGTGGATCCAACTCACTTAAAAACGCATAAACATCTTGTTCCGTGATCTCCTTTCCGTTAACTGTGGCCAGCACTGTGTTTCGATTCATCATTTGAATTCTCCTTTTTAATTTATTTGATTTATGAAAATCTTCAATGACAGAAAGTTCTAAACTCCCATCAATCGATTACAATAACGACTGTCTCTCCCGGAGAAAACCAATCATATAAGAACTTTGCATGGGATGTATAATTGCGGACGCATTTGTGTGAAAGAGGAACGGTTCCGATGGTTTTGGAGTATTCCTGATGAGGCGGCGTTATCTGCGTCCCGTCGGCAAGGTATTTATAGTTCACAGGCACCCCGTGAATATAAGCGCCTCCGGCAAATCGGATTGCATAAGGAGCATAACCTTGGATCTTCGTGGTCCCATCCTCATAATACCTGAAATACGGCCTGCGCTCTATACCGAAATAAAAACCTGTGGGCGTAGGCTGGGAATACCTTCCCTCTTTGCCCGTGGTGGCTTGAGTATAAGATATAAGTGTCCATGTCCCTTCTATCTTTTCGTATACCCCTTCGTTCTGATTGGTCACGTCTACAACTATTATCTTCCTAAGGTCGTGAATCCTATGATCTTTTGGGATATATTTTCGGGGCACGTAATATCGCTCTCCTGACGCTACTACTTCAACCCTGACGTAATCTTCGCTGGGAAAAAGATATCGCACCAGCGTCCCGTCCCCTAAATAAATGAAATCCTCTTCATGGCTAAGGCTGGAATAACCCGGAGCGCTCTGGCTCCTCCTATTGCCCTTATCGTCAACGGTTTTCCCTTTATAAAGCGGCGCATAGCCGTTTTGGTTCTGATAATTGCTGATGTAAGTAAGTTCACCACGTTCTGCATAAGCTTCTGCCTTTTTTACAGCCTCCTCCATCTTGTCAAACTGATACAGGCGTTCCGTTGCGTCAGAACCGTGAATAAAGCCGAACCGCTTCTGCCCATCCTCTTCCCAGATTATGTGATGCCATTGCTCCGTACCTCCGTCATCAGCGGCCACGTAAACGGTTTCCAGGTAATCAAGCCGTTCTCCATATTCAGCCTTTCGGAGAATGGGTTCTGAAAAGGAAGGGCCTTGTCGTATGATGACTGAATCCTCTCCTACAAAGAAATAGGTATAAGTGGTCAGATACTTATCATAAACGAGAGCCACCGGAAAAGAAGGTTCCAGAATCCTTTCCTCCACAGCCAGCACTTCACCGGGATCAGCTTGAAGCTCATGGTCCGCCTCACCTTCAGAAGCTTTTTCTTCGTAAACTTCTTTCGCCTCAGTGAGAGAAGGACCGCCCGATGCAAGCTTCGATTCACGATGTTCCAATAAAGACGCAAATACGATAATGATCGCGAGCAATATCAGAATAACTATAAATAAGCAACGGTTGCTCTTCATTTTCTACTACCCGAAAATCGAGCTTCGCTTGCTCAAGTATTTCAAAAGGGGAAATCCGATCACATAGCAGGCTATAGCTTCTCCTAATGCCACCCAGAAAATGCATGCCCAAAGGGGAACGGGCACTGCATATACATAATAAAGCATTGGACCGATTACAAGTCCGTTTGCCAAAACCGGAGGCAGCGGGACTAAAAAAGCTCTTTTTCGCAATTTGTACGAACCTATTGCTGCAAGCAAAGTCGCCGTGCTTCCCAATACCATATCGATCACACCGTAAGGCCCCAGCATATTGGACACGAGACAACCTACAAACAACCCGGGAATTGCAGCAGGAGTGAGGGCCGGAAGAACAGTCAACGCTTCCGATACACGAATCTGCATAACCCCGTAGGATAGTGGCATCAAAAGCAGGGTAACGGCAGTATATACAGCTGCTATCACTGCGCCTTGTACCAGATATTTCGATTTCACAGTAACTACTCCTCCTTGCAGTTATAAAATGCCGGGTTGTATGATAATAAACGCAATAAATCCGACCATGCACAGTACCGCTGCAGCATCGCTCCAGTGAAAATGCATAGGATTCATACGGGTCCGCTCATCGCCTCCCCGGTAGCATCTCGCCTCCATGGCCAAGGCAAGATCCTGAGCAATGCGAAAAGCGCTGATAAACAGCGGAACCAGTAAAGGAATCAGGCTTTTGGCCCGACGAAGCAGGTTTCCCGTCTCAAAGTCGGCGCCTCTGGCCATCTGGGCCTTCATTATTTTATCCGTCTCTTCCAAGAGAGTAGGTATGAACCGCAATGCGATGGTCATCATCATGGCCAATTCATGGGCCGGCACTCCTACTCCTCGCAAGGGCGACAACAGGCGCTCGATACCGTCGGTAAGGTTGATGGGCTTCGTAGTCAGGGTAAGCATGGAAGAGCCTATGATCAGAAGCACCAGCCTGAATCCCATGAAGAAAGCATTGTACAGGCCTTCCTTCGTAACGGTCAAAAACCAGATCCTTGCCAAAGGTTCCCCCTTGGTCATGAACATATTCACTGTAAAAGTGAACAGGATTATGAAAAAAATGGGTTTCAGTCCTCTGAAGATAAACTTGAGAGGCACCTTCGACAAAAAGATTACAAGACCCAGCCAAAGAACTACAAAGGCAAATCCGATGAAGTCCCTGACCAAAAAAAGCGAAATTATATATGCAAAGGTACACAGGATCTTTGTTCTGGGGTCAAGCCTGTGAATCCGCGAATCTCCCGGATAATATTGTCCTAACGTGATATCCCTTATCATTTTTCTTTCTTTCCAATCCAAGCGGCAATTTCCCTCTCCACCTCATCGATGGTGAGGGGCATTCCGGACAATTCTATTCCTCTCTGTCTTAAAGCCTCCGTAAACTGCAAAGCGGGAGGCAACTGCAAGCCTATGCTCATCAGCTGTTCAGCCCGGGTGAACACCTCCCTGGGCGTTCCTTCCATGACCAGACGTCCTTTGTGCATAACCAGTACCTTTTCCGACAGAGCGGCTATATCTCCCATATTGTGGGAAACCAGAATAATCGTAATTTTTTCTTCTCGTTGAACGTTGCGGATAAGCCGAAGTATATCTTTGTGCGCTTTCGGGTCGAGCCCGGCGGTGGGCTCGTCGAGTATGAGCACCTTCGGTTTCATGGCGATGACTCCGGCTATGGCAACTCGCCTTTTCTGCCCGCCGGAAAGATCGAATGGTGAACGCTTCCCGATTTTTTCATAGGAAAGCCCCACCAATTTAAGGGCTTCTTTAACCCTTTCCGACACCACTTCTTCCGGCAATCCCAGATTCTGAGGACCAAAGGCCACATCCTTTTCCACCGTCTCCTCAAAAAGCTGATATTCCGGATACTGAAACACGAGTCCGATGGTCTTACGTATATCCCTCAGACTTACGGAAGGATCCGTTATATCCACCCCGTCTACGATTATGGAGCCGGATTTAGGCTTCAAAAGACCGTTTAAATGCTGAATCAGGGTAGACTTCCCTGATCCCGTGTGACCGATAATGCCGACGAAGCTTCCATCGTCGATTTCAAAACTGATATCTTCAAGGGCTACCGCCTGGTAGGGCATACCTTCGCTATATATGTGCGTCAGATTTTTGACTTGTATTGGCATAGAAAATCCACCATTTCTTCGTCATTTATTATTTCCGGGGGAACGGGAATACCCCTGCGCCGCAGCCGGTCTGCCAGATCTACGGTAAAAGGAACATCTAAATTCATGCTCCGGATCTCCTCCACTTTTGAAAAAACCTGCCGGGGGCTTCCGTCCAGCATCACTTTTCCCTTATCCATGATGATTACCCGCTCAGCCATGGCTGCTTCCTCCATAAAGTGGGTGATGAGCACGATGGTGATTCCTTCCCTATGGAATTTTTTGATAATATCCATAACCTCCTGCCTGCCGTGGGGATCCAGCATGGCCGTAGGCTCATCAAAGATAATGCACTCGGGCCGCATGGCCACTACGCCTGCTATGGCAATCCTCTGCTTCTGCCCTCCGGAAAGCAAATGGGGGGCTTTCTTTCTCTCCTCATACATGTTTACAGCATACAGGGATTCGTTCACCCTCTTTCGGATTTCACCAGGTTCCACTCCCAGGTTCTCAGGTCCGAAGGCTACGTCATCCTCCACGATGGACGATACCAGTTGATTGTCGGGGTTTTGGAAAACCATGCCCGCCGATTGTCTGATCTCCCAAATCTTATCCGGGTCCGCCGTATTCCAACCCTTAACGTAAACAACTCCCTCCGTAGGTATCAAGAGACCGTTTATGTTTTTAGCCAGGGTGGATTTACCCGAGCCGTTTCTTCCGATAATAGCGTTAAAGCTTCCCGGAGTAAACTGAAGAGTTACATGGTCCACTGCAAACTCTACATCCGCCGAATCTTCCTTCCTGTATTGAAATACCAAGTCTTCTATATGAATGATAGGGTCCAATTATTCTCTCACCCTCTTTTCCGCTTCAGTTACCAGCCAATCGCATGTGTCAAAAAATACTTTGCTCATGGTACTATCGTTGAAATCCAATGTGTAATCGATGCTGTTCAAATACGTGAAATATTCTTTCAAAACCCAGGTCAATACGGCATCCGGTTCAGATAGTATGAAATTTTGGTATGCAGTCTTCGCTGCCTCGGAAAATTCCTTTGTGGCATAATCAAAAACAGGTGTGTTTGTGGTTCCCATCAACAGCGTATTTAGATGGGATGTATAGATCCACATGGCATCTGCAGTTATATGCTCCTCATTCGGATAATCTCGCAGCAGCCTTTCGGCAATGTAGGTTCTTTCAAGCAGTTCATCCCAGCTCACTGCCAGAGTGGCGTTTTGAGAAGTGGGTTTTTCGATTAATTCCGCTTCAAATTGATAGAGAGCCTTAGTAGGCTCTGATATATAGTCTCCATATTTTTCAAGGAGTTTGTTGTGGTCTACCTTTAAAACGGGAGTACCTTCCCGCATCAACACCATGAGACAACCTGCTTTGATATGCTCATAGTAATCCTTGAATTCGCTGTTCTGTATTTTTTCCGTGTCGATAAGCCCCGATTCCTCATCAAAATAAACACTGAGCTCCTGTACCGTCATCTTGTCTTCGTTTTGTATGATGTAATTCAAGAGATATTCTCGATAAGCGCTGATCATTTGGGTTGCGGTCTCTCCATCCACTTCTGCGATGTTTTCATCCAAGAAATCGGCTATGGTGTGAATGTTCTCCGCTGTGGCCTTATCCGATAGTAGATCTGTAAAATCGGTTAGAATCTTTTCCTGGTCCGTTCCACAGCCGAACGTGAAAAAGATTAACATCAATGGAATAAATACAATCGCTGCGGTTCTGAACATCCGACAGCCCTCCTGCATTCGTGATATCTTTGGGCGGAACACTATAATTTAACAGTACTTAATTATACTCTATCGGG
>JAAYNC010000199.1:0-29350 GCA_012521055.1 Eubacteriales Family XIII. Incertae Sedis bacterium
GCCGAGTGCTCCACCATTGAGCTACCTTGGAATAAACCGAGCCGCCAGCGCGGCGACGTTGCTATTATACAATAAAAATCACCGAACTGTCAACCAATTTCCGTCTTGTTTTTATACCCTATATTATTATGTACTGAGTTCAACAAAATGTGCAGAATTTCAAGTTATGCATTGAAGAAGCAGATTATTCACAAGAAATCCATGCATTAGTTGAAATTTTGCACAAATCCGGTTTGTAAATTTCCTTCCAATTAATCAATGCATTAGTTGAAATTTTGCACATCCGGCCTCGGATAGCCTCCAAGGCATCAGAAAATCGGAAAATCTAATCCGAAACTAAGCCTGACCTACCTGGAAAGCCTTAAGGTTTATATCCACAAAAGCGGGTTTTATATTTCGTTTTATAATTCCCTCCCAGTCAATCTGCGGAAGATCGATAGCTTTAACAAGAGCTCCGAGAAGAATCATGTTCATGCTCTTGGGATTACCCAGCTCTTCTGCAAGATCAGTGGCTTTGAACACATATGTAGTCGCCTTTTTGGCAAGCTCCTCGACTATACCTTCAGGATAACTTGCAACACCCATTTGGATGGGAACCGAGGGAATCTCGGCGTCGTTAATCACTATCCTCCCGCCCGGTTTTAAATACTCAATCCAGCGAAGCGCTTCCATCTTTTCAAAAGCAACGATTAGATCCGCCTCTCCTTTACCGATAATGGGAGAGAAAACCTTGTCTCCAAACCGCACTTGAGTGCTGACGTTCCCGCCTCTTTGGGACATGCCGTGTATTTCCGACATCTTCACATCGTAGCCTGCTTCCATCAATCCATCGGATAATATTTTACTGGCGAGAATGGTGCCCTGACCTCCCACTCCCACCAACAGTATGCTTTTTACGTTACTCATATCTTACCTCCGAACCGAATCATTCTGTAAAGGAAATAGCTTCAAAGGGACAAACCTGCATGCACACACTGCAGCCGTTGCATGACTCCGGCTTAATCTCAATCCGCTCGCCGGACAATATGGCAGGACACCCGGTCTTCACGCAAAGTTTGCAGCGTGTACACTTTTCCTGGTCTATGATGCATTTCTTCGGTGAGAGGTCGAAACGCGCCTTGTCTCCTTCGCTGAACTTTTTAATTGCGCATGGCCATGCAGCGATAATCACCGTTGGTTCATCCTTTTCCAATGCCCGGTTTAACGCTTTATGGGTCTCTCTCAAATCCAGCGGGTTGATTACAAAAATATTGTCTTCCTTGATGCCGATGGCTTTGCAGAGCAACGGAATATCTGCCTCCACTGCCGGTTCTCCCATCAGGGTCTGGCCGGTTCCCGGATTATCCTGATGCCCTGTCATTCCCGTAGTGCGATTATCCAGTATAACCGTTACGCAATTGCCCTTGTTGTAAACTATATCCATCAGGCTGGTGATGCCTGAATGGAAGAACGTTGAATCGCCTATTACGGTCACTACTTTCGTGTCTCTCCCGGTCATCCGGAAAGCCGTTGCCGCACCGTGACCCGCGCTGATGCTTCCTCCCATGCAGAAACAGGTGTCCATCGCCGAAAGCGGAGGAGCGGAACCGAGGGTGTAACAACCGATATCTCCGGTTATCATGACATTTTTCTTGCTCTTAAGGACTTGGAAGAAACCCCGGTGAGGACACCCTGCACACAAAGTGGGCGGGCGCATGACCGCCTGTTTTTCCGATGTGAGAGTTTCTCTCTCCGTCCCGAAAACAGCGCGACGAATAATGTCCGGGTTCAGTTCGTCGAATTCGGGAATGATTTCTTTCCCGATACAGTCAATGCCGGCGGCTTTGATCTGGTTCTCCATATAAGGATCCATTTCTTCTATCACATAAAGCTTTTTTACCTTTCCGGCAAATTCCCTTATGAGGTTCATCGGCATGGGATATGTCATCCCCAGCTTCAGATACGAAGCATTCGCTCCAAATACTTCTTTGGCATATTGATACGCCACACCGGCAGAAATAACGCCGATTTCGCTATCGTTATATTCCACTCTGTTGATTTCGATACTATTGGAATATTCCTCCATGGCTTTAAGCCTGTCCACCAGGTTGCGGCGCAGTTTCTTTCCGTTTGCCGGTGTCGCTACATATTTGGCTATGTTTCTTTCGTATGGAATCGGTTCTCTCGCTATCCTATCCTCAAGCTCTACCACGCTCTTACTGTGACATACTCGGGTGGTTACACGCAACAACACCGGTGTATCGAATCTTTCTGAGAGCACGAATGCCAGTTTTGTAAATTGCTTTGCCTCACCGCTGTCGGAAGGTTCCAACATCAAAATTTTTGCGGCGATAGCGTAGTTTCGATTGTCCTGTTCATTTTGCGAGCTGTGCATGCCCGGATCATCGGCAGACACCAGCACGCAACCTCCGTTGACACCGGTGTACACAAAAGTAAACAGCGGATCCGCCGCAACGTTCACACCTACGTGTTTCATTGCAGCAAGAGAACGCACACCGGCTATTGACGCCCCTATAGCAGCTTCCAATGCCACTTTTTCATTCGGCGCCCACTCGCAATATAATTCATTTTTATATTGTGCAAGATTTTCAAGTATCTCCGTGCTCGGAGTCCCCGGATAGGCAGAAGCAAACACCAATCCCGCTTCGTAAGCTCCTCTTGCAATCGCTTCATTTCCGGTCAAAATCTGTTTCATATCAACATTCCTCTTCTTCTTTTTCTTCTCTTTCTCTTCTTTCTTTCTCATGCTCGGCTATCTGAGCCATGATCAGTTCGGCTTTCTTTCCGTACTTTCTTTCGTTCTCCTTGTCACCGCTCAGAGCGTACAGGTCCGCAAGCTCTTTTATGCTCTCCAGGTGGGAACCGTTGATTCCCAACACTCTTTTAAAGCTTGCCACAGCTTTGGCATTGCTGCCGGTTCTGGAATAAGCGACACCTAAATAGTAGTGCAAGGGCCACCAACCCTTAAACTTGGTGTCAAGGAAGGGTTCTAGTATATCCAGGCCTTCCCTCCATCTTCCTGCCAAAACTGCATTGCAACCCTTTTCTATGGTTATTGGCTGCTCCAACTGGGCCAACCGCTTTCTTATCTCCTTTTTATCCTGGAAGTTGCTGCTCCTGCGTAAAAATTCTTTCCACACAAGAGCCGCTTTCTGATACAATCCCAAATTTAAATAGTCATACCCTAAATAGTAATATGCTTGCGCAAAGCGAGGATGTACCTCGGTCAGCAGTTCAAAATACTCCATGGATTCAGCCTTGAAACGGCCGATGTATATATCGTCATTCCCTCGCAGATAAAATTCTCTGCAGACCCGTGCATAGCTGTACATGGCATGAAGGTAATCCGGTTTTAATATAAGGGCAGCCCGGAAATGAATGATAGCATTATCAAAATCCTCTTTTTCCGCAGCGTCCCTTCCCTCTTTTAATAGACCTTCCAACAAGGTTCTTTGGTTGAAAAGCCGGTTCATAAATTCTACGTATTTTGATGTATATTTAAACTTGGGGTCTATGCCCATGATCCAAGCCATATTTTCAGCAATATGGAGAATCTTCAGGCCTTCTCCGCCTTGGAACACCTGGAAGTCCTCATGTCTCAGAGGTATGGGCACACCTCTCATGAATTCTAATCTGTTTTTTGTTATGAAAGAATCAGAGAACTCATCAAAAAGGAAATTCTTCAAATATTTTTTAAAATATCTTCCCACCCTGTCATTTCGGGATTCGAAAGGAATCAGCGCAGGAACCTCATTTTCATTTTTCTGTTTTATTAGTTCCTTTTCTTCTTTAATTACCTGTGTTTCTTCCTGATTGTCATTCTTTTTAAATCTTTCAGTTAGTTTCTTCATACGGACAACTCCCATCCTTTTTTCATAAAATTCATTACCACTTCCGGATACATACTCCGCTCTATATCTTCCACAAGAAACTGCTTCAGATTTTCTTTCACTCCCGGTACCGTCCTGTCCTTCCAACTGCCATAAAGGTAGAGGATACGGTAAAGGTCTTCTTTTTTATGAGATCGGTGCTGAAATCCTTTGAGATAAAAGAAAAGCGCCAATTCATCATAAAAAGCGAAAGCGTTGGGGTGGAGCATATCTGCAAGGTAATTTAGGGATTTTTCGAAACCTCCCCTATTATAATATAAATTGAAGACGTGTTCCACCATCTTTAACCTTGCCAATTCTTTGGCAGATATGAACTTGTTGGAGATCACCTCATACGGGGCTTTAGAACGGTATGTGTAAGAGTATTCCTCAACCTGTTCCCGAATCGGAGTCCCCGGCAGGAGCTTTAAAAACCCCAATTGCAGCAAATGCGGTTTCAGTTCGTAAACCTGATTGAAGGAATTTGCAAATCCGTAATAGTCCTCATAAGGCAACCCTGCGATCAGATCCAAATGGAGGTGGATATTTCCCATGCTCTTAATGCGCTTTACGTTTTCCGAAAGCTTGTGAAAATCACACCGGCGATTAATTGCTTTCAGAGTGGCCTCATTGGTGCTCTGTACACCGATCTCAAATTGAAAGAGACCCGGCCTTGCCTTTTCAAGCAAATCCAACATTTCTTCGCTGATCAAATCGCCACAGAGTTCAAAATGAAAATTTGTGCCCCCGTTATCCATTTCCATGAGATAGCGCAGAATCTCCGTACTACGAGCGTTATCATAGTTAAAAGTCCTGTCCACAAATTTAACTTGTTTAACGTTCTTATACAAAAAATAACTCAGGTCATTTTTGACTCTTTCTATAGGAAGAGGCCGCACGCCTTTTTCAATGGAAGAAACGCAATATGTGCACGAAAAAGGACAGCCTCTGCAGGATTCGTAATACATGATCTTATCCGACTCTCCTACAAGGCTTTGAAAGGGAAATGGTACTTTAGTAAAGTCCACCTGATAAGGGGCCGGGTTTACATAGATTTTTCCCTCGCGCCGGTACAACAGTCCGTTTATTCCGTCAAACTGCGATGGTTGATCCGTCTCTGTTACTGCCTCCATTAGCTTGGGGAAAGTTTCTTCTCCTTCGCCTTGTAATATGAAGTCCACATATTTATGCTTCTTTATGATATCGGCAGCCCGCCAGGTAACTTCCGGCCCTCCAAGCAGTATCATGGTCTTGAGGCTTGCCTTTTTATAGTTTTCTACAAGATACAAGATTCTTTCAATATTCCAGATATAGCAGGAAAAGCAAATCATATCGTATTCGCCCCGGAGCAGTTCCCCGTATATGTAATCATCCGAATGATTGACGGTGAATTCCCGGAGTTCCATGATGGCTCCCTTCACCGCATCAGCACTCACGGCATATAAATACTTTAATGCCAGATTAGAGTGGATGTGTTTTGAATTGAGAGTCGTAAGCAATATCTTCATCATTTCTCCTGCAAAGTTTATAAAAATCTGGTGATTTATATTTATAGAATGCATTCCTCCGCTCTGAGAATATTTATTAAAGCATTCGGAGCCACTCGTCTTTTAGCATATCTTTATCCCGTTTCGCCATCTTAATCTGTTTAAGCATTCGCTCCTTATCCTGCGGCAGATCACCTTTGAGAGAAAGATAATTCGAAGCATGATTACTCCGGAATACACACTTCTTCTCCAAGTGGATGTTTTCAAGCATCAGTTGAGTCTCCTCCAGCACCTCCTCGGGCGAGAGAAGCTCAAATCTCCCCGACTGGATCTCTTCATATATCTCTGCCAACGGATCTACCATCAGCGTCAACAGCCCGACGTAAGAAGGCGACATCCGGCTGATTACCTTTCCTGTCTCCACAGCATGTTCCTTCCAATCCGCCCTTCCTCCAAGGCCGGAAATAAACGTAACCGAAACACGAATATCAGCATCTTCTATTTTGCGCACTGCCTCTACCAGTTGATCGGCAGTGACACCTTTATTAACTTTCTCCAATATCCGGTCGCTTCCGGATTCTCCACCGATATAAATCATCTTGAGCCCCTTTTCGCGGAGCTCAACCAACTCCTCGTGAGTTTTTCGCAGCACATCCTGCGGCGAGCCGTAAATGCTGATTTTCTTGCATTCAGGAAACAATTCACGAATCGTATCCATGATCTGTACCAAGGTTTTATTGGGCAAGACCAAAGCGTCTCCGTCGGCAAGAAAAATCTTTTCTATATATCGATAATGTGCTCTGGCCCATTTCAGATCTTCGATTACTTCTGTAATAGGCCGGATTCGAAACGCCTCTCCCTTATACATGCTGCAAAATGTACACCGGTTATGGGAACACCCCAGCGTAACCTGCAGGATCAGACTGTTGGCTTCGCTGGGAGGTCGATAAACACGTCCCTCGTATCTCATTGGCTTACATCCTTTCCGGTGCTTCAATACCCAGAAGCAACAGCCCGTTTTTAATAGTCTGCTTGGCTGCGTAGGTCAGCAGCAGTTTTGCCTTCTTCTCTTCTTCGTTATCTACGAGAATGTGTTCGTTGTGATAGAAACGGTTGAAGCTCTGTGCGATATCCACAATTTGCCTCGTGACGATGGATGGTTCATATTTTTCAGCAGCTTCAATCACTTTGTCGGGAAACTCGTAAATAAGCCTGGACAGTTCATATGCGCTGTCGCTTGTAATGTGTTTCATATCCGCAGTTTGCCCCGCATTTATTAGCTTATCCGCATCCTCGCCTGCATTGCGCAACACGCTGGCAGCCCTTGCATGGGTATATTGAACATAAGGCCCGGTCTCACCGTCAAAGTTCAGGACCTTATCCCAGGAGAACACATAATCCTTGATTCTTCCGTTTGAAAGTTCGTTGAAAACAACAGCGCCGATTCCCACTTGTCTCGCTGTGACATCCACATTGTCCGTATTAACGTTTTTCTCCAGTATGATCTCACGGGTGCGTTCTATTGCTTTATTGAGTACGTCTTCGAGGAACACCACTCTTCCTTGCCTTGTGGACATGGTACCATCTTCCAGGCTTACCAGCCCGAAGGGAATATGGACGCAATCCTTCGCCCATTCATAACCCATGAGCTCAACTACTTTAATCCATTGCTGGAAATGCAAGTTCTGCTGGGAAGCAACCACATAAAGGTTTTTATGGAAATCGTAACGCCCTTTACGGTAAATGGCTGCTGCAATATCCCTGGTAATGTATAGAGTGGATCCGTCCTTTTTGATGATTACAGCCGGTGCCATATTGTATTCGGAAAGGTCAACGATTTGAGCACCTTGCGATTCCACCAGAAGTCCTTTTTCTTTAAGTTCATCGATGACTCTGTTCATCTTGTCAGAATAGAAACTCTCTCCCGCATAGGAGTCGAACTCTATGCCGAGCATTTCATAGACTCTGCTGAATTCGCGCAGGCTTTCGTCGCGGAACCATTTCCAGAGTGCCATCTCCTCCTCGGCTCCGCTTTCCAAACGGGTGAAGGTGGCTCTGGCTTCGTCCTCCAAAGACGGGTCCTTTTCGGCTTCCTCGTGGAACTTCACATAGTAGCTTAACAGAGTCTGAATAGGTGACTTCTCAACATCTTCCTTTTTACCCCAGCGCCGGTAAGCTACAATCATTTTTCCGAATTGGGTGCCGTAATCGCCCAAATGGTTGATGCGAACTGTATCATATCCAAGGAAATCATAGATCTTATAAATTGCGTTGCCTATGACCGTACTGCGTATATGGCCGATATGAAAGGGTTTCGCAATATTGGGAGATGAATATTCAACGATAACCTTACGGTTTTGCCCCACATCGCTGCTTCCATACCTGTCTTTCCTGCGAACCACTTCAGAAAGTACTTCGCGAACAAAGATTTCGCGGTTCATGAACATGTTCACATAAGCATTTACGTTTTCAACTCGCTCAAACATCCCGTTATCCGCTAGCTTTTCGGCTATATCTTTTGCAATGATAGCGGGTGATTTCCGTATGGTTTTTGCCAGTCGAAAGCATGGAAAAGCATAGTCTCCAAGCTTGCTATCCGTAGGAATTTCAATCATCCCTTCCAATTCTTTCGCTGTGAGCCCGTCAATATATTCAGCCAACAGGGCTCCGATTTGCTCTTTGAAATTTATCATTCAACTTTCCTCCTCAGAAATTGTCTTGATGCCATTTTCCTTAAGCAAGCGGGCAAAGATCCCGTCGCCGGGTGCCAGCCTATGGGTAAAGGTTCCGTCATAAATACGCCCGCATCCGCAGGAAGGACTTTTGGACTTCAGGATAGCAAGTTCGATATTCTCGCCCAGCCTATCCGCCAGTTCCTTTGCCCTGGCAAGTTCTATGGCCGCTCCCTTCTCAAATTCCTCTGTCACGTCTTTCCCTTCGATATTGTAGACTCTGCCGTCACGGATCTCTGCAGGAGGTCTTGGCGTCGGAAAACCCACTGCTACCTCGGGGCATACGGCAATGTAGTTGCGGTTTTTCACAATTTCCATCACTTTTTCGTTTAAATTGTTTCCGCCGTTGTATTTACAATTCTCGCCCAAAAGGCATGCGCTAATAATATACATTCCCGCTTCTATATTCTGTTCTCCCGTATCTTTATTTCAAGGTCACGACGGTCACGCCGTCGCCTCCTTCATTATAATTACCTTTTCTTATTTTTTCCACATGTTTATGTGCCTTGAGCATAGCGGCCAGTCCCTCTCGCAGGATGCCGGTTCCCCTTCCATGTATGATGGTGACTTCTTTTAATCCGGCCATAAAAGCATCGTCCAGATATTTATCCACTTCCACTAATGCATCGTCCAAAACTTTTCCTACCACATTGCAGTTCGGCGCCACGGATGTCACCTTACTTCGGTACAATTTGCCGTACTGCGACTTCTTCGTTGTCTCCTGTTTTCCCCCATTCTGCACCTTTGAAATCTGGTCCAGACCCACGTTGATCTTCATAAAACCTACCTGTACCTGTACTTCATTCTTATCATCCGGCAAGGAAATCATTTCACCATTCTGGTTCAAAGACAGTACCTTCACCCTATCGCCGATGTTAAGTTCTTCCGGGCGCACCGGTTTGAAATTTCTTTTAACAGGCAGTTTTTCTCTGTGTTTTTCCTGAAGCTCTCGAATTTCTCGACGCAGGGCCTCTTGTTTCCGGTTTCTCAGAGACTTATCCTCATATTTTTCCAGTTCTCGCAGTTCGCTGAGTATGAGGTCCGACATTTCCTTAGTTTCCTGTACAATTTCTCTGGCCTCCTGTCTCGCCCTGGCAAGCAACTTTTCTTTTTGTTCCTCAAATTTATGCAGCCGTCTCTCCAACTCCTCTTGTTGCCGCTTAATTTCGATGCGAAGCAGCATGGCTTCATCTCTATCTAATTCGGCCAATTTGCGATCCTTTTCAATGGCCGCAATAACATCTTCAAAAGCGATGGCATTTTCATCGAGCAATCCCTTTGCTCGATGGATTAAATGATCCGGAAGCCCCAGTTTGGCGGAAATTTCAAAGGCATTTGATCTTCCGGGAGTGCCGATGGTAAGCCGATAGGTAGGAGACAGGGTGTCCATATCGAACTCCATGGAGGCATTTTGAACGCCGGGAGTAGCGATGGCGTACTTTTTCAATTCCGTGTAATGAGTCGTAGCGAGAGTTTTGCATCCTCTCTCATAAAGTTCATCCAAAATGGAAATCGCCAGTGCGGCCCCTTCCGTCGGGTCTGTTCCGGCTCCCAATTCATCTAAGAGAACTAGTGTATCCGCATCTGCTTCCCGGACGATGTCAACTATATTTCTCATATGGGAAGAAAAAGTGGATAGGCTCTGTTCAATGCTTTGTTCATCCCCTATATCCGCAAATACTTTTTGAAAAACGGGTACATTGGTTCCATGTGCCGCAGGCAAATGGAGTCCGGATTGAGCCATCAGCACAAAGAGGCCCACGGTTTTAAGCGTAACGGTCTTCCCGCCAGTATTAGGTCCGGTAATCACCAACGTATTATAATCTTTTCCGATGGGCACGGATATAGGCACGACCTTTTGAGGATCGATCAGCGGATGCCTGCCGTCACGTATGTTCAATATCCCCTGAACATTGATCTCCGGCGGCTCAGCCTTCATTTTTACAGAAAGCCTGCCTTTGGCAAATATGAAATCCAGCCCTATCAAAATGCGCTGGTTATTTATTAAATCATCCCCCGCTTCGGCTATTAACATTGATAGTTCCGCCAGAATTCGATTTATTTCATTCTTCTCGGCTAATTCAAGTTCGCGGAGTTCGTTGTTCATATTCACGATTGACTGGGGCTCGATAAAAAGGGTTGCTCCTGTGGCTGATTGATCGTGTATAATGCCGGGCAAGCGGCTTTTGTGCTCCTGCTTGACGGGAATTACATACCTTCCCTGCCTGATGGTTACTATTGAATCCTGAAGTATGTTCCTGTTGTCTGCAGAGGTCAGGATACTGTTTATCTTGTTCCGGATAGCCTCGTTCTGCAGGGCTATCTTTCGTCGAATGTTTCTAAGCTCCGCGCTGGCGCTGTCAGCCATCTCGTCTTCTGATATAATACAGCGATCGATCTCGTTCTCCAAATCTTTTCTGACGCTGATCAGCGACGCCAGTTGGCCTATCCTCGGAAGAGGCGGAAGATCGCTTTTAAGGAAGGATGCTGCGTGGCGGGAGACTTGAAGGTTATACAGAATCTGAAGCATTTGCTTCATAGTAAGGATCCCGCCCTTCTGCGCCAGATTCACCGACTCTTCAATGTCGTAGAAACTGCCCAGTGGAAGCGTCCCTTTTTTCATAATAACGGAAACCGCCTCCGTGGTTTCCGCCATTCTCTCTCTTATCTCATATTTATCCGTAGAAGGCAAGAGCTCCTCTATTACCTTTCGGGTCATGAGAGAAGCCGCCTCCTCTCTGAGGAGCTCTTTTACTTTATCGAATTCTAAAACTCTATACGTTCTTTCATTCATGTTCTCATTCTATTTGCTCAGATTGTTCCAAGTTCTCCAAATTCTTTTTATAGCGCTCCAGTTGGCTCTTTAACTGGATATTTTCCATCTGGAGATCAAAAAAGCTGCTCTCCATTTCCCTGCATCTCATTTCCAGTTCCTTGATGATAGAAGATGAGGATTCTTTCTCCTCTTCTTTGGACGATAATCTTTTAGCCATCTCCTCATTTTTGGCCTGCAGACTTTGTATTTCTTCCTCCAGTTCCCGCATCCTGTTTTTCAGTTCCTGGCATTCAGTCTTTTTGTCGTTATAAGCCTGCATAAGCTCTTCCCTGCTCTCGATAGCGGTTTGCGCATCCTCCTTATATTGGATGTAACTCTTCTTTGCTTCATCCCATAATTCCACGTAATGCTGAGCATCTTTCTCCAGCTGTTGATTTTTTACTTTGAGCTCTTCAATAGTATCCATGGCTCGAAAATATTCATCTGCACAGTTTACGGCTGTCAATACCGCCAGAGATGACACGGAGCAGGAAGGCAGGTCCTCTGACAATTTATGCATAGAGCGATCCACATGATCCGCAACCTTGATGATATGTCCTCTCGGCAGTTCGCCTGAAATGGTATATTCCTGCCCAAAAATTTTCACCTGTACTCTATTTCGTTCCGTCATTACGACAATCCTCCCGTCCCGCAATTACAACAGCACGATCGGCTATAAATCACGCAGCACTGCACCTAATTCCCTGTTCAACGCCTCAAGAACCGACTCGTGTACTTTGTTGACTTCTTCGTCCGTAAGAGTTTTGTCGGAAGCCCGATAGGTCAAAGTAAAAGAAACGCTCTTCTTTCCTTCAGGAACTTGCTTTCCCCTATAGATATCAAAAAGTTCAACCTTTTCGAGCAGTCCGGCACCTTTATTTATAATTACCCCTCTCAATGATGCCACTGTAGTATCCTCATCTACCACCAGGGAGATATCCCTGGAAGTGGAAGGATATTTGGGCAACGGGCTGTAATAGCGCTCCGTATTTGCCACTTCCGCCATGCGTGAGAAATTCAGTTTACAGCACCAGGATTTAACATCAAGATCGTAGATCTCTGCTACATCGGGGTGAATTTCTCCTATCGTTCCCAACCTAACATTATCATAGATGATAGCTGCACATCGTCCGGGATGATACGTGTTTAAGGTTGATTCCGACACATACTCTGCACCATGAATACCCATCTTTTTCAGAAGCTCTTCAACGGCACCCTTCAATGTGAAAAAGTTCTCATCCTCTCCGTAGCAGGCAATACACAGATTTTCCTGTTCCGTTGGCAGTCCGTCGGCTCCTTTGATGTTATGGAAAGTATTGCCCAACTCAAAGGCTCTGACAGACTCAATACTCCTCGTAAAGTTCCTGGATAAGACCTCCATCATATTGGGTATCAACGTAGTTCGCATTGCACTTGTTTCTTCTCCCAGCGGATTGATGAGCCTTATCATATCCCGTTCCTGGCTGTCATCGGATATCCGTATATTGTCCATACCTTTAGGACTCATAAAGGAGTAAGTCTGAATCTCGCTGTATCCCATTCCAACCAAGGAATCTTTCGCTAAATCCCTCAACATCTGTAATTTTGTCTTTTTTGATTCGCAGTTGCCTTTGGGCAGTGTGGAAGGAAGCCTGTCATATCCATATATCCTTGCAACTTCCTCTACGAAATCTATCTCCTTTTCCAAGTCCATCCGTACGGATGGCGGAATAACGCGAATAACACCCTCGCCTGCTGTCTCCGTCTTCATCTCAAGCTTTCTAAAAATAGCATTAATGTCTTCCGCGGAAAGCTTTGTTCCCAGAATCTGATTTACCCGGTTCACTCTCACATCTACAGGATTAATCTCCCTGTTTCCGGGATATACATCGATGGCTCCTCCTATTACGGTTCCCGCACCCAAGAGTTCGATCAGCCTGCATACCCTGTCGGCAGCTGTAATTGCCAACTCGGGATCGATTCCTTTCTCAAATCGGGATGAGGCCTCCGTACGAAGTCCGAGCTTCTTTGATGTGCTGCGTACACTGTCTGCATTGAAGTTAGCGGATTCGACTACTATAGTTGTGGTATCTCCCACCACCTCTGAATTTAGCCCTCCCATGACTCCGGCAACAGCTATATTGCGCTCCGCATCCTTGATCATCAACGTATCATCGAATAGTTTTCTCTCAGTTCCATCCAACGTTGTGAACAATTCTCCTTCAACTGCGGTATCCACACAGATGTAGTTGCCTTTAATGTTCCGAATATCGAAAGCATGTATGGGTTGTCCGTATTCCAGCATCACGTAATTGGTAATATCCACAATGTTGTTTATGGGGCGCATACCCGCATACATGAGCCTTTTTTGAAGCCACCAGGGCGACTGTTCAATCTTCACGTTGGTGACCACTCTGACCACATATCGCCTGCAAAGTTCAGGTTTTTTAATCTCCACAGAGATATAGTCTTCAACACTTCCCTGTTCGCCGGTGCACTTAGTATCCGGATAGCGCAAGCTGCCGCCCAAAGTGGCTGCTGCTTCTCTGGCCATCCCAAGCATGGACAGGCAGTCGGGCCTGTTGGGGGTAATCTCAAATTCGATTACATCTCCTTCAAGTTCTAAAGCTTCCACAATATTCATACCCAGGGGATATTCCTTATCCAGGATCCAAATCCCATCCCTGTGGGCTACGGGAATTACTTTATCATCATAGCCCAATTCCTTTGCCGAGCAGAGCATACCCGAAGATTCGACTCCTCTAAGTCTGCCCCGCTTAATCACCGTACCGTCCGGCAGCTTCCCTCCGTGCAGAATAACCGGAACATATGCTCCTTCAAACACGTTTCCTGCACCTGTAACGATCTGCAAAGGCTCATCCTCTCCCACATCCACTATACAGACAAGCAGCTTATCCGCATCGGGATGCTTCTCAACGGATTCCACTTTTCCAACCACTACGTCTTCTATACCTCTACCAAACCTTTGGACATTTTCGATGTTGGAGCCGGACATTACCATCCTCTCACAGAACTCTTCCATGCTCTTGTCCAAAGGACAGTATTCATCTAACCATTCTTTATATACCAGCACGTTGTTTCCTCCTGTTTGAACCCTATTTAAATTGCCCTATAAAGCGCATATCATTTTCAAAGAACAGCCGGATATCTTCTACGCCGTATTTCAACATGGCGATTCTTTCCACTCCCATGCCGAAGGCAAAACCTGTATATTTCTCCGTATCCACCCCGCCTACATCCAGTACGTTGGGGTGTACCATGCCGCAACCCAGTATCTCGATCCACCCGCTTCCTTTGCAGACCCTGCAGCCTTTGCCTCCACATTTGAAGCAGGACACATCCATCTCTGCGCTGGGTTCTGTGAAGGGGAAGAAATGAGGACGGAAATTGGTTTTCACGTCAGATCCAAAGAGCTGCTTTGCAAAAGAATCCAAAGTTCCCTTTAGGTCCGCCATAGTTACACCTTCGTCCACCAACAGGCCCTCCACTTGATGGAACATGGGTGAGTGGGTTGCATCCGGAGTATCGCAGCGGAAGCATCTTCCGGGAGAAATAATTTTAATAGGTGGTTTTTGTTTCAATAACGTTCTTGCCTGAACCGGCGAAGTCTGGGTTCGGAGCAAGATCTCATCGTCTATATAGAAGGTGTCCGTCATATCCCTGGACGGATGATTCGGCGCAGCGTTTAGAGCATCGAAGTTAAAATACACCGTTTCTATCTCAGGTCCTTCTGCAATGGAATAACCCATGCTCATAAAAATTCTCGTTATCTCATCGATGGTAATTGTAATCAGATGCCTGGTTCCTAAAGCTCTCTGCTTCCCTGGCTCTGTAACGTCGATTCGTTCAGCCTTGAACTTCTGTTGTTTCTCCGCCTCTTTAACTGCTGCATATTTTTCCGCAAGCATTGCTTCGATTTCACTTCGTGTCTGATTTGCGGCCTGCCCGACAACTTTTCTCTCTTCAGTGTCCAAGGATCCCATGGATCTAAGAATCTCGGTGAGCTTCCCCTTTTTCCCGAGGAACCTTACACGAATTTCCTCCGTTTCCGCAATAGTCGAGGCATTTTGTAACTGTTCTTTTGCTTCCTGTAATATAGCTGTCAACTTTGTTTGCATAATCGCTTATTTTCCTCCGCTTCTCTTTCGATTTTTTGTCTTAATGACTCGTACATGATGACCCCCGCCGCCACCGCCGCGTTGAGAGATTCCACCGGCTCACACATGGGGATTTTCACCTGACAGTCCGACATTTCAAGAAAATCGGCACTTACGCCTCCAGCTTCGTTTCCGATGACGAAAGCTACATTTCGATCCAATCGGGTTTGAAAATGAAAGTTCTCACAATATGGTGTAGCTGCCACTACCCGCTTTCCACGGCTGTGGAGCAAGCGGACCGTCTCTTGGGCATCAACCGTAAAAAGCAGCGGCAGCCGAAACAGTGACCCTGCTGCGGCCCTTACCACTTTTGGGCTGTAGAGATCCACCGTGCCCTTAACCACCAAGACACCCTGACAACCTACAGCCTCAGCAGTCCGAAGCAGCGTTCCCGCATTGCCCGGATCCTGAATGCGATCCAGCACAAGTATGTTCCCTTGCCCTCCTGATTTATCCGCGGCAAAGAAACTGTCTGCATCCCAGTATCTGCATTTAGCCACGGCTGCAATGCCTTGCGGAGTTTCCGCATCAGTCAATTTATTGAACAGCCCGTCTTTAACGACAACTGTCTCTATACCTGCTTTTGAAGACTGCTCCAGTAAATCCCCATATTCCCCATTCTTCTTAGAGTAATACTCTGATTCGCGAATCATAAGCATATCTATATTAACAGCTGCAGCAAGGGCTTCACGACACAAGCTTAGACCTTCTATAAAATAAAGCCCTTCTTTTTCTCGCATCTTACGCTGTTTCAGCTTCATTGCTTTCTTGATCATGGTATTTTCGGATGATGCGATATGTTTCATGGACGTCCTCTGTTGCGTAGAGTATTTATGGCGGAAAGTTTATGTTCGGTTACCGACAGAGAATTTTAAAAACAGAAGCCGGTGTTTTCCGGCTTCTCTTCCGCATTTTGTCTTTCTTTAATAATTCTTTTTGTTAGTCCGGCTAAGGAAGGAAGGAATCGTAAAGTCTGTGTTAAATTCAAATTTGTTTTCGTCCGCGGAACCGGCTTCGCCCTCTTCGATTTCTTCGGGTTTTATCGAGCTCTCTTCTGCCTTATCCTTATCCGCTCCGGGTCGTATTATATCCCGGTTCCCGATAATCCGATCTGTCCCTCCGTCTCCGAATCCGGTAGCGATAACGGTAATGACGATTTCGTCCTGCAGTTCTTCTTTTACGGAAGCGCCGAAGATCACGATAGCATCTTTATCTGCAGACTTCTCAATTTGATCCGCCGCTTCGTTGACTTCCAACATGCCCAAATCGTAGCCGCCCATGATATTCAGGAGAATGGCCTTTGCTCCGTTTATGCTGGTTTCGAGCAGCGGGCTTTCAATGGCATCTTTGACGGCTGCTTCAACTCTTTTTTCTCCTTTGCCACGGCCGACACCCATGTGAGCGATGCCTCTGTCGGTCATTACCGTGCGCACATCGGCAAAATCCAAATTGATCAGACCGGCTTCCGCAATCAGATCCGATATGCCCTGTACACCTTGCTTGAGAACCTCGTCAGCCATTGAAAAAGCTTCAAGCATGGTAGTATTTTTGTCTGCTATCTGCAATAGCTTGTCATTAGGTACCACTACCAACGAATCTACATATTTTTTCAGGAATTTAATCCCTAATTCGGCATGGTCTCTTCTTTTCTTTCCTTCAAAGGTAAAGGGTTTGGTAACGACACCTACCGTGAGGATTCCTGCATCTTTTGCTGCTTTTGCTATGATCGGTGCCGCACCGGTGCCGGTGCCTCCACCCATACCTGCCGTAATGAATACCATATCCGATCCCATCAGGAATTTCGTCAGGTCATCTATACTTTCTTCCGCTGCCTTTTGACCGATTTCGGGATTTGCTCCTGCGCCTAATCCTTTCGTAAGCTTCTCTCCGATCTGAATCTTGGTTTCCGCCTTTGACATGGATAGGGCCTGCTTGTCCGTATTAACAGCAATAAAAGTGACCCCTTTCATACCGGACTCGATCATGCGATTTACCGCATTGCTTCCGCCGCCTCCGATACCGATCACTTTAATTTGCGCATGTCTTTCTTCATTTACTTCAAATTGAAGCATAACCCCTTTACCTCCTGAAAGAATCATTCACACCGAACCATTTTAACTCTGTCTGGACGTTATACCGATTATAGCATAGATACATGTTCCTTGCACTACTTATTGTAGACATTTATGTCTTTTTTCGTAAAATATTTGTCTATCAAAATCCTGCGTATAACTGCAAGATTCTGGAAAAGTCGGCCACCAAATACAAAGATGACAGCATAGTAAAGAGGGAGACCCAGTCGGGTACCCAGATAAACAAGTGCAGCCGCGAGAATGGCGTTAGTAAGGAAGCCGCTGACGAAGATAATGTTGCTGTACTTGCCTTCCAGGTGGGCACGAAGCGCCCCCAACAATGAGTCCATGGCAGCGAGCAACCCCATGGAAACGTAGAAAGAAAACTGGGCAGGATAAGTAACATCAAAGAAAACTCCTATGAAAATTCCTACTCCCAGCCCTATCATCATTGCGATGGTCAATTGTTTTCACCTTCCTTTACTGTTCTGTCATCGGTGGCAATGGTCATATATTTCGGTGTCCTGTCTTCCGTATATGCAGGAATCCTGATATCATCCCGTATCGATACTTTGAAAACAAGTCCCCAATCCTTCAGGTAATTTCCATAGCCGCCGGGACCTATAAGTGAAGCCGCCATCCGCGAACCGTCGCCGATGGCGCGGATGATAAACGGTCTCGCATAAAACTGCCCGTTTATGCGAACCGTGTAACCGGAACAGGAAATGGCAGAGGTGTCCACAATCCTCTGTCCGTTTACGGAAATCACTTCCGCTCCTGCTGCTTTCAGTTCATTTATAATGAGAAAAAGATCCATGTCATGCACCAGAATGTCGTTGGGATCTTCTCCAAACTCGATGTCTCGCGTTCCATCGTCAACGATCACCTCAACTCCCGGCCCCACTGCATCCACAAAGCCTGCTGCCAATTTGTAGAATTCCAGATCCTGGAAGAGTTTTGCTTCCAATTCTTGGCTTATATCCTCATTCTCTGCTTCGAGAGTTTTAAGTTCTTCCAGTTGGGCCTTTGCTTCCTCAATCTGTTTCACAAGATTTTCCATATCTTTGCGCTCACCTTCAATGGTGATTCCGTAATCCTCAATCACCTTTGAAGACACAAAAACGTGCAGTCCTTTTACTGTCTTGCTCAACACAATGACAGAAGAACCTATAAAAGCGCATAATATGAAAATTAATACTATTTTCAATCCGTTTCTCATGTCCCTTATTGAGCATCCTCTTCCTCGGAGTTTTCAACAGGTTTGGCATAAAGGAATCTAAGAACGCCGTTATACCGCGGTATCTCAATCTCTTCCTGTTTAGCGATGGAGACCTGAAGTCCGTAATTATTGCGCATGTTCTCCACGATTCCGTACCGAATAGTTAAAGCTCCTTCAAGGGTATCCGGATTTCCTATGGCCTTAATCGTATAAGGAGGCGCGGTGGGAACTGTGTTTATGTTCACGTTGTCTCCGGCAAGGCTTATCTCCGTCTTGGCGATGATCCGTTGTCCATTGATGGAAATCGCTTCTGCACCGGCATCCTTCAGCTTGTTTACGAGAGCCAGCAGCAAATCATACCGAATCATGATTGTACTGTAGCCGTCTCCCGGATTTTCCTCCGTAGGGATCGGGTCATCGACGGTGATAATGACACCGGGTCCTTTCACGTCCAAGACACCCGCTGCCATTCTGTATCGTTCCAGTTCCTTCATGGCGGACTGGATAAACGCGTCGTCGCTGAGATTTTTTTCTTCGATTTCTTTCAATCTCTGCTCCAGTTCGAGATATTCTGCAAGGATCGCTTCTTTTTCCCTTCGAACTTCTTTCAATTGCTGTTCTAATGCGTCTACCTGAGCAATAGGAATAGGAATCAATCCTCCCTGATCGTGAGCATCCGATGTGTTGAGTTGAATCGATATGATTAGGCCGATGACCAGCGCCAGTGCGAATATTATCGGAATTCCGCTTTTGTTTTTCATTCGAATTTCTCCTATCCCATAATCTCTACAGAGTATTCGTTACTCCACCAAAGCACTGAAGGAATAGTAACCGTTTCCTCCTACCTTAATAACCCCTCTTTCAATCCCCTGAACATATAAATCATACAACACATCTTCCAAATCGTCCATGCCTTTGAGAATGTTTTCAGGAGTTCCCTCGCAAATGAGATTGTCGTAAATATAGGCTCTGATTACAACGCTGGAAAAATCGATTCTCTTAAAGAAAATATCGTATTCTTCCATGCTCTTGATCAACTTAAGGGTATCTGCCAGCATGGAGTTTTCCTCCACCTGGAGAGGCGTGCCTACCTGGATATTAGTCAGGGTCATTCCCGTGAAAAGCGTCAGTGCCGGCTCCACATCCGTCTTGCGCAGGATCATACCCTCCACGTCAATGAGAATAAACTGGTCGCCGTAGGGCACCGCCGCCGCTTCTTTACGCTCTTCTACCGTAATGACAAGCTCATCGGGCAATTTTTGTTCTACCTTGGCGTTTTTGATATAGGGATCTTTCAACAGCTTGTCCTTTATTTCAGAAGTAGGGGCTTTGAACAGATTCTCTCCCACCCTCGCTTCTGCTATTGAAATCACCTGTTGTTCCGTATAATACTGGTTGTTAATTACCGTTAGTTTTTGTATATCAAACAGAGGAGATGTCAAGAAATAATAAATACCTGTTCCTAACGCGATGATCAGGATAAACTTTAACAAATATCTTTTTTTTCTCCTCCTCTTTTTTTTCCTCGTTATCCTTTCCGTCATTTCTGTTCCTTCCAATAGTACCTTCCGTCATGATACTTATCATCTATGCCGGTTTATCTTTTCAAATCCTTTCGATTTGAGCTCCCAAACCTTTCAGGCAGTCTTCCAGCCTCTCGTATCCCCTGTCGATGTGGTGTATATTCTCCACAATTGTTTCGCCCTCAGCAGCAAGCCCCGCAATCACCAAGGCGGCTCCTCCTCGCAGATCCGCCGCCGCAACCCGCTGGCCGTGCAACCGGTCTACGCCTTTGATGATGGCCGTTCTTCCTTCAACGGTAATATTGGCACCCATCTTGTTCAGTTCCGCCACATGCTTAAACCGGTTTTCAAAAATGGACTCTGTGATTCGTGTTGTCCCTCTCGCAAGACACATTAACGCCATAAACTGCGATTGCATATCCGTGGGAAACCCGGGATACGGCTTTGTTTCAATAGGGCTGACTGCTTGCAGCACATCCGGTGCCTCTAAGTAAACCGAACGCTCATCTCTCTGCACTGTGCAGCCCGACTCTTTCAAATAGCGCAGCACGGAATCCATATGGTCGGGCACCGCCTCTCTCAACAAAACCTTTCCTCTCGTTGCCGCCACCGCCGACAGTACGGTTCCCGCTTCAATACGATCGGGAATGGGTTTGTATTCGGTCTCATGAAGGGGTAACTTACCCACTATTCGTATTTCATCGCTTCCCGCTCCTGTGATGTGCGCGCCGCAACTGACCAGATAATTTTGCAAATCTATAATTTCCGGTTCTTTGGCAGGGTTCAGTATCCTCGTTTCACCTTCTGCCATCACTGCGGCCATCATGACGTTTTCAGTAGCTCCCACACTGGGAAAGCTCAGCGGTATTACCGTACCTTTCAGGCGTGTTGCGCTGCATTCCAACAATCCGTCCTTTTTTTTGATATCTACGCCCAAAAGCCGGAGCGCTGTTAGATGGATGTCTATAGGTCTTTTCCCGATGGCGCAGCCGCCGGGATCGCTTAAGATCACCTGTCCACAGCGGGCAAGGGTCGCTCCCATTAAAAAAACGGAGGATCTTATTTTTTTCATCAGGTTTTGCGGAATACAAAAGCTATTTACCGGTGAGGAATCCACCACAATCTCACTGCCGTCCCATGAAACCTTGCATCCCATTTCCTGTAATATGGATACCATGGTCTGTATATCGGAAAGTTGCGGGCAGTTTTTAATCCTGCTGGTGCGTCCGGAGATAATGGTTGCTGCTAAAATGGGAAGAACTGCGTTTTTGGCTCCTTTTAATCGGTACTCTCCTTCTAAAGTATTCCCCCCTGTTATATGATAACTATCCAAGCAAACGACACCTCCGCAAAGGGTACATAGTCACTCTCTATAAAGCCATAGTATGCCTTTTGCCTTTGAAATGTGCTTATTATATTCCCAGCTCAGCGTAAATGGCGTCGGCTCCATCCGTGCGACCCAGGGTAGCGCTGGCCTTTGCCATAGCATTTAACGCCTCCCTGTTATTCATCAGGCACATGACAACGCTCTTCAGTTTTTCAGGTGTCAAATCCTTTTCTTCTATGAGCACCGCTCCGCCTTTATCTGCGATGGCTTTTGCATTGAAATACTGATGATTTGCAGTCACGTTTGGCGATGGAATGAAGATGGCGGGTTTGCCGCAAGCCGTGACCTCTGCTGTGGTTATAGCCCCCGAGCGACAAATTACCAGATCCGAGGCGAACATGTATTCATGCATGCTGTTTGTGTATGGAAGTATATGTATTCTGTTATCTGCCACAATGCCTCTTTCCCGGAGCCTTCGGCTAAAGCTTTCGTAATAAGGTTTTCCCGTAATATTGATCAGTTTTGCCTTTGGCATCATGCGGACCGCGTCTGCTAATTCTAAAATCGTATCGTTGATTTTTTCCGCTCCCCTGCTCCCGCCGAAACTAAGAATGAGGAACTCACCTGGTTCAATCCCCAGTTTCTTCCTGTAATCGAAAATGCTCGAAATCACGAATTCTCTTCTCACAGGATTGCCCGTAACCACAAGTTTATGTTTTTGTTTAAAATACATTTTAGATTCGGGAAAGCTGACAAATACCTTTTCCACATATTTTTCCAGCATCCGGTTGGTCAATCCGGGAAATGCGTTCTGCTCATGAATGAAAGTGCGTATTCCTATTTTACTGGCCGTTCTTATGACCGGCCCACAGACATATCCTCCCGTGCCAATGACCAACTCGGGCTCATACTCCTGCAATATTCGCTTCACCTGCCTGCTCCCGCGGATAAAATCCCTTAAGGCAACCAGGTTTTTAAGCGGGTTTTTACGGTCAACACCCCTGGCAGAAATAAAACGTATCTCATAGCCGTTGGCAGGAACAAGTTCTCGTTCCATGCCCTTATCGGTTCCCACGAACAGAATGGAGCAATCGGGCTTTTTGCGCTTAATCTTATCCGCTATGGCAATAGCGGGATAAATATGTCCTCCGGTACCGCCGCCGGCAATAATCACTTTCATCTGTTACTCCTGATTACATAAAAAATATTATTGTAAAGTTGATTTATACTGCTGAATGCCTTGATATATTCAACAGTATTCCAAAAGATCCCATAAAAAGCAGTAACGCATTGCCTCCGTAGCTGACGAAAGGCAGGGTAATACCCGTCGGAGGCATTGATGATGTCACAACAGCTATATTAAGGATTACCTGAACAGCCAGCATAATGGTTATCCCTGAAGCGATTAGAGTCCCAAACAGATCCGGAGCGTTCAATGTGATGTGACAGCCTCTCCAAATCAGTATAATATAGCAGCACATCAATAGCAAACAGCCGAAAAACCCCAATTCTTCTCCGATTATAGCGAAAATAAAATCGTTTTGGGGCTCCGGCAGATATAACGTCTTCTGTATACTATTACCCAAGCCTACTCCAAACAACCCACCGGATCCCAGGGCGAGCAAGGATTGAATCACCTGCCAACCGCTGCCTAAAGGGTCCTGAAAAGGATCGAGAAAACTGGTAATCCGTTTCATCCAATAGCCGTCCTCATCCATGAGGACGAGGGCAAGCACACCTCCTCCACCCATAAGGCCTATAGAAATTAAATACATTATATTCAATCCTGCCACAAACATCATGCCTATGATGATAGCGCATATCGTAATAGCTGTTGACAAGTTCGGTTGTTTGATTATCAGTATGAAATAGACGCCGCAGAGAAGAAGCAACGGCAATACTCCCTTAGTAAAGGAGCGTATTCTCTTGCTGTCCCTGGACAGAAACCAGGCCACAAATAGGATGGCGCATATTTTAGCCACCTCACCGGGCATCAAGGTAAAACCTCCCACACCCAGCCAACGGGTTGCGTTGTTCCTGGTAATTCCCAGAGGAGTGAACAGCAAAAACAATAACACGATACTGGCAACGAGAAGCACTGGAGCCAGCTTTTCGTAAATGTGGTAATCCAACAGGGCAGTTACAAGCATCAGGCCGGCTCCAAGCAAAGCCCACACAATATTATCTTTTAAATATGCGTAGGGATCTCCCGTTTCGCTAATGGAGCTGTAGTAACTGGCACTGAACACCATTATAATCCCGAAGACAACCAGGGCAAGCACCAAAATGGTCAGTAGGAAATCCCCAGATTTCATCTGTATCTTCTTTGTTTTCGTTCTCTTTGCCATTCCCCGCTCCTGCCGGTATTATTTCTCCAGATCGTTTACGCAGCTCTTGAAATGGTCGCCCCGCTGCTCAAAATTTGAGTACATATCCCAACTGGCACAGGCGGGAGAGAGTAACACCGTGTCCCCCGCATCGGCTATTCGAAAGCTCTCTCTCACGCATTCTTCCATATTTTTCGCCATAATGATATTAGTAAAGCCTTTCTTTTCCGCATCCTCTTTTATTTTTGGAGCAGTTCTCCCCATTAGAACCAAAGCCTTGACTTTTCCGTTAAATGCTTCGATAAAGGATTCAAAAGAAGCTCCTTTGTCATAGCCTCCTGCGATGAGAATAATCGGAGCCTCAACTGCTTCAATAGCCTTGATGGACGCGTCGATATTCGTCCCTTTCGAATCGTTGATAAACCTCACCCCTTGAATCTCGGCCACGTATTCGAGACGATGGGAGACTCCTTGAAAGCTTTTCATAGTCATACCTATGGATCCGGCATCGATTCCCGCAAAGAAACCGATGGCTGCCGCGGCCAGAGCATTCTCCAGGTTGTGAGTGCCAGGAATCCCCAACTCCTCAACCCCGCATATCTTATGCTCGTAACCTTGTTCATCAATTATCACGATGCTGTCATTTTTTACGAAAGCGCCGAAATCCAATCCCCTGGTTCTGCTGAATGGAACAACCTTTGCAGGACAAGCTTCTGCAAGCTTCCAGCTTTCTTCGTCGTCACGATTTACGATAAAATAGTCCTTCTCAGTTTGATTCCTGTATACCAGTGCCTTTGCCTTGGCGTAATTCTCCATATTGTGATGTCTGTCCAGGTGATCAGGTGTTATATTCAATAATGTGGAAATATGTGGATGAAAGTCCATGGTGGTTTCCAACTGGAAACTGCTGATTTCCGTGATGAGCCAGGTATCCTTTGTGGCTCTCACGGCTTTTTTCACCACGGCAAGCCCTACGTTACCCACTACTTCCGTAGGCCTTCCGGCCTGTTTGAATATTTCTCCGGTAAGTACCGTAGTAGTTGTCTTACCATTGGTTCCGGTAATCGCCACATAATTCCCCTTGCCTAGCCGGTAAGCCAGTTCCACCTCTCCTATAAGGTCAATTCCTTCCGCTGTGACTCTCTCCACCAGTCTATTTGTAAGAGGCACGCCGGGGCTTACTACCGCCAAATTAAAATCCGCTACTTCCCTGGGTTCCTCTCCAAAAAAGCAAGTGGCTTTTCTGCTTTTAAAATACTTGATAAGATGAGGCTCAATTTCGCCGGGAGTCTTGCCGTCGTACACCGACACGTTAGCTCCCAGGGACAATAGCACTTCCGCCGCAGCTATACCCGATTTTCCCATTCCGATTACCAATATATTTTTATCCTTAACATCCATAGCGTCACTTCCTCATTCATAGCGTTTAAAAGAAATTTACGCTCCGTTATACGCCCAGTAAACTGATTACGCAGAGTACCACGGTCACAGCCCAGAACATGACCACGACCCTTGTCTCTTTCCACCCGGAGAGCTCAAAATGATGATGGAGCGGTGCCATCTTAAAGAGTCGTTTTCCGCCTGTTCTCTTGAAATACAGAACTTGAAGAATTACGGATAAGGCTTCTGCCACATATACTCCTCCGGCAATGGGTATGATCAGTTCGATATTCATAATGATAGCTGCAGCCGAAATACCGCCGCCCAAGGCCATAGAGCCTGTATCTCCCATGAAGATTTTCGCCGGATATCTGTTATAGAACAGAAATCCCAGGCAAGCTCCTGTAATAGAGCTGCAGAATACGGACGCCGCCGAGAAGTTGAATGCGCTTCCCACCAAAGCGAGAAACAGTGCCACAAACATGGTCACGCCGGCAGCGAGTCCGTCAAGCCCGTCGGTGAGGTTTACGCTGTTGGCCATGGCCACAACTACAAAAGCAATAAAGGGAACATACAGCACTCCAAGGTCGATAAACGTGTCGGTAAACGGTATCATCACCGTGGTTCCATAAACGGACACCTTTGCTTGATATGTGGCCAGCCCTACCGCAATCACGGTCTGAAAAACGAGCTTTTGCCTGGCTGTAAGCCCCAGGTTTCGCCTCATGCTGACTTTTACGAAGTCATCCAAAAATCCCAGCAGCCCATAGCCCATGAACGCTGCCAGGACGATGAGCATATCCGTATTCAGATCACTCACAGCCACACAGGTCACAAGCACCGCCAGGATCAGGGCAAGGCCTCCCATGGTCGGCGTCCCGGACTTGCACATATGGGACTTTGGCCCTTCCTCCCGAATACACTGCCCGCTGTTTCGTTTCTTCATAAAAGAAATAAATGCGGGAGTGATGATAACGGTTATAATCAGTGCGATTGCAAAGGGTAGTGTGATCTGTCTATAATCCATTGATACATCCTACTTTTCTATTCTTTGGTTTCTTCCAAATGCTTGACTATTTCATCCATAGCCATACCTCTTGAGCCTTTTATAAGGATTACATCCCCTTTTCTTATCCACTGGGACAGTACGCTCTTCAACATATCCTTATTATCAAAGTGAAAAGCCTGTATACCGCCCTCTTTTGCTGCAAAAGATATGTGCTCGGCGTTTTTACCAACTGATAGTACCACATTGATGCCTTTTTGGGAAGCATATTTACCGATCTGCCGATGGTATTTTTCTTCATCTTTTCCCAGTTCGAACATATCTCCCATAATGGCGATTTTTCTATTTCCTTTGACGGACGCCAGCACATCAAGGGCTGCTTTCATGGAGTCCGGACTGGCATTATAGCTGTCATCGATTATTTTTATTCCACGAATCTGCAGTATATTCAATCTCTTATCCGCAGCTGCCACCTTTGCCAGTCCCGATGCAGCCTGCTCCATATCCACTCCTACGGAGAGACCTGCCGCAACGGCCAATGCTGCGTTCAGGCTGTTGTGAAGTCCCGGTATGCCGATACGGTATTTCTCATTTTTCTTCTTGCTGTGCAAATGAAATTCTATGCCCCTGTCGCCCAGATCTTTTAAATTGGATATTCGCAGTTCCTCATTGGCTTTCGTGCCCACCTTAAATACATTGTACACACCGCCAGTCTGAAGTTGGGAAAGCATAGGATCGTCTCCGTTTATAACCAACGTGTCATTCTCTCCCATGAAATCACAGACCTCCATCTTGGCCTTCAAAATGTTTTCCCGGCTTTCAAGCTTCTCCAGATGAGAAATGCCGATATTCGTTATGACAGCCACCTGTGGACGTACGATCTCCGCCAACCGGTGGATTTCTCCCAATCTGTCCATTCCCATTTCAAATACTGCAGCTTCAGTTGAACTGTCAACCTGAAAGACGGACAGGGGCAACCCTATCAGATTGTTATAATTGCCTTGGTTGCATACGGTTTTATACTTCTCGGATAGTATGTGAAAGAGCATCTCTTTAGTTGTGGTTTTTCCTGTACTTCCCGTAATTGCAATTTTACGAAGGTTAAATAAAGAAAGATAGTATGCGGCAAGATCCTGCAGAGCGCGTTCCGTGTCCTTAACTTTAATCAATGGCGACGTAGAAGTGCATGCGGTATTCGACGGCAGATTATCGCCCCTTTCAACTACCAGGGCCGCACAGCCCGCTTCTATTGCATCCTCAAGAAAGTCATGCCCATCGGCTCGCTCACCTTTCAGCGCAAAAAAGGCCATGCCCTCATCAATAGTTCTGGAATCTATGGATATGCCGGTAACTTCTGCTTCCGGATCACCCCATATAATTTCCCCCCCGGTTGCTTCCGCTATCTCTGCTGCTTTAATCCTCTCCATAGTTCCCTGTCTCTCCTTTATCAATCAGTTCCCGGATTATTTCCCGGTCGTTGAAGTAATACTTTGAACTCCCTATGATTTGATAGTTTTCATGGCCTTTGCCGGCGACAAGGATCAAATCTCCTTTTTGGTACATTGCAATCGCTCTCTCCAGAGCTTTTCTCCTGTCGTCGATGATCTCGTAGTTGCATCCGGTTTCGTAGAGTCCTTCCTCGATGTCGGCTACGATCTTTTGCTGGCTCTCTGTTCGCGGGTTATCGCTTGTTACAATACAATAATCCGCATACCTGCCCGCGACTTTTCCCATTAGTGGCCTTTTGCTGCGATCCCGATCGCCGCCGCATCCAAATACGCAAATCAGCCTTCCCTTCGTCATATCTGACGCTGCAATCAGAACGTTCTCCAGCGCGTCCGGCGTATGAGCAAAATCAATAATCACCGAAATATCCCTGTTGTTTTCCACCGGCTCAAAACGTCCCGGTACCCCTTTCATGGTTCTGATTCCTTCTTCGATGACATGGGAAGGAGCTCCCGCCGAATGCAGGCAAGCGGCTGCGGCCAGTATATTATAAAGCGAAAACCACCCCGTAAAGCTGGTTTTCAATTCCGTCAGATCTCGCCCTTTATACCGAAATAAAAGCCGTGAACCCGCAGCGCCCATGGAAAGCATTTCGCCGTAATAATCCGCTTGACTGTCCTTGAGAGAAAAGCCGCATACGGGTATGTTTTCTTCTCTTAATTCTTTTAAAAGCCGCTGTCCGGCGGCGTCGTCAATGTTGATGATTCCCATTTTTGCAGTCTGCGTAAACAACTTCTTCTTTATCCGGTAATACTCTTCCCTGTCCTTATGAAAATCCATATGGTCCTGAGCAAAATTGGTAAATATGCTGTAATCGAAGCTTAAATCCCGCACCCTTCCAAGTTGAAGGGCATGAGAAGACACCTCCATTACACAACAGCGGATCCCCTGCTCTCTCAATTCCGCAAAGATCCGCTGAAGATCCAGGGATTCCGGCGTGGTGCGTTCAGCTTCGTATTCTCTATTACCCACCTTATAGGAAATGGTCCCCGTTAATCCGCAGGGTTTCCCCCACGCCTCCAGTATGCTTTTAACAAAATAAGACACTGTGGTCTTTCCGTTTGTTCCAGTAACTCCGTATAGAGAGATGAAACGTGCCGGATGGCCGTAATAATTAGCAGCAATGGCAGCCAGAGCCTTTCTTGAATCTTCCACCTGAATTAGCGGCGTACCCGGAAGCGAAAGCGCTTCTTCCGCAATCACTACTGCGGCACCCCTGAAGGCTGCGTCACCGGCATAAATATGACCGTCCGTATTCCTTCCGCGGAGACACACAAACATGTTTCCTTTTTGTATCTTCCGTGAATCATAGCAGATTCCCGTAATGTCCATCTCTTTCCAGGAATCCGGATATTGAATACCGGTATTGAGAAGCAAGTACTTCAGTTTCATGTCTTTTCCCCCTTACTTCCAATACAAATAGACGCTAGTCCCTTTCTTCACCTTTTCCCCGGGTTTCGGGTATTGATCCACGATGGTAAAATCTTCGTCTCCGGCTCTGGGAGGCAACACCTGGTAGACGAGATCTGCGCCTCCCAAAATGCCGATAGCTTCACTAAAGCTCTCGCCGACCAAACCCGGTATGGTAGCCATGTTGCTTTGAATCTGTTCCAGTTCCTCATCCGAGTAGCTGGTTTCTACATTTAAATAGCGAAGGGTTTCTTCCAATATGGCCTTTACGCCGGGAGCCGCCGTCTGGCTGCCGAACTTGACTCCCTTTGGGGAATCCACGACGAGAAGGATGGCTAACTGAGGATCATCCATGGGCACCATTCCGATGAAAGAGGAATATGTATCGTCTACATATACGCCGTTTACAACTTTATTGGCAGTACCTGTTTTCCCTCCGATGCGATAGCCGGGAATCTTTGCCGTACCTCCCCCGCCTTCGGCTACGACAGACTCCATAATCAGGCACATCTCGTCAGCC
>JAAYNC010000129.1:0-4353 GCA_012521055.1 Eubacteriales Family XIII. Incertae Sedis bacterium
GATGGGAGTAACACATACTTTCAGGTTCCCAAGGATAGTGGATGCAGACTGGATCAGAGCCCTGACAGATGAGGGCATGCTTGTGTTCGCTCAGGGCTTTCCGGTACTGACTGGAAGCTATTATGAAAGCAACGCTTTTGGGGGCGCCCGTATCCTCAAGCGGCCGGAGCTTGTGGGTTATGAACACGAAGGCAAGCTTATCTATTGTAAAAAATCCTGCGACCATTTCCTGCATATAAACAGCCTTCCAGGTTTCCTGCATGATAGCGTTGTAAGCTTTACCGACGCCCGGGATGCGGCCTCACAGGGCTATTATCCCTGTGATGTCTGCCGGCCTTAAACCGGTGTTAGTAGGTTATTCCACGATAAGCAGTCTCTCCTTTTATTGGGGTGTTTGGATTCGATGACCGCCCTCCTGTAAAAGCCAAGACAGATCTTGCAATTCTGCAGGATGGAAAGGGAGTATATCGCAATACTATTGATGAAAACCAGACACATAAAGAAATAGAAGCAGCTATTTCGCCTGATGCAAAAGAAATCACAGTTCGATTTGAGATAATTGGAGAAGTAAAGGAACGCATACCAATGATCATATTTGCAGATATTAAGGCGCGTTTGTTCCAGGAGGAAAATCAATAATATTGAGGCCCAGTTGTCCGATTCAAATTGGTCCGCTCCTGGGTTCAGTGATGATAAGGCTGCAATTTCAGTTGAAAAAGGCCCGCTTCTGGTTTTTTAATCGAAAGATTTATCTCCTGAAGTTGAAAATATCATATAATAAAATTATCATTAATATTACCTGCTATAAAGAATTATTGACTATAAGATGTAAGGGGTATCCAAGAATGAATTGTGACGTAAAATATCCATTGTACGAGACCACAGTCTTTGAAAATTTCCGGGTAATGGTTGAGAATGTGGCCAGGAAATTTCCCAACAGGATAGCGTATTCCTATAAAAACGATCCGCATGATAACAAAACTGTTGATGTGACGTTCAGCGAAGTGCGAGATTATGTGAGGAATATGGGCACAGAATTGATATCTCTGGGTTGTACTGGTAAAAAGGTTGCTCTTATAGGTGAAACATCATTTAATTGGATCTGCAGTTACTATGCGCTGATGGCAACAGGAGCGATCGTGGTCCCGATAGACAAGGATACGCCTCTTGGCGAATTGGCAGGGCTCCTTAGTTTTGCCGAATGTGAGTACCTTATCTACAGCAATTCTATAGAAGAAAAGATCATGCAGATAGACGACAGCGCTCCGACTGTAAGAACCTATATCTGCATGGGAGAGCCCAAGATGGAGTTGGCCCTAAAACTCTCGGACCTGGCTGAAAAAGGCAGGGTAAAATTCGAAAACGGGGATAATTCATATTATGACTATGAAATCGATCCGGACAGGCTTGCGACCATCGTATTCACATCGGGAACAACAGGTAAAGGCAAGGGCGTTATGCTGTCCCAGAAAAATATTGTTTCAGACATGACACAGGGCATGTACCTCTTTGCGATAACCCCCAAAACCATGTCTGTGCTTCCACCTCATCATACCTACTGTTCGACGGTGGTTTTTGTGGGCCATTTTGCCCAGGGCTGCACTATTTTCATCAACAGTGGATTAAAGTATTTTCTGAATGAAATAAAGGAGCAGCAGCCCAGCCATATGGTCCTTGTACCTTTGTTCGTGGAAACCATGTATAAAAGGATATGGACTACCGCTCAGAAAAGCGGAAAGGCCGATATGCTGAAGCGCATGATAAAGGTCAGCAACTTCTTGAGGAAAATAGGCATAGATTTACGCCGCGTTATCTTTAAAAGTATACTGGATAATTTCGGCGGCAAGCTAAAGATGATTATTTCGGGCGGCGCGGCCATAAACCAGGATATAATTGACATGTTTGATGCCATTGGGATAACCATTCTTAACGGATATGGCATAACCGAGTGTTCGACTCTTGTTTCATGCAACAGGAATAAGTATCAGAAAAAAGGCAGTGTGGGGATACCGATAATAGGCGAACAGATTAAGATCAAAGACCCCGATGAAAACGGAGAGGGAGAGATCTGCGTAAAGGGACCAAATGTGATGCTCGGTTATTATAAGAATCCTGAAGCTACTGCCGCGGCATTCGATGAAGACGGTTACTTCATGACAGGAGATTATGGAAGGCTTGATGATGAGGGCTGGTTATACATTACCGGCAGACTGAAGAATATCATTGTACTTAGTAACGGTAAAAATGTATATCCCGAGGAGATCGAACAGGAGGTACAGAGGATAGACGGCGTGTCAGAGGTCATTGTTTATGCCGGAGAAACAGCGAACCAGAACAATAAGGAAGTTATCGTCGCCGAGATATTCCCGGATTACGAATTACTCAGATTAAGAGGTATAGAAGGTACGGAGGCTGTCAATGCATACTTCAATAAGGAGATAAAGAAGGTAAACAGTAGAATGGCGCCGCATAAGATCATCAGAAAGGTGAAGATCCGCGAAGAGGAATTCATTAAGAATACTTCAAAGAAAATACTCCGCCATGTCATCGATAAGAGCATCGACAATGAGGATTTCACGGAGAATTGAAGACATTCGGCTTATTAAAGGGACTTAGTGAAATGCAGCCTATTCGGGAGTGTAAAGATTTCTGTGTATGAGTGAATTTAACACTTTTCTGATATATAGGATCAGCCTATGTAAATCAGAGAATTGTAACTACTACCTGCAGGGATTATTCCCCAAAGTATAAGTTTTTATGCTTTAACATGTATATTTTGGTCAATAATTATCCATAACGGATGGACTATACCTACAATTTCAGAGGTCAAAATGTATTGTAGGTCTAGCCCGTCCGGCAATGAGGACGAGTCCTTCGAGGGCGGTGGGGGTGGCTTTACAGGTATCCTAAAAGCCTGTCCTCGTACATTATCATTAATTGGCTTAAGACTTGATCCCAATTGCGGTATCTCTGTGTCCATTTCTTGGTTACATTTTTTGTTACCAGGTAAAGCATTTTTTCCAGGGAAGCATCTGAAGGAAACACTGACTTTGTTTTTGTAACCTTCCTAAACTGTCGGTTTACGCTCTCAATGATATTCGTAGTATAGATGATCTTTCGGATCTCATTGGGATATTTGAAAAATGGACTTAGCACTTCCCAATTGTTTTCCCAACTTTTGAATGCATAAGGATAATGCTTGCCCCATTTTGATTTCAGATCAACCAGCTTTTCTATGGCAGCTTCTTCAGTTGGCGCTGTGTAAACAGTTTTAAATTCCTTTGAAAATGGCTTCAAATCCTTGTATGACACATATTTGAAGGAATTGCGAAGCTGGTGTATGATGCATCTCTATATCTCTGACTTTGGGAAAGCTGCAATAATAGCTTCTTTTATGCCTGTAAGGCCATCTACACAGAACAGGAGAACATCTTCTACTCCTCGGTTCTTAAGCTCATTTAAAACACCGAGCCAAAACTTTGAACTTTCGCTATCACCTATCCATATCCCAAGTATATCTTTCATTCCTTCAATGTTTACACCGATCACTACATAGGCAGCCCTGCTCATCACACAGGACTCATCGCGAATCTTGTAATGGATTGCGTCCATGAAGATAAATGGATATATCTTTTCAAGCGGCCGGTTCTGCCACTCCCTGATTTCAGGTACTATGTGCTCCGTTATCCTGCTGACCATTTCCGCAGAGATTTCTACTCCGTATAAATCCTTGATCTGATCATGTATATCCCTTGTTGACAGGCCTCTGGCATAAAGGGAAATCACTTTTTCTTCAATACCAGATACATCCCTCTTGTACTTAGGTACGATCTTGGGTTCAAATTTCCCTTTTCGATCACGGGGTATATTGAGTTCGACTGGCCCCAATTCGCTCCTAACCGTCTTTTTCGTATATCCATTGCGGCTATTGTCGGTGGTCTTGGAGCCAGCTTCATCTCGTGAATATCCTAAAGTGGCATCCATCTCTCCTTCCAGCATCTCTTGCAGAATATCTTTAAACGATTCCTTTAGAAAGCTTAAAACTTCATTGGCGTTCTTAAAATCATGCCCACGGATTATTTCCCGAACTACATCTTTGGGTAATACACTCATAAAAATACTCCTTTCTGGTTTCTTAATACTATACTAATCCTTACCAGAAAAGAGTATTTCCCCGCACCCATACACAAAATTTTTTACAGCCTCTTTTCCCGCTTGTTTATAGCTCTTAATTCCCTTATCAATTCATCTTGGAGAGCCTGTTTTTGCTCGCGTTGTTCTTTCTTTTTCTCCTCCGGGGTCAGTGTCCTTCCCTTGAGCTGCCTGTCGGCCTCATCAAGCAGCATTTTGGTA
>JAAYNC010000093.1:0-3379 GCA_012521055.1 Eubacteriales Family XIII. Incertae Sedis bacterium
GGACGAGGCAAAAAGACTGGCTAAGAAGGAGGAAACTCCCAATGAATAATAATGATTTGATACGGGTTGAAAACCTTAGAAAATATTTCAGTATAAAAATGGGCTTCATGAAGTACCACTATGTCCAGGCGGTGGAAGACGCCAACTTTAGCATAAAGAAAGGCGAAACCTTGGGACTTGTGGGAGAATCGGGTTGCGGGAAAACAACCCTTGGCAGAACCATTCTCCGTCTCCATGAGCCCACTTCCGGAAAGATATATTATGACGGGGAAGATATCACCAACGTCAGGATGCTCCCTTATCGTCGCAAAATGCAGATTATCTTTCAGGATCCTTCCGCTTCTCTCGACCCGCGCATGACCGTAGGCGAGATCATAGGCGAAGCCATTGACATTCACAAACTGGCCGACAGCAGGAAGGATCGGGCCGATCGGATCCACCAGTTGTTGACCCAGGTGGGACTGAACAGCGAACATGCCAATCGCTATCCCCATGAGTTTTCAGGAGGGCAGCAGCAGCGCATCGGCATTGCCAGGGCTTTGGCCGTACAGCCCGAGTTCATTGTCTGCGACGAGCCGGTGTCCGCCCTGGATGTATCCATACAGTCACAGATTGTAAACATGCTTGAAGACATGCAGCAGGAGATGGGCCTGACCTATCTCTTTATCGCCCACGACATATCCGTGGTCAAGCATATATCAAATCGTATAGGGGTCATGTACCTTGGGAATGTAGTGGAGCTGGCTGAGAGCAACGAGCTATATAATAATCCGCTGCATCCCTATACCAAGACTCTCATGTCTGCGGTGCCGGTACCTGATCCCAAGATAAGCCGCGAACGAAAGAGAATTATCCTGGAAGGCGATATCCCGAGCCCGATGAATCCGCCTTCAGGTTGCCGGTTCCATATCCGGTGTCCTTATGCGATTTCCTGCTGCAAAGAGGAGGTTCCTGCCTGGAGAGAGTTGTCCCCCGATCACTTTGCCGCATGTCACATTATCTGATCCTGAAAAGGTGGGATAATATGCCGGGGAAACCCCGGAACCGGCGCCGGAATCGACAAATGTGGCTTTACTTCGGCAGGCTAATAATGTATACTTTGTATGTATTTTTGTTAATAAAATAGCAATATGAACAACCATAGCTGAAACTTGTGATTTAGGATTGTGTAAGTTACTGCTGCAGCCTAAATCGCGAGTTCACAAATATACCAAATAGCCATGGGTTTTCCATGGCCGTTCAAATCAGTTCATGATTTGAAATTCTTGCCGATAGGCATAAAAAGGAGGAGAAATTATGAAGAGATTATTTGCCCTACTTCTCGCTTTCTGCATGGTCTTCACATTAGCGGCCTGCGGCGGCGGTGGAGAAGAGCCTGGAGGGGAAGCCACACTGGATATTTCAGTTTGCTTTGCTTCAGAACCCTCCACGATTGACCCTGCATTGAACACCGCGGTAGACGGCGCAATTATGTTGCAGCACACTTTTGAAGGACTTATCAAATGGGTTGATGATGGTGAGGGCAACGCAACATTGGCTCCCGGAATGGCAGAAAGCTGGGACGTGAGCGAAGACGGAACGGTCTACACCTTCCACCTCCGTGAGGACGCACTATGGTCCGACGGCGAGCCCGTAACAGCTTACGACTTTGAGTATGCATGGAAGAGAGTAGTCGATCCGGAAACGGCAGCTGACTACAGCTACATGTTGGATTGCGTTAAGAACGGCCCGGAAATCATCTATGACGATAACGGAACCATGTCTCCCGATGATCTTGCGGCAGTCGCTCTGGACGAGAAGACCTTCGAGGTAACTCTTCACACAGCTATTCCATACTTCATCGAGATCGCAGCCTTCCCGGCAACTTTCCCTGTTCGTCAGGACATCATCGAGGAATATGGCGATCAATGGACCTTTGATCCCGCTACATATATTGGCAACGGTCCGTACATGATGAGCGAATGGGTACACAACTCCTACATTATGATGGTTAAGAATCCGAACTACTATGACTATGACAAGCTGGGACCGGATTCTATCAAATTTGCTCTGATGGACGACAACAATGCTATTTTGGCAGCTTTCAACAGCGGCGAGCTGGATTTTGCCGAAAATCCCCCGGTTGATGAAATCCCGGCATTGTTAGAATCAGGTCAGCTTAAAGTTGCAGACTATATCGGAACATATTTCGTATGCTTCCAGACGCAGAAAGAACCCTTCGATGATCCTCGCGTAAGAGAAGCATTCTCCCTGGTCATCGATCGCAACTATATCGTGAATCAGATCTCCAGAGCCGGAGAGACACCTGCAGGCGGCTTTGTACCCAATGGTATATATGACGCCGAAGGTCCTGGTTCCGACTTCAGAGAAGTTGGCGGTGATTATTACAGCATGGATGATGCCGACTATGCAGCGAAATGCGATAGAGCCCGCGAACTGCTTGCAGAAGCAGGTTATCCCAACGGCGAAGGCTTCCCCATCGTTGAATATCTCTACAACACCCATGACAACCACAGAGCCATCGGTGAAGCATTGCAGAACATGTGGCAGACTGAACTGGGCGTACAGGTTACTCTCACCAACCAGGATTGGGCGGTCTTCATCGATACCAGAAAGAACGGCGATTTCACCTTCGCTCGTCACGGATGGATTGCGGACTATAACGATCCCATTACCTTCCTCGATATGTGGATAACCACCAGCGGAAACAACGATGCTCAGTACAACAATTCGGAATACGATGCTCTGATCGCCAAAGCTAAAGCTACTGCGGATGTTACCGAGAGGATGAGCATAATGCATGAGGCAGAAGATATGCTGATGGCAGAACATGTTGTGGCACCGATCTACTTCTACACCCAGCCGTACATGGTTGCGGATGATCTGCAGGGTTGGTACTACACACCTCTCGGATATTTCTTCTTTGCCTACACATATAAATAAGTCGTAATATGCACTTCTGATCGGCTGCTTTAGCATGCCGGATGAAAGTCGAATGCATAGAATCGCACACTAGAGAAGAATAACGGAAACATTATACATGGGGCGGCCGATTTCGCCCCATGTTTTTTGCTTATATTTCTGACAAAGCTAACCATTTTGCAAGAAATCCTATCGAATGGTTGCTTTTCATACTTGCGTTCTGATGAAAGCTAACCATTTGATTTGAAATGAGGTGAAATGGTTAGCTTCTGTGTTAGGTGTTGTATTTGGTGTCTGTCTGCATTTGGTGTCAGACACCAAATGCAATAGAAAAGTGCCAGACACCGAATGCAAGGACAACATCAAATGCAATAGGGATATCAAATACCAAATTATAAACAGGAATCAGATTGCAAATGGGATCCTTGTTATTTAAGAAGTTGAAAGTAGCCAATTA
>JAAYNC010000205.1:0-6319 GCA_012521055.1 Eubacteriales Family XIII. Incertae Sedis bacterium
CAACTTCTATCGCTGCCACCGCGCCTATCTGGTTAATCTGGACAAAGTGTCCCGATTTATCTATTATTCAAAAACTCGTTGCGACGTGGGTTTTAACGATATTAGGGACACTATACCTGTGAGCAAATCCAACATAAGTGTTATGCAAAAGCTCCTGAAATACTGACACCTTACCCTTGCACTTGGGCGGCGGTGGAGATGGTAACCGATGACCTATTTATTGATGCATAGATTATCGATAGCGCATGCCTTGATATGTTTTAAAACTGTCATAGAAAGGGAATCCATTTCGCTATAGTTGTTAATGTGAATATGGATTTGATAAATTTGGCAAGCATGGTTGAGGAACTTTACAAAGGCATTGACGATTCGCACCGTGGGTACTGTACCAATTTCCCTGTGCTCTAACGAGACTGACCTCTCATATAATAACAGCAACTCGTTCTGTATGTAGCTCAGATCCAGTATATAGTTCGCATCAAGCTCCAAAAGATAGCTTCTGTCCGCCTTCTGCAGCAGTGCATTTACAACATCCGCCACCCAGAAGAAATCTATGTCTTTCATGCAGCGGGTTTCAATCATTAATCTTTTTTTCTCCGCCTTTCTTCGACCGGCGTACTCGTCTTTCATGCCACCGGGGTCTTCCGTAAGGGTCCGATAGAGTAGCTTGAGATCATTGTTTGGAGCAATATTCAGTTCCCGTCGCAGCTTCGCTTCAAATTTCTTATAGTAGTTGATTCCGGAAGTGCGGTTGCCTGTCTTTTTATAGATGTTTAAAATGCGGTATGCAAAGTTCTCGTTATAGGGCTCTATGGCCATCATCTCATGGAGAAGCTGCAGCTCCTCCTCACTGCGGTCAGCTTCCTCATAGAGATCCGTCAGTTTTTTCATAATCTCAATCTGTTTCGTCTGACACACAACCCGCTCAAAGAGAATGATTTCATTAAATTCATTGCAATTCTTTAAATAGAGACCTTCCAGAAAGTCTCCTTCGAACAGTTCTTTAAGTTGCAGGAGTTCCTCGATGCACCTCTCCTCCTGGACGTTAAAACTATCGATGCGCAATTTATCACACTGAAACCGATACTTTTTATTGATTCGGCAGCTATCTTTTGCAATCAAGATAAAGTTCTGCCCATTGGCATCGGCAGGAATCAGCTTTTTAACCATCCACAGATTATAGCGCAGGTTGTATCTGGCAGCCTCCTCATCGCTGTCCGGCCATAGATAGGCCGACAACCTCTCTCTGCTCATCTCTCGGTTGTGATTAAGAACGAGGAGACAGATGAGAGCAATTAGCTTTGTGCTCAGCTTGTCTGTAATATTTACGCCATTATAGCTGATATTTACTTGTCCCAGCATTTTAATCGACAGCATGGAATCGCTCCGTTCATTCCTTCAACTTGTTGTAGAGGATCCGTCCGCTCTTGATTGTCGTCATAACCTTGATATCTTTGATCTTACTTTTTTCCGTCGAAAGGATATCTCTGTCCAAGATGACAATATCCGCCATCTTTCCAATCTCTAAAGTGCCTTTGTTTTCTTCTTCGAAAATGCTATATGCTCCGTTACAGGTAAACATCTTGATCGCTTCATACACTGAAATACGATGGGATTCAACAGGGTGGTTCACAGCAGAATGAATGCCGAGAAGCGGGTTTGCAGGAGTCACATCGCAATCGGAACCTCCGCAGATAACCACTCCTTCCCGGATGATCTGATTAAAGGGATTCGTCCTTTTGTAATTCTCTCCCAGGCGCTCGTGGTACAACCTCCCCGGCCCTCCCCAAATATATTCATATGTAGGGCTCATGGAAAAGATCAGGCCCAGCTTCTTTGCTCGCCGAATATGATCCAAGCTAGGTAGTTCCACATGCTCCAGTCTATGCCGCAGTCCCGTGTTCCCCGTCTTATCGAGAGCGTATTCATGAGCAGCAATCGCCTGTTCGATGGCCCGATCACCAATGGTATAAAGAGCCAGCTGCAGTTTATTTACATAGCAGTCAAGAACAAACTGATTCAGCTCTTTCTGCGTGAAATTCAATCCACCCATATTGCCGGGACAGTCGTTGTATTCAAAGGAAAGGGCAGAGGTTCTGGCTCCGAAAGTACCGTCAACATAAAGGCAACCGCCGATCCGATTTAACTGCATCTCTTTTATCTTCATTATATCCATAGTGGAATAAAACAGAGCAACATCAATGGCCAGCTTTCCGGCAGATTCATAGATGAACTCAGCGTCCTTATCGCAGTAAAGACGCCCGCCCTCCATAGCGTTAACCGTAGTGATTCCTTTTTCTACCACTGTCCCTAGAAATTCGTTGACGGCCTCCATCCTTGTGGAGTTGGGAATGGATCGCAGCACGTTCTCCCGGAGAAGCACATTTGCATAATGGGTGATTATTCCGGTAGGAACCTGATTTTCATCAAAGTCTATGCCCTCCAGAGTAAAAGGAATCTTGTAATACAGTAGCGCATAGGTATTCAGAACGCTGGTCTGGTACTCTACGCTATTTATAAAAACAGTGGCGTCTTTGCAGTATTTATCAATCACGGTCCGGTCCGGAAGTCTTCCTTCCTTAAGATTTTGTGCATCAAGTCCAATTCCCCGAATATTCTTTCTCGGGGAAGCTTTTGCAGTCTGAGATATCAATAGACCAATGTCACGAAAAGACCTTGCCTTGCTCAGATCTAGGCTTCTGGAATTGAGGGCAGCTTGTACCAAATGAAAATGGCTATCCACAAAACCGGGGAGAACCGTTCCTTTTTTTGCATCAATTACCTTGCCGGCCTGGGCAACATACTTTTTGTAATCAGCCCCCCGGCCCATATCCAAGATACTCTGGTCCCGGATCAGCATCCAGCTGTATTCCGTATCATCGACCATAGTGAGGCATCTGGCGTTGATAATCAGGAGATCTTTTTTCATAGCCACCTCGTCTTAACCGATTCTCTTATAGGTAGGGTGTTTTCTCAATTGTACCCCTCTTTCGCACAGATATCAAATTTATATGTAGAGCGCTGAGAGATCGGAAGTTTTCAAGTAACACTTTTATAAAATACATAACATGGAAATAGGCCCTGTTTTGTGTTTTCCACGCAAGGGCCTGTTCTCGATAATCCAACAGCTAAACCAGTTGTTTCCTTAAAAAATCATAAATAACCTCTGTGGTCTTCACAATAGAGGAAACGGTAGCATATTCATCATGGCTGTGGAAATTTTCTCCCTCCGCGCCGAACAGGACTACAGGAGCGCCCAGTCTGGTGCCTAGGTAATTGAAATCCCCGATGCTTTGGAAGTACGCAATCTCAGGCTCCTCACCGCAGACGCTCACCACAGAATCGATGAAAGACTTTACATAAGGGTTGCTTTCCTCAACGATATAGGGCATGAAACCCTTTGATCCTTCGCTTGGGGCTTCACGGAAATTGATCGTATAGTCGCACTGAATGCCTGCCCGACGGATCGCCTTCTCAATCTCCCGCACAATCGTCTCTTCATTTTCTCCTACTACAATATGCCAGAAAAGCTTCACTCTCGCATAATCCGGCACGCTGCAAGCCCCTCCGTCGCTTTCAATAGCGACGACACAGGCAGCCCCTGTCCCTAGGTGCGCATCTTCAATATAGTCGACCTTCTCTAACTCGCAAACCACTTTTGCCGCATCAAGGGCGGCGCTCTTACCGCTTTTCGGCAGCGCTGCATGAGCTGATTTTCCGAAGAACTCTATCTCTAGGCCGTAACCTCCTCTGGCACCGAGACAGACCGTAGGAAAAGGTTTTCCAACAAATCCTGCAGACGGTTCGGTGACAATTGAAAAATCTACATTTTTCAGATAGCCTTCTTCAATCAGAGCATTGGTTCCCATACCGTAAGGCCCCTCTTCTGAGGAAACATAGGTAGATATTATCTTTCCTTTGAAATCCTCCTTGTGGTTTTCTGTGAAAGTTTTCAAGGCCAGCATTGTTGCCGCACAACCGGATTTCATGTCCAGAGCACCGACGCCATAGACTCTGTCGCCATCTACGTAACCGGCATAGGGATCCACAGTCCACCCGCCACATAGTTTCACAGTATCCAGATGGCCGTTTATGCAGATGACGGGACCGGGTTTGCTGCCCTCCAGTTCCAGAATCACATTTTCACCTTTAAAACCGGTAACCTTCTCTTCACAATACCTATGTATCCGAGGATTCATGCCGTTGTTGCGAAACCAATTATCGACAAACTCCATGATCCGGTCTTCTTCGAAGTAAGGGCTCTTTATGGAGATGAGCTTTTGCACCAGTTCTAATGCTTCCTTATGATTTGTCATTACATTCTCCATTTCCTACAGTTCAATTGCTTCGGCTTTTTCCGTTGCGCGCTGCGCATCTATCTCCGCCTGCATTTCCGGCGTGTTAGGCCATACAAATTTACCGGTTATCGCATACAAAATTGCTATAACGGGAACGATGAGTGCCAAGAAAGTATACGGCAGGTAATCCAGTGTGGCTACTCCTAAGGTTCCGGTAAAGTATACACCGCATAGTCCCCAGGGAACCAGTGGAGAGGTCACGGTGGCCGCATCTTCGCAGGTTCTTGAGGCTACCATTCTCTTGACCCCGAGTTTATCATATGCCGGCAGATACATTCTGCCCGGAATCAGTATAGCTACGTACTGGCTGGCAGAAATCATGTTGACCAAAATCGCAGAGAATACATGGGTTATTATAAGGTTTCTTGCATTTCTCGTTGTAGTAGACATTTTGTTCAGCAGCGCCTCCAAACAACCGGTTTTCTCCAATATTCCGCCGAAGCTCAATCCTAAATAACCTAACGATACCGTCCACATCATGGCCTGCAAGCCGCCTCTGTTGAGGAGTCTGTTGACCTCCGCGATGCCCGTATCAATGGAGAAACCATAATTCATATAGCCCATCATTTCATAGAGGCCGTAGCCATTTAAAATCATGGCGAGAATCATGCCGACCAAGGAGGCAATTACCATTACCGCCAACGCGCTCACTTGCCTGTAAGCCAACACCACTACCACTACCAAAGGTATCATGGCTATGATAGCGTAACCCGGAGCGATATTGAAGTTTTCCGACAATCCTGTCAGAAGAACCTCTACCGTGCTCGTATCGATGGAATCTGCAGAATACCTCATGCCCAGAACCAGGTAAATTGCGCAGGATATAATGAAGGCAGGCACCGTAGTGAAGAGCATGCTTTTGATGTGATGAAAGAGCGGAGTCTCTGTGACCCCTGCCGCCAAGTTGGTGGAATCGGAGAGGGGAGACAGTTTATCTCCTATAATGGCGCCGGAGATAATGGCGCCGGCTGCCATCTCAGAGGGAATCCCAAGGCCCATGCTGATCCCCATGAAAGCCACGCCGAAGGTTGCCCCCGTTGTATAGCTGCTTCCTGTAGCTATGGATGCTATGGAACAGATGAGAGCCGCCGTAAACAGGAACATGGAAGGTGAAATCATTTTTAACCCATAATACATGAGCGCGGGGATGGTTCCCGATGCGATCCAGGACGGAATCAACATTCCGATAAACATCAGGATCAACATGGGTATCGTTGCAATTTTGCAACCGTGAACAATGCCCTCCTCGATTCTTTTCCACCTCATCCCCTGAACCATTAGGACGATAGTGGCGAAAGCGCATGCGAAGATCAAGGTCAGATGAATGTCGGGAGACCCCAACTGTATAACCTGGATGGTCAACAGCGCAAATAGGAAAACAACAATTGCCAATGAAGTGCCAAAAGACGGTTTGATCAGTTCTTTCCTACGACTACCCATTGTAAAAACCTCCTTCTTATACTTTCAGCATTGCTTAATAATTGCTTCTATTATAAATGAGAAGGTTTTTAAACCTGTGTATAATCCTTTATATTTCAAAACTAAATATATTATTTTAAACCTAACTAAACCATTTCTAAACGTATATTAACAACTAAGAGTGGCAGGGAGACGTTTCGTTTGTCACCGAAACGTCTACCTGCCGCCGGGCAAAAATCAAGCACTCATTGCAATATTTTGAAATAAGGCAACCGATATAAATGCTTTTCGCAAAATCGGTTGCCTTTCATCTTCTCTTGTAAAAAGTGTCTGACACCAAATACAACTCCAAATATAACTTGTTTGTTATTCGCCCTTGTTGGATTCTACAAAACGCTTGATCTTCTTTCCTGTCGTCTTTTCAAATTCCGCCTTCCGAAGGATGACTTTCTTGATACTCTTGAAGAACGGAAGCATTTCATTGATCTCATCAATTTCTTTCCATAGCAAATCCATAACCTGTTCATCCGTATAGTTCTCGC
>JAAYNC010000162.1:0-2609 GCA_012521055.1 Eubacteriales Family XIII. Incertae Sedis bacterium
AAAATTTGCATAACTGCAAGAAATTGAGTATTTTTACTTCATAAACCTTGCATTTTATGATACGATACAAGAGCTCCAGACAGCTTTCAATATCCGAGTTCAAGATGCCTTTTGAGGCAAAACTGGATGAGAATAATCGGTGGGTTGTTCTTTCAAAAATAGTGTAGCCTTCCCTATTTGTAGGACAGTTCCGAGTTGGACAAAATTATTAACTTTGTTTGGCATAGGAAATAATATGAAAAAAAAAGTACACAGTGAGTCAGAGAAGGTAAAGGCAGTCCATCAACTTGAAAGTGGGGTGGATGCCGCAGTTGTAGCGCGTGACTACAATATATCCAGGGCTACCCTTTATAATTGGAAGTCCAAGTATAGTGGAATGGCGATCAGTCAGGTTAAACGTCTCAAAGAGCTTGAAGATGAGAACCGCACGTTGAAACAGATGTATGCTGATCTTGCACTTGACAACAAGATACTGAAGGAGGTCATCGAAAAAAAACTCTAGAGCCCGAGGTAAAGAAGGAATTGGCAGGAGATATAGTGGAAGAATATGGTGTAAGCATCTCTCGGGCGTGCAAGCTGATGGACATCCATCGCTCCTACTTCTATTATACTGACAAGAAAGATGACACTGAAGTTGAAGAGGCAATCCGTGCTGCCGCCGAGTTCGGTGATGGCTTCTGGAAAATTTATTCAAGGTTGAGGCGTGAGGGTAAGCCATGGAATCACAAGAAGGTTTACAGGGTTTACAAGGCAATGCACTATGAGAAACGAAGCCGATTGAAGAAACGTCTGCCTGCAAGGGTTAAGAACCCTCCGGTTATGCCTGAAGAGCCCAATGTAACCTGGTCAATTGACTTTATCAGTGACAGGATTGAGTGCGGAAGGCAGTTCCGTGTTCTTAACATCATAGATGATTCCTGCAAGATTGCCGTAGCGCAGGAGATATCGATGTCCATGCCGGCAAAGCGTGTCATTAAAGTTCCGGAAAAAATCATATGGCTTAATGGCAAACCAAAGAACATACGCTGCGACAATGGTCCCGAGTTTATCTCTCGGGTGTTCAAAGATTGGTGCAAAGGTAATGAGATAAACATCATGTATACTCAGCCAGGCAAACCCACTCAGAATGGTTACATTGAACGCTTCAACGGAAGCTACAGAAGGGCTGTACTTGACAGATATATTTTTCGAAATTTGTCTGAAGTCATCGAACTGACTGAGGCCTGGCGGAAAGACTACAACGAAGAACGACCGCATGAGGCGTTGGACAACATGACGCCCTTTGAGTATAAAAAAGAACTGATAAAACGAAAGGAAGCAGTATGACAGATGATCTGACAAGCAAAGGTAATACTAGCCGATTCAGCGGGCAAGACTGTCCGTAAGGGCACTCGTTTTGGCCTTGCCCGCTGAATCGGCTAGTATTGGGAATGGCTTATCAAAAATCTGTCCGACATCATAACATTAAATACATAAATCACTAATTTAGCAGTCTAATCAAAGACTGTCCTAAAAAGGGGTAGCTTACAGTGATTATATAATATTATTCTTTATTCAATTATTAACTTGTACAATATTTAAAAAATTATGAAACGTTTTGTATTTATTTTACCTTTATGTCTTTTTTTATTTATGTGCGGTAATGACAAAATTCCACAGGATGATATTGTTTGCGGTCCAGAGGAAAGAAGTTATGAAATGAATAATGGGATCATATCTCGGAATGTTTTGGAAAGTTATCTTTCGAGGAGTATAACTCAGGCTGAATTTTTAACAAGTGAAGGTTTTTATAATGATGGAATTTATCGTTATAAAGAAGACGATATTCGAATGCTTAAAAACATAGGAGCCAAATTTATAGGACGATCTATTTATTCATGGGATACTCCCCAGAATTTTAACAATCCTGCTTTTCTTGCTAATGCCGAACGAATAATTCGGGAGATGCACCGGGATGATCCGGATATAATTTTTCAGGCAGCGATATTCGAGATTGTGTCGACCAAGGTAAATTCTGTTGCTGTTCCTGCCTGGGTGTTCGAAGAGTTTGGGTTGGCTGTTGAAGAAAGGAATTTTTCGTATGCCGATATGTTAAATCCAAACGGTCAATTTGTTGATCATTGGGGATCAGGGGCTAGTGTTCCCGATATTTCCCGGCTTGAAACGAGGATGTTTTTTTATTTTATGGCAAGGGAATATATGGAAATAGGCATAGAGGCGATTCATTTTGGTCAAGTTGAACTCATGGCAATGACAGATAAGGACAATAACTATGCGGCATGGGATGATCTTCTTACCCGAGTTAGAGAGACAGCAATGGATATTGCGAGACGGGGTACCGTTTTGTGCGATGGTCACTTACCTTCTGGTGGGATTGTTGTAAATGGGAAATTACTGTTCGATTTTGTTTCTTTTCCGATGCGACCAAAGGAAATCTGTCAGTATCCGCAAAAGGCCGAACTTAAAAAATATTATTTGGATGCCATTTATGGGAGGACTAAGGGAGGGACTACTCCGAGCGGTTGGGATTGTGAGCACAGCCTTTATCTTGTTGAATTTGATAATTTCGGGATCAGCGATCATCCGGGGTCATGCAATTTGGCAGATCA
>JAAYNC010000166.1:0-34746 GCA_012521055.1 Eubacteriales Family XIII. Incertae Sedis bacterium
AGACGCCGAGTCCGCGTGTGACAGGAGCGTACATAGAACGTACGTGACTGAACACAAGGACGATGGCGGCATAGCTATGCGGAATTTTAACAAGCTTAAAGAGGTTTCATGGTTGGGAAAAGAATAATATCTCTAATCGTCGGCGCATCAGTAAGCAACATTATCAACCTGTCAATGCCGATCCCCAGGCCTCCCGTAGGCGGGAGCCCTACCTCTAAAGCATTTACGAAATCCTCGTCCATGGGATGAGCTTCATCATCCGTTCCGGCATCCAACTGTTCCTGCTGTTCCTTAAACCTATTGTACTGGTCTATAGGATCATTGAGCTCGGAGAAAGCGTTGGCAATCTCCCATCCGTTGATATATGCCTCGAATCTTCTCGTGATTCTCGGGTCCTTTGGATCGCGTTTGGCAAGGGGTGAAACTTCCACGGGATGCCCCGTTACGAAAATGGGACCGTCTAAATATCCCGGTGTAGTCTCACAGTATGCTTCAAACATCTCTGCGATAATCTTTCCCCGGGGAAGGCCTTTTATCTCATCCTTGTCCATTCCATATGCGATGGCCGCCGCCTGGGCCTCCTCGTCTGTATCAATCTTTGAAAAATCCACACCGGTAATTTCGGCCACGGCCTCCGTCATATCTACCTTCTTCCACGGAGGAGTTAAGTCAAAGGTTTTACCCTGATACTCGATTATCATGGAACCTGTCGCCTTGAGAGCCGCCTTGGATACTACCTGTTCGGTTACATCCATGACGCTTTCCATGTTGCCATAGGCCATGTAGCATTCCATGGACGTAAATTCCGGGTTATGGTTTTTATCCATACCCTCGTTACGGAACATCTTGCCCATTTCATAGACCCTGTCCAGCCCTCCTACTATCAGCCTCTTCAGATAAAGCTCGTTGGAAATGCGCAACTTCATTTCCAGATCCAGGGCATTGTGATGAGTGACAAAAGGTCTGGCATTTGCCCCGCCGGCGATGACTGTCAGGATGGGCGTATCCACCTCTAAAAATCCATAATCTTCTTCCAGGACCCGCTTAACTTCGTGGATAATCTCAGCCCGCTTTCTGAACAAAGCCGCCACTTCGGGGTTTACTATGAGATCGACATATCTCTGACGGTAGCGAAGATCCACGTCTTTCAAACCGTGCCATTTATCCGGCAAAGGCTGCAGGGCTTTGCACAGCAACACAAGCTTGTGGCATTTTACGGATATCTCCTCGTGCCTGGTACGGAACACTTCTCCTACAACCCCGACTATGTCGCCAATATCATAGGTCAGAAAGATCTCATATTCTTCCGGTGTAATCAGGTCCTGACGAACGTAAACCTGAATCCGGCCCTGCTTGTCCTGAACATCTATAAAAGAGGCTTTGCCCATCTGCCTCTTTGCCATGATTCTTCCCGCAATGGAGACTTCTTTCCCTTCCATGGAATCAAACTGATCCTTTATATCTCCACTGTGATGGGTCACATCCCAAGTCTCTATTTTGTACGGGTCTCTCCCCATTTCCTGAAGCTTGGCCAACTTTTCACGGCGTATTCTTCTCTGCTCGTTAATATCAAGCTCTAGTTCCATATCTGTTTCTGCGTTAATGTTTCTCTCTTCACTCATAACTTTACCTCCGAAGCCTATTCATCACCCTCTGTGCCTCCGTATTATTCTCTCGTATCCTTATATATATCAAGGATCTCGTAGCGAACAATTCCGTCAGGTACATGCACTTCCGCTATATCGCCTACCTTTTTCCCTATAAGTTGTTTTCCTACTTCCGATTCGTTTGAAATCTTTCCTTCAAAGGGATCTGCTTCCGTGGATCCCACGATGGTAAAATCGATTATATCACCGTCGGACAGTTCTCTTATTTTAACGTTGAGCCCGACGTTTACCCTGTCAACCGGAATTTCACTGTGATCGAGGATCTTGGCGTTTCTTATCATATGCTCCAGCTTCCTAATCCTCTCTTCCAGTTCCGCCTGCTCATTCTTTGCAGCATCATATTCAGAGTTCTCGGTAATATCGCCGTAAGAAATAGCCTCCTTAATCCGTTCCGCTATCTCTTTACGTTTCACCGTAACCATTTCGTCATACTCTGCGACGATACTATCATATCCTTCTTTGGTCAATAGAATAACTTCGGACATTTAATTTCTCCTCCACTTCGGCGAAGGAGGCAAACAAGTTGCCCCTTCTGATTGTTTTTGCTATTATATTTAAATGCTGCAAAATTATAACGCTCAAGTTGAAAAATCTCGTTGGTAGATATTTTCTTTCCTCTCTGCGCTTTAACGAGGCGATGAACACGATCGCCTCGTTTAATGCAAATTGCTTGTCTATATGCGGGTTATTGTACATCAACGCGTATTAAAAGTCAAGGAAATCACAGGGAAAATACGGCAATGGCACCATATTCGTCAAGGGCCCAGAACAGAGATCAGGTCCTCTACTTTAACGGAGTTGTTCGCCTTGCGGCGCAGCTCTGCCGCTCCCGGAGTTCCCTTCAGATACCATCCCACGTGCTTGCGCATTTCCAATACAGCCCGCCTTTCACCGCTTTGCGCAACCTGCATTTCGATGTGCCGCAAAATCACTGCCCTCTTTTCGTCGGGAGAAAGCGGCAACAAGGGCTTCCCTTCGTACAGGCAGAGGACATCTCTGAAGATCCAGGGATTGCCCAAAGCGCCCCTTGCTATCATCACAAAATCGCAACCGGTTTCCCTTAGCATCCTGTTTGCGTCTTCCGCTGTAAATACATCTCCGCTTCCGATGACCGGAATGGACAGGACATTCTTTACTTCTGCGATTGCGCTCCAATCGGCTTTGCCGCTGTACATCTGCTCCCTGGTCCTGGCATGCACGGCCAAAGCGGCAGCTCCCGCCTCTTCCATTCTCAATGCGAATTCCAAAAGATTAATCCGGTCTTGATCCCAACCCAGTCTGCATTTGACGGTTACAGGTTTCGGCGGTCTGTTCAATTTGGCCGCCGCCTGCTCTTCCGCCCGGACCATTGCAGACACGATTTCGTATGCCAACCCGGGGTCTTTCATCAGCGCAGCGCCTTCTCCGTTTTTCACCACTTTAGGCACCGGACAGCCCATATTCACATCGATCATGCAGTTGTCCCGATCCGATAGTTTTTCCACTGCCCAGGCCATGATGTCCGGTTCCGACCCGAAAAGCTGGTAGGCAATAGGGCTCTCCTCCGGATAGAATTCCAGAAGCTTTCCTGTGTTCTTATCTCCATAATAGAGGCCCTTGGCGCTTACCATCTCCGAATAGACCAGCGCGGCCCCCTGCTCTTTGCAAACTCTGCGAAAGGGACTATCGGTAATCCCCGCCAGCGGCGCAAGCAGAAAAGGACTCGCAAGCGTTACGTTTCCAATCCGGTACTCTTTTGTTTTGTTATGTTCCATAGACGGCCCCTTTCTGCCTGCTTTTTTCAGCCATCCTTCAGAACAAAAATCAACTAATTGTGCCCGCAGGGGTTATATTAGTTGATTTTTGTTCGTTTAAAATTATGGATTCAGTCGAGCTGATTTATGGTCGAAGAGGACTTCCTCATAATCCGTTTATCAATAGCCGCTGAACATGGATAGCAGCACACCTGCCGCAACGGCGGATCCGATTACGCCCGCTACGTTGGGTCCCATGGCATGCATCAAAAGGAAGTTGCCCGGAAGTTCTTCCTGTCCGACTTTCTGAGAAACACGAGCGGCCATGGGCACTGCAGATACGCCTGCCTAACCGATGAGCGGATTGATGGTTCCACCCGATACGACGTTCATCAACTTGGCAATCAACACGCCTCCCGCTGTTCCCACTATAAATGCCGCAACTCCTAAAACTACGATCTGTATCGTATCCAATACGAGGAATGTGGGACCTACCGCCGATGCGCCGACCGATGTGCCTAAAAGGATTGTTACAATATTTATCAGGGCATTGGCAGTGGTGTCGGACAGACGCAGGGTCTTGCCGCTTTCCTTAAACAGGTTTCCAAGCATCAGCATACCTACCAGAGGCGCCGCATCCGGCAAAATCAGGGAAACCACTGTGGTTACCATGATGGGGAAGATTATCTTCTCACGCTGGCTCACAGGCCGCAGCTGCTGCATCTTTATTGTACGCTCTTTCTTCGTCGTCAAAAGTCTCATTATGGGTGGCTGAATCACCGGTACCAGGGCCATGTAGGAATAGGCCGCTACCGCAATGGCACCCAGAAGATGGGGAGCCAGTTTGGTAGTCAGGAAAATGGCCGTCGGCCCGTCTGCTCCGCCGATGATTCCGATAGATGCAGCTTCCTGGGCGTTAAAGCCCGCCAGCAACACAGCTCCGAGGAAGCTGGTGAATATGCCAAACTGGGCCCCTGCTCCCATTAAAAGGGATCTGGGATTGGCAATCAGGGGGCCGAAGTCCGTCATGGCGCCGACACCCATGAAAATTAAAGGTGGCAGGATTCCCATTTTATTCAATTGATAGAACCAGTAAAAGAGCCCGCCTTCATCGAACATTCCCGACATAGGCAGATTGGACAAGAGCATACCAAAGGCAATGGGTACTAAAAGCAGGGGTTCAAATCCGTGGCGTATAGCCAGATAGAGAAACAGAAATGCTACCCCGATCATTATGGCGCTCTTGTAATCCATATTCAAAATACCGGTGGTATGGATAAATTCATTTATAGTTTCTAATATCATTTACGTTCCCTCTCCCTTTCTTTATTTTCGGAGCGGTATCATGCTCCTGACTGCTTCTTACTTCAGAGAGAGCAATATGTCACCGGTATTGACGGAAGCTCCTTTGGTTACTTGGACCGTGTCAACCACGCCGGCTCTGGGGGCCATGATCTCGTTTTCCATCTTCATAGCTTCCAACATTATCAGAACTTGGCCTTCCGTTACTGAATCTCCCGGTTTCACTCTCACGTCCAGGATGGTTCCCGGCATGGGAGCTTCAATGTTCATAGCGCCAGCTGAGGGAGCTGCTGCCGGAGCAGGTGCAGGTGCTGCCGGAGCAGGTGCTGCGGCAGGCGCTGCTGCCGGGGCAGGAGCTGGAGCTGCTGCCGGAGCAGGTGCTGCGGCAGGTGTAGCACCGCCGACTTCTTCTACTTCAACTGAATATGACACGCCGTTTACAACGATATTATATTTCTTCATCTCTTTATTCTCCTTTGTCTTCTATTTTCCTTTGTTCTTAATGTGTCATAAGCGCGCAGCGCTAAATCTTTCTGCTATCGATACAATCTGCAGAACCCGCCACACTCCAAGTCGTGCGTTCGCCGGAAATCCTACTTATCTTGCGTATTTTAAGCTTGTTTACCACTTCGCCTCCCTGACTCGCTGCAATGGCGGCCATAATAACTGCGATCAGCTCCTGTCCCTGGTCGGAAGGAGTAGAGACCGCAACGGGCTGCGGTGCAGCTTTTTCAGCAGTCGAAGTTTCTCCTATTATCCCCACGGATGTTGCCGGTTGAGGCTGACTTTTTCTCTGCTCACTCCTTCTGATAATGCCGGAGATAAAGGCGATACACCCCCAAAGCAGGATCAGAATCACAAATGTGGTTCCCATTCCCATCAGGGTGGTGACCAAGCTTGCGGCAACCTTTTCTCCGAAAGTAAGAGTCTCAAACAGCGCCGGATCCGCGAAGCGTTCCATCAATCCGAATTCTTGCACTTCTACACCTCCTAATAGACTATAGCGGGATATTTCCGTGCTTCTTGGGAGGCAACGATTCTCTCTTGGATTCCAGCATGTCAAAGGCGCTGATAATGCGCTGTCTGGAAGTTGCCGGCTCAATTACATCGTCCACATATCCCATTTCCGCCGCACGATAAGGATTATTGAATTTCTCTTCGTACTCGGCGATCTTTTCCTTCCTCTTTACAACCGGGTCTTCGGCGTTCTGAATATCGTTTCTGAATACGATATTGGCTGCGCCTTCGGCGCCCATAACTGCGATTTCAGCGCTGGGCCATGCAAATACCATGTCGGCGCCCAGTTCTTTGTTGCACATTCCGATGTATGCCCCGCCGTAAGCCTTTCTCACAATCATGGTGACTTTAGGCACAGTAGCCTCGCAGAATGCGTAGAGCAGTTTTGCTCCGTGGCGAATGATGCCGCCATGCTCCTGACCCGTTCCCGGCAAAAATCCCGGAACGTCCACGATAGTAAGAAGCGGAATGTTAAAGGCATCGCACCTTCTTACAAATCTCGCCGCTTTATCGGATGCATTAATGTCCAGACAACCTGCGGCAAATTTAGGCTGGCTGGCTACGACGCCCACCGTCTGTCCGTTCATACGGATATAACAGGTGATGATATTCTTCGCATAATAAGGCATTACATCGAAGAGCGCCCCGTCGTCGGCGATCTTCCGTATGATTTCATACATGTCATACGCCTTGTTGGGGTTTTCCGGAATGATTTCGTTGAGTTCGGGAATCATCCGGTTAACGTCATCATTCGAAGAATATACCGGCGCTTTCTCCAGATTGTTGGAAGGCAGGTAACTGAGCAGTTCCCTCACCTGTCTCAAAGTATCCTCGTCATTTTTGCCTATGAAGTGGGCTACGCCGCTGATGGAGTTGTGAGTCATGGCGCCGCCCAATGCTTCATGGGATATATCTTCACCGGTAACGGTCTTTATTACCTGAGGACCGGTAATGAACATCTGGCTCGTCTTATCTACCATGAATACGAAGTCCATGATTGCCGGGGAATACACCGCTCCACCGGCGCATGGCCCCATAATTACGGAAATCTGGGGAATAACTCCGGAGGAAATCGTATTGTTGTAAAATATCTTACCAAAACCGGAAAGAGAATTAACGCCCTCCTGTATTCTTGCTCCGCCGGAGTCGTTTAGGCCTACGATGGGTGCTCCCATCTTCAGCGCCATATTCTGTATTTTTACGATTTTTTCCGCGTGGTACTCTCCAAGGGAACCTCCCAACACGGTGAAGTCCTGCGCATAAGCACATACCAATCTGCCGTCCACAGTACCGTAACCCGTTACCACGCCGTCTCCGGGAGCTTTAACCTCGGCCATATTGAAATTATGACATCTATGATGTACGAACGTGTCCATTTCCACAAAGCTGCCTTCATCGAACAGTATTGCCAGTCGCTCCCGAGCCGTCAGCTTTCCCTTGGCATGTTGATCGTCGATCCGTTTCTGCCCGCCGCCAAGTTCGAGCTCCGCTTTTCTCCTTCGAAGATCCTCAATCTTGTTCATACAATTTTCCTCCTAAGTTTACTATTATTATAACTATATAATTGCTTTATATATAAAATTAATATACCGAAATCGTATATTGTCGGAAGGTACACATAGTTAATATATATTAATTGTTACACAATTACAATAGGGTTCTTCAGGAATAATCCATAAACTCTTTCTGCCTGTATTTCTAAAGTCTACAGCGCTTTTACAATCTTCTCAATCCGCTCCAGCGCCAAGGCTACAATAAGGCCAGGAATTACCGTGGCTTCGGTAATGTCAATGCCCAGAATGTCCCTAATTTTCTTCAGACGATACTGGATTGTATTGGCGTGAAGAGACATCAACTTAGCCGTAACCGATGTTTTCATCCCTGCATCCAATACAAAAGTCTCCAAAGTGTCCAGTAATTGCCTTCCTTTATTATCTCCTGCTTTACGGAAGGGAGTCAAAAGGTCCATGTAGTACTTTTTGATCACTCCGCCTTTGAGGGAAATGTTTATGCAGTTTCCCGCCAAAGCCAGCTCAAACTTGGTAAAACTTTTCTTGTGAGGGAATATGTACTGCATGAAAGGCCATGCTTCGTTGATCATCTGATAAGCATCCGTTGCGGACTCAATGCTGTCAGTTCCGTTGATATAGAAGACCTCTTCCGCACCAGCTGCCTCAAGCATTTCACAGAAAACACACCGAATGATTTCCGTATGGGACGTGTTTTTCGGCGGGGCAAGGACAACTCCATAAACCTCATTGCCCTCGGCTATTTTCAACACCCGCAACCCTGTATCCACTTCGTACTGGGACATGGCTTTGAAAGCCGCTTCTTTCTCCACACCGCCAACTGCGAACACAGCGACTATCTCGTCTTCGTCATAACCGCCTTCTTCCTTTAACGCATAAGCCAAACTCCGGTTGCCCCGGCGCAAGGCTTTAAGGAATTCCGCCGTAATATCCCTCACAGGGCTGTATTTCCACATCCCCATGGCAAGCTCAATAATTTCGGCAAGGCGCATGATCTCTTCTTTAGAGTAGCTGTCCTCATTATCCACCAAAAGCAGAAAGTATTTGGTGCCGTTGATCATCACTGGCCCCCAATAAGTGAGAACGCCCTCAACATTGATCATCTTTAAAGGGCCTGAACCCACTCCCCCTTGAATTCCCCGCCTGACGGCTTCTTCCACAGTAGTTTTATGACGCGTTTCTACGGTGAAGACCGGATTGAAATCCTCGGTGAGCAACACCATCTGGAAATTGTTATTGATGGCAGCTTCCCTTGCGGCGGCCTGAAAACTCCCATACTTTTCGAAGTTCAGAAGGTGGTAGATCGTATTGTTGATCAAATTGTTGGAAAAGGTCTCAGTCACACGAGCATTCCCCTTTCTTGTTTCTTCTCGCCCTTCTGCAGCAGGTCATTTATCTATCATTCATTCTCGTCCTCAGAGTCGTCCCAATCTTCGTCGCCGTCTTCCTCATCGCCTTCCTCGTCGTCATAATCGTCATCATCGTCTTCCGGGCCGTCCGAATATTCTTCGCTGTAATCATCGTCTGAATCCTCCGCTTCGTCATATTCTTCTTCAGCCGCCAGCTCAGCTAAATGTTCTGCTGCCTCCCTGGCGTTATTAGCCTTGGTGACACGGGCCTGTTCCTGGGATTCTGCGATGATCTCTTCTGCTGTTTTTTCTCCCGTAAACAACTTTTCAAACTGATCCGCATCCAGCGTCTCAATTTCAAGCAATACGTTGGCTACGAGATGAAGCTTACCGATATTTTCTGATAGGAGCTGCTCGGCTTTAGCAAATGCTTTTTCGATGATGCTCCTTACTTCTTCGTCAATCTCCTTGGCCATCTCCTCGGAATAATTCCTTCGCGTGGAAAAATCCTTTCCGAGAAATACCTCGTCGGCTGAGCTGTAATTGACGGGTCCCAGGCGATTGCTCATACCGTATTTGGTCACCATAGCCCTGGCTATCTCAGTGGCGCGCTCTATGTCGTTGCTGGCGCCGGTGCTAATATCGTTCAGCGTGAGCTTTTCGGCCACTCTTCCTCCCAACAGATGGATGATCTGCTCCTCCATATCTGTCTTGGTTCGGAAATACTTGTCTTCTTTGGGAAGAATCATGGTGAACCCTCCGGCAAGGCCGCGGGGAATGATGGTGATCTGATGAACCGGGTCTGTATTCGGAAGCAGTCTGGCAACCAAGGCATGACCAGCTTCATGATAAGCGGTAAGCCTTCTCTCCACTTCGCTGATTACCCGGCTCTTTTTCTCCGGTCCGGCAATAACTTTGGTTATGGCCTCTTCTATCTCGGCCATGCGAATCACCTTGCCGTTTCTCCTGGCCGTGAGCAAAGCTGCCTCGTTCAGCATATTTTCTATATCGGCGGGTGTAAAGCCCGGCGTTCGCCTGGCCAATACTTTCGGGTCCACATCTTTGTCCAAAGGTTTGTTGCGGGAATGCACGCGAAAGATGGCTTCCCTTCCTTTTATATCAGGAACGCCGATGACGATTTGACGGTCAAATCTTCCCGGCCTCAGCAAGGCGGGATCCAAAATATCCGGACGATTGGTGGCAGCCAAAATAATGATGCCGCTGTTTTCTGCAAATCCGTCCATTTCAACCAGCAACTGGTTAAGCGTCTGTTCCCTTTCATCGTGGCCGCCGCCCAGGCCGGCTCCTCTTTTTCTGCCTACGGCATCGATCTCATCGATAAATACGATGCAAGGAGCGTTTTTCTTCGCCTGCTCAAAGAGATCTCTCACCCGGGAAGCGCCCACTCCTACGAACATCTCTACAAAGTCCGAACCGCTGATGGTAAAAAACGGAACGCCTGCTTCACCGGCGGTTGCTCTTGAAATATAGGTCTTTCCCGTTCCCGGAGGTCCTACCAACAAAATCCCTTTTGGAATTCTCGCGCCGAGATTCCTGTATTTTTTCGGGTACCTGAGAAAATCCACAACCTCTGCCAGTTCTTCCTTCTCCTCGTCCAGGCCTGCCACATCGCTGAAGGTGACAAGTCTCTGCTCTCCCTCCTTGTGGAGTCTTGCTCTGCTTTTGCCAAAGGACATGACGCCCTTTCCGCCGCCCTGTCCCTGCTGCATGAACACAAACCAAAAAAGCACAAAGATCAGTATCATGACCGCCGTGGGCAAAAGCGACAATATCCAAGAAGCGCTTGAAGGCTTTTCACTGGTTAACACGAGAGTACCATTCTCTATTTGGGGAAAAATGTACTTCTCACTTAACAGCATGAGCTCAACTGCGGAAGGCGCATAGGCGCTCACCTTTTCACCTGATTTGAGCGTGCCTAAAAGACTGGTTTCTACGATGGTCAATTCTTCTATCTGATTTTTTTGAATGTAAGTAACAAATTCAGAGAATTCAACTTCCTTTACCTGAGGCCCCTGGCTTCCTTGGTAGATCCAGGTAACAGCCATGACCACCACAAGAATGATTATATAAACACCGATGTTTTTGGCGAATCTGTTCAACTATGGGGTTCCTCCTTTATTTCTGATTATCTATCCGTTCATTCGTTATTATTATGCTTTTTCGCCCATTTGCAAAATCGGATAGCAGCTGATTTCCCGCTGAGAAAGCGTCGAGATATTTTATCATAATAACGGCACATATTCAACACAAACTATCTCCTTTGTGGATTCTGTCACTTTATAATTATCGTTCAACCGGTGCCCTGCCACCCAGAGCACCTCCTGGCCGAAACATAACAAGGGAATCCGGCGGCGTTCCTCCTTCGGGATTTTCTCGTCTACAAAAAAATCCTGTATTTTTTTCCTGCCTTTCATTCCCAAGGGAATTATATAGTCTCCCGGTCTTCTCGTTCGAATAAAAATCCCGTCTTTAATGCCCTTTCCCGCAAGGTCTAAGCATGCGCGGAAGCGATTATCCTTGCTTTTATATAATTCAGTATCTTGCCTCGCCTGTAAAATTCTAATCCTAAGCAGGGCATTTAATTCAGGTATCTCCAGGGCATTATCATGCAATACCACCGGATAGCAGAATTCGATATCGCCGGTTTTTTCGGTCTCTCTGTACAGTTCTCCTTTTCCGTAAATAAGACGCAACCCATACCCGCCGGGAAAATCGATTCGATCCCCTGTCCTGCCATGTCGAAGAAGATAATCCGCCCCCTCAAGATGCACCGCGGTCATATCTTGAAATAGCCCCATTTCCTTTAAACATGTGTTGATGAGCCTTTTGCCGATGGCAGGATGGAGCCTGGCATAGCCATGGCGATCTATTTTGCAGCTTTCTTTTTCACGGGACACAATGTATTTTGCTTTTTCTACCTGCATATAAAGATATTCTTTATCTTCCCATGCAATCCCTGCCAGGCGGATAAGCGCAGGTATAATGTTTTCGTTATATTGGGACTCCAAAAGGGGCAAAAGCTCCAACCGGATTCGATTACGTGTATAAGCAGGCTCAAGATTGGTCAAATCGATCCGAGGGTTCAAATTGTGCGCCGAACAGTATTCTTCGATTTCGCGGCGACTCACATCCAAAAGCGGCCGGATAACCAATCCTTTATGAATGTATTCCATGCCGGCCAGTCCGTCCGTTCCGGTACCGCGGATAATCCTCATGAGCAGAGTCTCAGCCTGATCGTTGGCATTGTGAGCCGTAGCAATCTTAACCCTGGCAGTTTTATCCGACGATTCTATCTGTTCCTTTACCTTATTAAAGGCCTCATATCTGGCCATGCGCCCCGCTTCTTCCACAGTGATCTTGTGTTCAGCGGCGAGGGCATTCACATCGTAACAAAAAACATGACAAGGAATCCCAAGCTTACGACATAGTTTTTCCGTATAGCGTTGATCCTCGTCTGCCTTTTCGCCTCTCAACTGATGGTTAACGTGAACTACATGAAGGGTGAGTTCCCATTCTTCAGCCAGTTCCAGGAGAACAGAAAGAAGACATACCGAATCCGGGCCGCCGGAAACGCCGACGACAATATGTTCACCTTTTTCAATCAGGTTATTCTGCGCAATGGTTTTTCTTAATTTATCCGTGAGCATATTGATATTATACCATATATACGAGTCTAGTCATCCTTTTTTGTGTACAGCCACAAAGAGTGGCCTGTGAAAGAATCAAAATTTTGAGCAAAATATGGAGTTTTGTGTGGGTCAAAAGTTGCATATTTCTCTTGTCATGAGGGCAAGGCCGGTTAAATTCACAATCTTTGCTATGGTTTCGATGGCACGGTCTCGTGTCTCAGTTGTGCCAAGGGGGAAGTTGTGCCGAGGGGGAAAATGTGTATAATAAAGGTATTATTAAATGGCGGAGCGATGAAGATCGAATCCGAATTTGTGATTTTATACTATAAAACAATGGCCCCCCGGCAATGCCGGAAAACGGACCAGTTTTTACAAGGAGGAAAACTATGGATTATGCCGCACTGGCGGAATTGTTATTCCCGCATATCGATAAAACACCGGATTACTACGAAGCTCTTTATCCGGCGAGGCAACTCCCTCCCGGCGCCAAGGTAACCCGCTTAGGACCCAGCCCCACGGGATTTATTCATTTAGGCAACCTTTACGTTGCCTTTTTGAACGAGAGGCTGGCTCACCAGAGCGGCGGCGTTTTTTTCCTTCGCATAGAGGACACGGACGAAAAGAGAGAAGTGGAAGGCGCCGTTGAAGCCATTATCTCTTCTCTGGAATACTTCGACATACGCTTTGACGAAGGGGTCACTGTGAACGGAGAAACAGGAGAATACGGCCCATATTATCAACGCCAAAGAGGCTCTATCTACCAGTGCTTTGCGAAAGAGCTGGGGAAAAAGGGATTGGCATATCCCTGCTTTTGTTCCGAAGAAGAGCTTCAGACAATCCGTGAAAAACAGGAAAAAGCCGGAGAAAATCCCGGTTATTATGGCGCGTTCGCCAAATGCAGGAATCTGGATCCGGATGAAATCAAAAGGAATATTCAAGACGGCAAGCCTTTCGTTCTGCGCTTCCGGTCCGACGGGGACCCGTCCAGGAACTTCCAAATCGTTGATGCAATCCGCGGACCGCTCACAATGCCCGAAAACTTTCAGGATGTGGTTCTGTTAAAGCAAAACGGAATCCCCACGTATCACTTCGCCCATGTGGTGGACGATCACCTCATGCGCACTACCCACGTGGTCAGGGGAGAAGAGTGGCTTTCATCTCTACCTATTCATGTGGCTCTCTTTAAAGCTCTGGATTGGCCGCTGCCCATTTACTGCCATACCACGGTGCTCATGAAAATGGAGAACGGGAACAAGCGCAAACTATCCAAGCGAAAGGACCCGGAGCTTTCTCTCAATTATTATCGCAGCCAGGGGTATCACCCCAAGGCGGTGCGCGAGTATCTCCTTACAATCATAAACTCAAATTACGAAGAATGGCGGTTGGCAAACCCGGACAGCCCCATGGAAGAATTCGAGTTCACCATTGAGAAAATGAGCAGCTCCGGAACGCTTTTCGATCTGAATAAACTTAACGATGTGAGTAAAGAGGTATTGGTGCGGATACCCGATGAAGAGCTTTATGATTTTATGTTAAGCTGGGCGAAAGCATACCGCCCAGAACTTGCTACCCTCTTTACGGAGAAGAAAGACATGCTTCTTCGCATTCTCTCCATAGACAGGCACGGAGAAAAACCGCGAAAAGATCTTGTGTATTGTGAACAAATCTTCGATTATTTCAGCTACTTCTTCGACGATTACTTCCAAGTGGAGGACGATTATCCGGCGGAGGTTGACAGGGAGGATATCAAGCCCATTCTTGAATGCTATATGAAGAACTATGACCACAGCGATGACAGGACTCAATGGTTTGAGAAAATCCGTGTATTAGCCGCTGAGCTCGGTTATGCTGCCAAACCGAAGGATTTCAAAAAGAACCCCGAGCTCTATAAAGGCCATGTAGGGCACGTGAGCACGGTCATCCGCATTGCTCTCATGGGAAGAGCATCCTCACCGGATCTGTGGGAAATTCAACAGATTATGGGAGAAGAACAGACTCTGAGCCGCATAAATAAGGCAATCTCCGCTTTATAATATTTTTGCCGGGGACGATTCACATTATCGCATCACATTGAATATCCTATACTACAATAAAATCTAAAATTTTGGATAGAAGCAGGTGATGTAATGATGTCAGGTAGATGTGGTGGACTCCTCGGTGAAGGAGATGGAATTGATACCAGCTTGCTGTTTTTCTTCCTGCTGCTGGTCATCATATTCTGCAACTGTCGTTCGCTATAGCTATAAGAAACGTAGCCCCCGCAAACCTGCCGGTATGCGGGCTCTAACATGCATGAATGTCAGTACACAAACATAGAGACAGACCCCTTGGCTTTTGGCCGCGGGGTCTGTCTCTGCTATATTTATCAAACGTTCCAGCTGTTCAAATACTCCTTCTGCTCCTCCGTCAGCTTGTCGATGGTTATTCCCCACGCGGCAAGCATCCGCTCCGCCACCAAAGTATCAATTTCCTCAGATACGTCGATGACTTTGTTCTCCAAACATCCTCTGTGCTCTTTTATGTATAAGGCAGACAAAGCCTGTACCGCAAAGCTCATGTCCATCACCTCAGCCGGATGTCCGTCGGCAGCGGCGATATTCACAAGCCTTCCTTCGGCAATGACGCAGACCTGCTTTCCGTTCTTCAGACGATAACCTGTCAGGTTCTTGCGCAGCTCCTTCTTTTCCACGGCAGCCGCTTCCAGACCTTCCATATCAACTTCTACGTTGAAATGCCCCGCATTGGCCAGGATGGCCAGATCTTTCATTTTCAGCATGTGCTCCACCGTTATTACCTTCTTGTTTCCGGTGGCGCACACGAATATATCTCCCAAAGGTGCCGCCGCTTCCATGGTCATGACTTCAAATCCGTCCATAACCGCTTCAATGGCCGCCACAGGGTCGATCTCCGTCACGATGACTTTGGCGCCCAGGGCTTTTGCCCGCATGGCGATTCCTTTCGAACACCATCCATAACCGGCTACCACGACGCGCTTGCCGGCAACAATAAGGTTCGTATTCCGCATGATGCTGTCCCAAGTAGACTGGCCTGTTCCGTAGCGGTTGTCAAAAAAATGCTTGCATTTCGCGTCGTTTACCGCCACCATGGGGAATTTCAGGACTCCTTCCCTCTCCATGGCCTTAAGGCGGATGATTCCCGTTGTCGTCTCTTCGCAGCCTCCCCAGACTTCCGTTGCAAGATCCGGCCTGCGCGTATGAAGGGTCGCCACCAGATCTCCCCCGTCATCGATAACGATGTTAGGCTTCTGTTCTAAAGCCATTTCGATGTGTCTCCGGTACTCTTCCTCCGTGGCCCCGTGATATGCAAAGACGCGCAGCCCTGCCGCAGCCAATGCTGCCGCCACATCGTCCTGTGTGGAGAGTACATTGCTGCCCGTTACGGACATTTCCGCGCCGCCCGCAGCCAGCACTTCGCAGAGATAAGCCGTCTTGGCTTCAAGATGTATGGACAAAGTTATCTTTACGCCCTGAAAGGGCTTGTCCCTTTCAAACTCCTCCTGCAACCCTCTCAGCAGAGGCATGTGGGCTGCCACCCACTCGATCTTCTGCCTCCCTGAAGGCGCAAGGGATATATCTCTCACTTCATACTTTTTCATTTCATCCTCCATCGTATAAATCATTGGAGGTATTGGGTAAATAATTGACCATAATAATACTTACCTTCAATTTCCTCCATGCATCTATACCCCAAAAAGCATAATTCTATCCCTATTCCACTGTAACGGATTTGGCCAGGTTCTTTGGTTTATCGATATCGCAGCCACGGAAGCGGGCCACATGGTATGCAAAAAGCTGCAGTGGAATCACTGCCAGTATGGGCGTAAACTCATCTCTGCAGTCCGGAATATGTATAACACGATCTGCGTGACCTTCCAACTGCTTGCAGCTCTCTTGCGCAACGGCAACTACATAGGCGCCTCTGGCTTTTACCTCCTGAATGTTGGAGATCATTTTCTCGAATAGTTTACCTTGGGTAGCCAAAGCCACAACAAGAGTATCCTGTTCAACCAGGGCAATGGTGCCGTGCTTGAGCTCCCCGGCGGCCACAGCAAAGGAATTGATGTAGGATATTTCTTTAAGTTTCAGTGAACCTTCGTAAGATACGGCGCAATCCGTACCTCTGCCGATGAAAAAGACCTGGGTCTTCATGTACAGTTGCTTCGCAATAGCTTCAATCTCTGCGACAAGCTTCAATATTTCGCTGATTTTTGTCGGCAGTCCCATCAGTTCCGCTGCCAGCTCGCTCTTTTGCTCCGGCGTAAGACAACCCTTTTCGCTCCCCATATGAAGCGCCAGTAAATACATGGAAATCAACTGGGTAGTGTAAGCCTTCGTGGACGCAACGGCAATTTCCGGCCCCGCCCAAGTATAAAATACATCGTCGGACTCCCTCGCCACAGAGCTCCCCACCACATTCACTACGGAGAGCACTCTTGCGCCTCTTGCTTTTGCCTCCCGTAGAGCTGCCAGTGTGTCCAGAGTTTCTCCGGACTGACTTATGGCAATAAACAGTGTCCTGTCATCCACGAAAGGTTCCCGGTATCGAAACTCCGAGGACACATCCACTTCCACAGGTATTTGAGCAAATTTTTCTATGGCATATTTTCCTATCAATCCGGCATGGTAAGCGGTGCCGCAGGCAACGATATATACCCTGCTGAAGTTCTCTATATCTTCTCTTGTCAAGTTGATGCCGTCCAAGCGTATCCGCCCGTCGGGAAGCAGTCTGCGGTTCAATGTTTCTTCAATGGCCTTAGGCTGATCGTAGATCTCCTTCAGCATGAAATGCTCGTAGCCTTCTTTCTCTGCCGAAGCCGCATCCCAGGTAACGTGGAAAACGTCCCTCTTCACTTCTTCCCTGTTCTGGTTATAAATCGTTATATGATCTTTCGTCAGCACCACGGTTTCATTGTTCTCGATCAGGTAGATTTCTCTGACATGCTTGAGGAGAGCCGGGATGTCTGAAGCTATGAAGTTGCAACCTTTCCCGATTCCTGCAATCAAGGGACTGTCCTTCCTGACCGCCACCAGTTTATCCGGCTCATGGCTGCAAACAACTCCTATTGCATAGGATCCCCTCATCATGTCGACCGCCCGGAAAACTGCATCCGTCAGATCGCCGTCATAATAAATGCCGATCAAATGGGCAATGACTTCCGTATCAGTTTCCGACACAAAGCGAATGCCATGTTCCTTTGAAAGCCATTGTTTCAGTCCGGCATAGTTTTCAATGATACCGTTGTGAACCACCGCAACGGTACCCTCCGTATTCGAATGAGGATGGGCATTTACATCCGTGGGAGCTCCATGGGTTGCCCATCTCGTATGACCTATTCCTATATGGCTGTCGTATTCCGGCTCTGCCGCAGCCAACTCCAGGTTGCTAATCCGGCCGGTGCACTTTCGCACCTGCACTTCCCCGTCGATGTACAACGCGATTCCCGCCGAATCATATCCCCTGTACTCCAGTTTTTTCAACCCGTCGATAATTACTTCTTTCGCTGATCCGTTTCCGATGTATCCAACAATACCGCACATGTATTTGTCCTTATCCCATCCTTTTTGTAATCAGAGTTGCAAGACCCTCTGCCAATTTAGTGATAACGTCTAAATCTTTGCCTTCCAGCATTACGCGTACCAGAGGTTCCGTGCCTGAAGGACGGATTAATACGCGTCCCTCTCCGGCCATAAGCTCCTCTACTCTATTAATTTCCTCCGCAATTACCGGATCGCTGCTGTATTTTTTCTTGTTTTCGTTCTTGATACGTGCATTTTTAAGAACCTGGGGATATACGGTTACCTCGTCGGCAAGCTCCGACAACTTCCTTCCGCTGTGCTTCAACGCCTTCAGCAGCTGAAGGGCCGTGAGAATTCCGTCACCGGTGGTGCTATAATCAAGAAATATGATATGGCCGGACTGCTCGCCGCCTATAACACACCCGGTCTTCAGCATGCTCTCCAGTACATAGCGGTCTCCCACCTGAGTTACATCAACTTTGGCGCCGATGCTTTGAATGGCTTTATGGAAGCCCAGGTTGCTCATCACCGTGACGGTTACTTTATCGCCGCACAATTTGCCCTGTTCCTTAAGCATCTTGGCGCAGATATAAATCATCTTATCCCCGTCAACCACCCTGCCTTTCTCGTCTACGGAAATAAGGCGGTCCGCATCTCCGTCAAAAGCCAGGCCAACATCAGCTTTTTCTTCCAGAACCTTTTGCTGCAGCGCCTCTGGGTGAGTGGAGCCGCAGGAAGCGTTAATATTGAGTCCGTCGGGAGTGTTTCCCATGACTACTACCTGGACGCCAAGATCTTTGAACACTTTTTCCGCGACTCGATAAGCGGCGCCGTTGGCGCAGTCTATGACCAGCTTCATTCCTTCAAGGCTCACATCAATAGTGCTCTTCAGGAATTCTGCGTAACGCCCCGCCCCGTCGTCCATTGCCTCGATGCATCGGCCGAGCCTGTCTCCCTCGATATGGATGTTGACATCCATATCTCTGACGATGATGTCCTCAATCTCATCCTCTATATCGTCATCAAGCTTGAAACCTTCGCTGTTGAAAAACTTAATCCCGTTAAATTCATACGTATTATGGGAAGCGGAAATCATCACGCCTGCATCGGCTTTCATATGCTTTACAAGATAGGCAATGGCAGGCGTGGGAAGTATGCCCACTTTGACCACGTTCCCTCCCATGGATAAAATCCCCGAGGTGATGGCGTTCTCAAGCAAATCTCCCGAAAGACGGGTATCTTTACCGATCAACACCAGGGGGTTCTGCTTGCTCTTTCTCAGAACATAAGTCCCCACTTTTCCCAGATTAAATGCCAGTTCCGGCGTCAGTTCCGTGTTGGCAACGCCTCTCACTCCATCTGTTCCAAAAAGTCTACTCATTCAAATTCTCCTGTTCCGTATCGAGGATTGTAATGCGGATCTCCGGAGGATCCACAGTAATATTATGCAAAGGCACCCGCGAGGATACCATTATAGGCACAGTATGGCTTCCTGTTTTCAACCCCTCCATTTCGATGTATAGCTCCAGCTGATCCCGTTGGAGCTGTTCCACTACTTCCTTCCTTCCGGTGACCGAAACGATAACCTCTGCCACATCCGTATTCACGGTCTTCCCCTTTGTCAGGCCGTCCAAAAGTATATCGTCAGCCGTAAACTCAAACTGCTTCGTCGCGATCTTTTCGACGCTTATTTCCGCCACAATCGCGGGATTCTTCTTCGACAGTTCCACACCTTCAGGCAGTTGCAGAGTCAGGGGGATTTTTGCGCTATTCGTTATTCCCGTAATGTCGACAGGTTCCGCTTTAACGGATGTAACATCCTGAATCGCAGCTTTCGTCCCTTTTATCAGAACGGATTGGGGCGCATTTATTTCTGCACCGTATCCCTCAGCCAGGCTGCCTACCGTTTCCACCACAAGAGGAACCTCTTTTAGCTGCAGCAATCTTACGGATATATTTACGTAGCTAGAGGACAGATTCACATTTTCTACGATTATTTCCGCCTGGTTCAGCGGAATCACTTCGCTCTGGAAGGTTTTTCTTTCCGTAGACAGATCATCCACATCAATGTAAGCCCTTATTTCATTTACGGATTCCACGGCGGATTTTGCTCCGGTTACCTCGATTTCAGCCGGCCTGAGCTCCAAGTCCCCTTCTTCCGTATTCGCCGGGAAATTTCCTCTGTAGACCACGTTAACGGGCTTACTCAGCGCTACCAAGTCCTCTATGGTCACTTTGATCTTGGCCGATCTAATCTCAACCAGTTTCAATCCCGGCGGCAATTTCACATTGACCGGGATGTAATTTTCTCCTTTGCTCCAGCCGAACAGATCCGCCTCGGCTACGATGTCTTCGCTGGAGATATTCATAATATCCGCCCGTCTTCCCTCAACCACCACATCCACCGTGTATTCGCCGTCACCGGCAATGGCTAACTGCCTGACAGTAAGAGATTGGACATTCAGCAACTGAACTGGCACCCTGGCAATTGTCTCTTCCTTGGTGGGGTTCACCTGGATGATTACATAGGACCAGAGAAGCAGGGCGATGATTATAGAGATAATAATACTTATGGTGCGGCCGCTGTCGGTTTTTCTGGTTTTATTGTCCTTCATCGCCGCCTCCTTTTCTCCTGAACAGCTTGGAAATGAAATTCTTTACATCGTCATTCGCCATCTGGCTAAGATACAGATTCAACAAGGTTTTTTCCACGGTCTTGATATCTAAAAAACGGGACAATTTGCCGTCAATTGCAATAGAAATAATGCCTGTTTCCTCCGAAACAATCAAGGCGATGGCGTCTGAGTTTTCCGTTATCCCAAGTCCGGCTCTGTGACGGGTTCCCAGATCCTTGCTGAGAGATCGGTTTTGAGTCAGTGGCAAAACACAGCCCGCCGCCATTGCTCGATCTCCTCTTATAATGCAAGCCCCGTCATGAAGAGGCCCCCCCGGATAGAAGACGGTCTCCAAAAGCCTTTCCGTAACCAACGCATCCATTTCCGTACCGGTTTCGATAATATCGTTTAAGGTGGTTTCCCGCTCGATGATCAGCAATGCGCCTATTTTATTAACGGAAAAGTAATCGATGGCCTTGATGATGGTGGATGTAATGGTTTTTGCCTTTTCTTTGTTCATCTCGCCGAATTGTTTTCTGATAAATTTGCTTCGGCCGATGTATTCCAGACCTCTGCGCAATTCAGGCTGAAATACGATGATCAAAGCGATAACACCAAGTGTAAGAGTGCCTTCAAGAAGCCAGTTCAGGGTGTATAGATTTAACACATCGGAAAGAAAGGTGGCAGCAACAAGAATCAGAAGTCCTTTTACAAGCTGTTCCGCCCGGGTTTCTCTAATGAAAGTCATGACTTTATACACAACAAAAGTCACGATTGCCACGTCGATGACATCCGTGACGCTAAAGCTAGCAAACATGTTTGTAAGGACTTCGGCCATAGTTTCTGCTCCTTGAAGGAGATTGTTATATTATTAATAAGGAAATTATTATACCATAAATAATCTTATCGAAGATAGGGTTATATTTCAATAGAAAATTAAGACAGGGCCGGAAGTTTCACTTCCGGCCCCGCTATTGAAAAACCATCAATAGTTCGGTTCTAAAAGGCCATAATTTCCGTCTTTTCTTTTATAGACAACGTTGACCATATCCGTTTCCATATTTAAGAAAATGTAGAAGGAATGCTGAAGAAGTTCCATCTGCATGATAGCCTCGTCCTGGGTCATGGGCATCAAGTCGAATTTCTTCCTTCTAACGATAATATTCTCATCAATTTCTTTGTCCGGGCTTTCCGGCAGATTTGCAAAGATAAACTCCTTATGATCTTTATGTTTTCTCTGCAGCTTGGTCTTGAACCTGGACATCTGGGTAGACAATTTATCCACGATCCTGTCCACACCGCTGTAGATGTCATTGGTCTCTTCCTCTGCACGGAAAATCGTACCCCTGGCATTGATGGTCGCCTCTATCTTCTGACGTCCTTTTTCCATGGTCAGCGTAACGTTGGCGACAATGTCTTTTGAAAAGTATTTGCCCAGCTTCTCCAGTTTGGATTCGATGGTCTGCTTCAGATGGTCGCTTGCGTTGAAATTTTTGCTGGTAATGATGACTCTCATGCTCATTCCCCCTTTTCGTTATTATTGAGAACTTCTTTTAATAATTTTATACTACAAAATCCATGCCATTCCTTTTTTGCAGGGAAAATATTTATTCATCAGCCGGAACCAAAGGAGTTATTTGGAATTTTTTTGATATCGTCTAAATATGTCGAATTCTGAATATTTCTATTACTTCAATCTGTTCTGTTGATACTGTGGATAACTCTGTGCATAATTGAAAAATGAAGATTTGATTTGTGGACATATTTTCGCCCTGTGAATATAAATAATTATTCATTTTATAATATTCCATCCATCAAAATCGTTGTTTTTCAATTATTTGTCGCTGCATAAATATTTATATTTTTTCATGCAATCATTTTCTCCTCTGTTTCGTCCTTTTCCGCTACCCTTGTGGATAATATGAATCGGATAATGGAATTGCCCGGCTGACCTGGTCTTTGCCCCCACACTCGCCTGTCGGTTTTTGTCGCTATTTAAGCTCTACCGAAGGACTTACCCCTAGGCTACGCCATGATCGTTGCCGCTTTGCGGTCCAACTTACGTGGGTCCTTTTGCCCGTAGCTGGCATGGACTTTCAACCACAGACCCAGACAATTCCATTATCCGATTCTCCTTCCCCGCAGAGCCGTTGGTTATTAGCTATGCAGGCCGGCACCACCCTATTGGCCCGTATCCATTCCCGCAGCAAAAGTTACCACATAAACTCGATGGGCACCCGATTCTTTCAATACTTTGCAACAAGCTTCCGTCGTGCTGCCCGTGGTGAAAATATCGTCTACAAGCAACACCGTCTTGCCGTATATAATCTTTTGTACCCACTTTGCTGCGGTAAAAACACCTTCAACATTTTTCTTTCGCTGTGCAGCGTTGAGCCCGCTCATGGGCGGAGTATCCACTACTCGGATCAATAAATCCGGGTAATAAGGTTTGTTGAGGCGCCGGGAAATAGATTTCGCCAACAGGCTTGCCTGGTTATAGCCTCTCCTCCTCTCTTTCTTTCTATACATGGGAACCGGTGTTACCAAATCCGGCTCCAGCCCTTCAGCAACGATCCGCTCAGCCATCAGTTCCGCAAAATGTTCCGCCAGATAATCCCTGTCTTTGTACTTCAGCTGATGGATCAGGTCCCTCTCCGTAATCCCGTAGTCCGCGCAGGTATACCCCCTGTCAAAGCTCCTCTGCGACTCCGTGCATTGACTGCACAGCCCCGCGTCAGATCGGGCCAGCATAGGTTTTCCGCAACAATCACAGGTTATCTTGTTTGCCCATCGGATATGCCTGACGCAAACCGGACAAAGGGAGTAAGGGAACCGGTCGTCGATGGGTCTCCCGCAATTGATGCAGTAAATATTCGAAGGATAAACCAGGTCCAAAAGAGAGAACCAAATTTCCATTATCATAACAGAACTCCACGGATTTTTACAACAAAAACTGTTTAAGTCTGGGCTTCAGGCCGGAATACCGTTCCAAAATTCTGTTATTGTCCACCATTGCGCACATTTTGTCTTCCGAGCCTACCAGGATCACCGCATCCTTTGCGCGAGTCACGGCAGTATAAAGCAAATTGCGGGTAGCCAATACGGGAGGAAACCAGGACACGGGCATTACGATCACCGGAAATTCACTTCCCTGGCTTTTGTGCACCGTTACCGCGTAGGCCAGTTCCAATTCATCCAGATTCGTCACATCGTATGTAACGTATTTATTGTCTTCATAAACCACCGTTATTTCGTTGAATTCGTTATCTATAGTATGGATAAAGCCGCAGTCTCCGTTGAAAACACCCTGTCCGCTGGTGAAATCGTCAAAACGTTTCCATTCCAGCTGGTAGTTATTCTTAATCTGCATTACTTTGTCGCCTTCCAGGAACAGCCGGTCTCCAAAACGTTTTTCCTTCACACCCGGACAGGGGGGATTGAGAATCTTCTGCAGCTTCTTATTTAGATTCTCGCATCCAAGGAGCCCTTTGCGAACCGGAGTAAGAACCTGTAGATCCCTTAAAGGGTCGCAGCCATCAAAATAGGAAGGCAGGCGCCTGGCGCACAGATCCAGTATCGTAGCCAGCATTTCCTTTTCGCTTTTTCGATGCAACAGGAAAAAATCCTTGTCCCTTTCGTTAATGTCTGGGTATTCGCCCCTGTTGATCTTGTGGGCGTTGACCACTATGAGGCTCTCCTTTGCCTGTCGGAAAATCTCTGTCAGTTTAACGGAGGATATGACCTCGCTTTCTATGATATCCCTCAAAACGTTGCCGGCGCCCACCGGCGGCAGTTGATCCGCATCCCCCACGATTATCAGCCGCGTTCCCGCGGGTATTGCATCGAGTAAACCCTTCATCAGCATTATATCGATCATAGATGCTTCATCGATGATAACGGCATCGAATCGCAGAGGGTTTTCCTCGTTTTTGCCGAAGCGCATGCTGTCCTCGCCTTCGGAATAATAGTACTCCAGCAGTCTGTGAATGGTAGACGCTTCGTAGCCTGAGGTTTCCGTAATCCGCTTTGCTGCTCTCCCCGTCGGCGCCGCAATGGCGGTGGAAAAATCGTTGTACTGGAAGATGGTCATAATGGTGTTTATTATGGTAGTTTTTCCGGTCCCGGGTCCGCCGGTAATTACGGCCACTCCGCTTTCCATGGCAATTTTCACTGCTCGCTTCTGGTTTTCCGACAGTTCGATTCCCGTCTGCCTCTCCGTCTGCCGGATAAGTTCATCGATGTTTCCCCGAATCGGTTTCAATTCTGCCCGATCCAGTTCGATGAGCTTCCGGCACACTTTCTGCTCTGCCATGAAATAAGGCAATAAGTATACAACCGCCCGGCCCTCCAGGTTTTCTACCTGAAGGTCTCCCTCAAAAGCCATTTGAACGATGGTTTCGTACACTTCTTCGGCGCTTATGTCGAGAAGGTCGCCGGCCAGCTCACACAGCTGTTTTTGGGGCAGAAAGGTGTGGCCTTCGTTAATATGTGCCCACAGCGTATAGCGGATTCCGCTGCGAATCCGCTGGGGATCATTTTCGGGTACGCCGAGGAGCCGGGCTATCCGGTCGGCTTTTCGAAAACCGATGCCGAAAACGTCATCTATCAATTGATAGGGGTTTTCTTCAATAGTCTTTATGGTATCGGAACCATAAACCTTGTAAAGGCGCATGGCATAGCCTGTGGAAATGCCAAACCGTTGAAAATATAAGACGATGCCGGCAAATTCCTGGTGAGCCGCAAAAGCGTCTGAGATGGCTTTCGCCTTCACTTTGCCGATCCCTTCCACTTCCGTGAGACGGTGAGACTCTTCGGAGATGATCCGCAAAGTGTCCTCGCCGAATCTATTCACGATGGCCAGAGCCGTCTTTTTCCCGACTCCCTTCATAAGGCCGGAACTGAGAAAATTTTGAATCCCTTCGACGGTTTTTGGCATTTCCTCCACATAGCTCTCAAAAGCAAATTGCTCTCCATACGTAGGATGGTTCTTCCATTTGCCTGTCAGGCGATACGTTCTTCCCCTGTCCGGATTATGGAGATAGCCCACCGCAGTGAATTGTTCCGGGACTTCTTCATTTTCTATGACGGCAATCGTATAACCGTTGCTTTCGTTATGGTAAATGATATCTGAAAGGATACCTGTCTTTTCTTCCATAGTAAACCTATTTCACAAAATAAAAGTTTCTGAACTTTGCCCGGATGGGATTCTTTAAAGCTTTCGCTTTTTTTAAAAGTTTAGGTTTCGTGTTGAGCCCGGGGAACCTGTGGACTACATCCACGAGCATTTTTAGCATTTCTCCCACCTTTTCTCCCTCTACGATCCCGGCTTCGATAAGATCATTTCCGTCTATGGCCAAGTCCTCCACATAAATGGGTTCTCTGTTTTTCTTTATCTCATCTAAAATATAATAGCGGCTCTCAATGCGAAATCCGGGAGTTTCATACACTTCACGCTGCTGTTTCGACAGGCTGTTGAGGAAGTCGTAAACGTCCTGCCCGTTGAGATATATAAACCTCTTCAGCGAGTATTTATCCACCGCAAAGTGCAAGTCCATCATCAGATTATGCGCGGCTCTCTGCATTCGGGCACGTTCCTTGCTCAAATTCAGCTCATCGATGGCTTTCATGGCTTTTTTCTTCTCGAAACATAGAAGCAGCAGAGCAAGGCGGAGATCCACATCGCATCTTGCGCGGTCTATATTTTGGATCAGCATGGAAAAATCTCCCTGGTCCGTTCTCCCTTTTGGAGGATAGCAATCATTAAAAATAGCATTGAGCACGTTGGCAGATACGCACATTCTCAGGGCTTTTCCTGCGTTTTTCGTAATCAGCAGCCTTTCAAATTCCGTTCTCCTCCTGTCCATGCTGATCTGTTCCAAGAGGCAAGCGGTCTTCTGCATTGCATTAAGTGTGTCTATGGTCAGGTCAAAATCCAACTGACCCGCCAGGCGAATTCCGCGAAGGATGCGCAAAGGGTCTTCATTGAACCTTTTCTCAGGATCACCGATGGTGCGAATGAGCCTGTCCTTCAGATCCTTCCGGCCGTTAAAGGGATCTATGATTCCCTTCTGAGGATGATAGGCAATTCCATTAATGGTGAAATCCCTTCTTGCCAAATCCTCTTCGATGTTGTCGGTAAATATAACTTCATCGGGCCGCCGGTGATCGGAATAATTCCCGTCTATCCTAAAGGCAGCCACCTCCGCTGTCAGATCACCTCTTTTGACCCTGACGACACCGAACCTCCGACCGGTGCTGTCTCTAGTTCCATCCCCCGGTGTACCCCCGGCTCCATCTTCACTTTTATCATCGCTGGTTCCGCTTCCGCCATTGCCGAAGAGCTCCTCCACTCTCTCGGGAGGCGCGTTGCTGGTCAGATCCCAATCTTCCGGCTGTATACCTAGCAACAAGTCCCGTATGCTGCCGCCTACGATGTAGACCTGACGCCCGTCTTCCTCGATGATTCTCATGATTTCGGTTATTTCTTTCGGCAACCGCATCATACTCATTAATCTCCTTTGCAGCTATATCTATATGTATGGTTTTTCAGTCTTTTCTTTTATAGTTTTGCAGCTATTCTCTCAGGCACGCCCTCAGAACGATGCCCTCAGAACGATGGTTTGTACAGTTTTCTGCTGCCTAAAGTCCAAACCCGCTCTGAAAATTCACCCGGCTTGGTCCCGAAGAGAGCTTCCTCCATATCGTACATTCTGGCATCCACAATATCCAGATAATGCAAAATTTCGGCTTCCGGGAAAAGAGGTTTTTTCGGGCTCCCGTATTCCGGTTCGTAATGATGGGCAATTATCATATGTTCCAGCATGACGGCTTTTTCCTCGCTGATGCCCAGTTCTTTTGCCAGGCGGTCGATGGTCTTTACCCCCTGCACCAAATGACCGAGAAGCTGCCCTTCGAAAGAATAACCTGAAGCGATGCCGATATCGTTAGCATCAATCTCATTGAGCTTCTCAATATCGTGAATGATGACACCGGTGATTACGAGGTCGCGATTCAGGTTCTTATAGACCTTGCAAAAGTATTCTCCCATAGCCGCCATACGTTTCATGTGATAGAGAAGGCCTCCTCTTTCTGCGTGGTGATTCTTCACAGCCGCCGGATAGTAAAGGAGCTTCTCCTTGTTATCAGTAAGAACCCGCGTACAGAGCTTCTTCAGCTCGGGATCATTTATGGCAGCAACCGCTTCCTCCATAAAGGCGAACATGTCTTCCGGCTTCTCCGGAGCGGTGCGAATAAAATCGCTCATCTCCACACCGTCCTGAGGCACCGACTTCCTGATTCTCAAGACTCGGAGCTGCTTAAGCCCGTTCCATTCTGTGATCTGAGCTTTTACCTTGACGATTTCGCCGGTTTCTATTTCGTTCAGCGAAGGAAGTTCCGTATCCGCAATGTCCCATTTCTTCGCTGTAATTTCTCCGGTGTTGTCCGCAAGAAGAAGATCCAGGTACTGTTTCTTGTTCGATCCCAACTTCACCGCTATGCTCTTAACCATAAAAAAATCTTGTATCTCGTCATCGGTGGTCAATAGACTCACGTAATGCTGTTTCATCTCTTTGATCCTCCATTTTGTAGTCTATTCATTATAACACAAAACGGCAGTATTTTATAATTTGATATTGCGCTGGAGGTAATGGTTTTTCCCAAAATCAGTTAAACCCTAAACTTCAAATATCATATTACCTTATATTTCAAATTCTGTAAATATAATCTTAAGCGCGAGATTGGATCTTGTTCGATTTTACCTCCGATAGACAACAATAAAGAATTCTTGTTAATTCTCGTCTAATTGAACCCTTCAACATAGCCAAAATATATTTTTGGAGTAAATGTTGTCTATTTTCAACTCGTATTGTAGACAACAATTATGGCGCCAGGAAAATTCTTGGCTATTTTTAATCTGTTCTGTAGACAATATAATGGAGCCAGGTAAATTCTTGGCTATTTTGTACTTGCTTTGTAGACAACAATTATGGAGTCAGGATAGTTATTGGCTACCTGCAACCCTCTTGATAGACAACAATTATGATTTATGGAGGAATGTTGTCTATTCTCAACTTAAATTATAGACAACAACCGAAACCATTATATTTTTTGGATTGCCAATGCACGAACACAGGAAGACAGAAGAAAAATCTCTATTTTTATTCCTGGAGTTTTCGTATATAATTCGTATATACTATATTTCATTTTTATCTGATAACTAATTTTAATCCTCATAACAATATAATTTAGGAGAGTAGGACTTGGTGAGGATTAGTTAGATGGGTAAAGGAGAGGTACCGATGACAAAATTAGGAATGATCCGTGTAGCGGCCGTATCCCCCGAACTTAGAATCGGAAATACGGATTTCAACTCCGATGAAATCCTTCGATACGCAGAGGAGGCTTATGATAAGGGTGCAGGGATAATTGTTTTTCCTAGCCTTTGTTTAACCGGCGCAACCTGCGGCGATCTGTTCTTTCAGGATATCCTCTATGAGAATCAGATGGCGGCCTTAAATAAAATTGCCCTCTCCACTAAAAAGATGACTGCAGTTCTCGTAATTGGCTTTTATCTGCGCTTGGACAACCGCTTGTTCCAGTGTGCAGCGCTGTTGCAGAACGGACTTATAAAAGGCATAGTGCCAGATTATTTCCCGTCGGGAGCAAAAGGTTCCGGCAACAGCCGGTGGTTCTCCCCGGGCGAAGAAGCAGAGAACCTGAGGAAATCCGTTACCCTTTTCGGTTGTGAGATTCCTTTCGGTAAATTAGTGTTCCGGGATCCTGAAACCGGCATTGCCATCGGCATCGAAGTTAACGAAGATCTGAATTCCCCCGTTTCTCCCGGCGCAAAGCTCTGTCTCGCCGGCGCTCACATTCTCTGCAATCCCGCCGCAAGCCCGGAGCTTGTAGGCTCTTCACGTCATAGACGCTATTCCGTCCTTCAGAAGAGCAGAGACTGCCTCTGCGGCTATATATATGCTTCAGCCGGCGTTTGGGAATCCTCATCCACAGGAGTTTACAGCGGGCATTGCCTGGTGGCGGAAAGGGGCGTACTGCTGAGAGAAGATTCCGGCCTGACTTTTGACGCCAAGATAGCCATAACCGATGTGGATTATGAAAGGCTGGTCAGCGAGAGGGCAGGCGCTTCAGGCTTTTGCGCCGCTCCTGCGTCATCCGCCACGTATCCCGCACCGGTACAGACGGCAGACAAGTCCGCATCCTTCCAATATCAGCAAGTAGACCTCCGGGTACTCCCCCTGCTGAAAAGCGATGCTTCTCTTATGAGAACCTACTCTAAAACGCCGTTCCTCCCGGCTGATGAGGAAACTCTTTGGTCCAACTGCCGCGAAGCCTTTGAAATCCAATCCTTCGCCTTGGCAAGACGCCTCGCTCACACCGGTTCAAAGAAAGCGGTGTTGGGAATATCCGGCGGCATCGATTCCACATTGGCGCTTCTTGTTGCCGCAAAAGCTATGAAACTGTTAAACAAGCAGCCGTCAGATATAATTACCGTTTCCATGCCCGGATTCGGGACCACAGATAAAACCCATTCCAACGCCATGGCCATGATGGAAGCCATCGGCACCGATATCCGGGAGATACCCATAAAAGAAGCCGTGCTCCTGCATTTCAAGGACATTTCCCACGATCCCGAAATTAAGGACACGGTCTATGAAAACACCCAGGCAAGAGAACGAACCCAGATATTGATGGACATCGCCAACATGGAAGGAGGCATCCACATCGGCACCGGCGATCTTTCGGAAGGGGCTCTTGGCTGGAGCACTTACAACGGAGATCACATGTCCATGTACAACGTGAACGCCGGCGTACCTAAAACCTTTATCAGGGCTATGATTCGCTGGTTCATACAACGGGTCCTCACAGGGCCGGACCAGGATCCGGCCTTCTGCAGCGACAACCAAAAACTTGCCGCCGCCTTGCAGGATGTGCTTGAAACACCGGTTTCTCCCGAACTCCTGCCTCCCGACGAAAAAGGTCGCATCGCACAAAAAACAGAGGACAAGGTTGGCCCCTATGTCCTCCACGACTTCTTCTTATATCACACGGTTCGCTGGGGAACTTCCCCGTCTAAACTGCAGGCAATTGCAAAAGCTGCCTTCGCCGACGAATACGACGAAGAATACATCCGCCATTGGCTGCAAGTTTTTTATCGTCGATTCTTTGCCCATCAATTCAAGCGCAGCTGCGCACCCGACGGCCCCAAGGTGGGTACCGTCAGCCTCTCCGCCCAAGACGATTGGCAGATGCCCAGCGATGCGGATGTGAGCGTTTGGTTGAAGGAATTATAAAATTGAGATTGATTTTGTTTTGAGATTGATTTAAAGATTAAAAAACCCAGTACATTCTGGGTTTTTTATCTTTGAACTTGCTTCATCTATCGTATGAAATTCGTATAGGTCTTTTTCTCGGCTTCCGGTTCGGGGACAAGATCTCCTCCCTTGTCGACCAACTTCATGAGCCAGGCCATGTTGCGTCCCAGCAGCCTCATAATTTGTTTTCCTTCTTCGTCCTGCAAAACCTCTCCCGGTTTCTGACCGTGAATCACATTCCAATAGTTTGAAGCAGGCATCAGCATTTCAGCATAGCTGATGTAGTGGTTTAACTGGTCACAGGTGGCAACACCGCCCGAGCGCCTGACCGCAACAACCGCAGCGCCTACCTTATGCCTTAACAGCCCTTTATTTACACCGCATACATAGAACGCCCTGTCTAAAAAGCTCTTCATATTTCCTGCGATGCCGGAAAAATGTACAGGAGAACCGAAGAGGATCCCGTCTGCAGACTTCATCTTCTGTATCCACTCGTTCACTTCATCGTCAATTGTACATCGTTCATCTCTATTCACTATGCACTTACCGCAGGCGATACACCCGGAAAGGGCCTTGTTCCCCACATGGATAATCTCCGTCTCAATTCCTGCCTTTTCCAGTTCTTCAGCGACCATGCGGATTGCTTGATAAGTATTTCCTTCCCGTCTGGGACTTCCGTTAAATGCTACGACTTTCATGTTCTCGTCCTCCCTGAATTATTCTATCCCCAGGCATTCCCTGAATTTTTCCACCACAAAATCTATGTCCTCTCTTGTGACATTCACGTTTGACACAAAACGCCATTCGCCGTCTTCAGGTCCGCTGATCTTAATCCCGTTTTTCAGGAAATAGTCAATCAACTTCTGTTCCGGAATCACATCGGGGCCCATCTCAAAGAACACCATGTTGATATCAAGACGGTTGGCCTTTACATTGACTCCAGGGATGCGGGAAAGCTGGTCGGCCAGATACGCTGCGTTTTCATGGTCCACATGAAGGCGTTTTGTCATTTTCTCCAAGGCTATGATGCCGGCGGCTGCAAGAACGCCTGCCTGGCGCATTCCGCCGCCCATGAGCTTCCTGTTTTTTCTGGCTTTCTCTATGAACTCTTTCGTCCCTGCCACCATCGATCCCACAGGAGCGGCTAATCCTTTTGAAAGACAGAACATGACGGAATCGGCACAGGCTGCGATTTCTTTCGCATCTACTCCAAGAGCAACTGCTGCATTGAAGATCCTGGCTCCGTCCATGTGGACGGGTATGCCGTTCTTCTCGCCGATTTCCTTGATGGCTCGCAAGTTGTCAACGGGGATTGCCGTTCCTAAGCCATGGGCATTTTCAACACATATCAGTCCGGTGTTCGGATAATGAATGTCATCTTCCGGCCTGATTGCCGCTTCCACCTGAGCAGGATCAAGCATGCCGTTATTGCTGTCCAGGGTGCGAAGCTGTACTCCTGCGATAACTGCGGCGCTGCCGACCTCGTGCAGGACGATATGGCAGTCCTTTCCAAGTATGACTTCATCGCCCCGGAGAGTGTGGGTCAGGACGCAGAGCTGGTTTCCAAAGGTCCCGCTGGGAACGAAAAGAGCGGCTTCTTTTCCCACCATCTCGGCGGCCAATTCCTGCAAGCGATTTACCGTAGGGTCGTCCTCATAGACATCGTCACCCACTTCCGCTTCAGCCATGGCTTTCCGCATCTCTTCAGTGGGCATTGTGACTGTATCGCTTCTTAAATCGATATATCTCATTTTTCCTCCTTTAGGAGGGTTCTCTTACCTTGGAGTGCGGGACAACAGTCCTGTTTCCAAAGCAACGGAGCCCTCTCCGCTCTATACAAAATGAATACGAAAAAATCATATCACATACATGTTTTTGTATCAATAAGGGGTGGCTGCTACAATTCTTTTAATTCTTCAAAAACAATCCTTTTAGAGCGCAGGGGTGTTATTCTTATCAAAAAACCCCCTCACCTTTGATTTATTGATGATATAATACAATTATGGCAATTATGTCTACTAATAATTTAAAAAAGGAAAGAGCAATCTTTATGGAATACGGAATACTTTCGTGCATCCCCATAACCGTACTGATAGCCGGAGCGCTGCTGACCAGAAGAATCGCTGAGATGATGATACTTTCGTCATTCATCGGCGCCGTACTCGTCCATAAAAAGTTATTTTTCTCCGGTTACATTCAGATGATGTACGGCGTTTTGTCAAATCCGTCCTATCAGTTCATATTGATTCTTTTAACCTGTTTCGGCGGAGTAATTCAGCTATTTCAGAATTCAGGCGCGCTATTGGGCTTCGGAAAAGTTATTTTCAAATATGCGGAAGGACCAAAAAAGCCCTTGATCGTGGCTTGGATTATGGCATTTATTATGTTTATGGACGATTATCTGAGCACTCTTGCCGTTTCCTTCTCCATGAGGGAGGTGACGGATCAGAACAACATTCCCAGGGAACATCTCGCCTATCAGGTAAACGCTATGGCAGGATGCTTATGCGTTTTGATACCCTTTTCAAGCTGGACGGCCTTCACCGTAGGCCTGATTTCGGAGCAGGGATTGACATACGCAGATTATGTAAAGGCCCTTCCCTTCATGCTCTATCCTATCCTCACCGTAGCTTTGTGCCTGCTGCTCGGTATAGGTGTAATTCCAAAAGTAGGGCTGTTAAAACAATCTTACGACAGAGTGGCTCAGGGAGGTCCTGTTTCATTCAAAGAAAAAAACGATATGGCCATCGTAAACATAGAAATGCCAAAAGACTGCAAAGCCACATCCTCATTGAACATGTTTGTGCCCGTCGTGGCAATGATAGCAGTCGTATTGATTTTCGACAACGATCTGATCCACGGACTGGTGGCCACCATTGCCGTACAGGCAACCCTTTATCTTTCGCAAAGGATTATGACGTTGTCAGAATTCATGAGCTCCTTTTTCGAAGGAGCAAAATCCATGGCAAACATGGCCATCATTGTATTCTTTGCCTTTATGCTCAGCGCCGCTAACACAGAAATGGGGTTTTTCGAGTTCCTGATAGGGGGACTCGTCAAGACCGTATCTCCCCAATTGCTGCCGGCTCTGATTTTTGTAGTGGTGGCCCTGGCTACCTTTGCGACAGCCGGATATTGGGTGATGCAGGTAATCACCATACCGATCTTCATTCCCTTGGCCATAGTCATGGAAGCGAACCCTTCGATTGCGGTTGCCGCGATCATATCAGGGGCTGTGTTCGGCTGCAATTTCTGCTTTTATTCAGACACCCTTTTCATGACATGCGCGGGAACCGGAGTGTCAAATTTGAGGCAAATAAAAGTTGCGGCGCCATATACGCTCAGCGCCGCACTGCTAACAACTGTGGGATATGTAATCATAGGATTTATTTATTAGCGGCTGTACATTATATAACTTCTGACCCTGATTTCTATAATCGAATACATCAACGGTTTCGTTTCAGATAATCCTGCAAGAACTTCTCGTCTTCCTTTTCTAAATTCCGTTCGCCGGCCAGGGATTCCAGATGATGCGTAAATTCATGCTTCAGGGTCCGAGCCAGCTTCCGTTTCAAAGCGTTTTTCCCCAAGTGACCGTACAAACGTTGGAAGGAACCGTAATAGATGACGATGTATCTGCCCATGCTCCTGTCGTAGTGGTATTCGCCCATTATATACAGGCCGTTGTTACGGCCTGCAGGATTCAACTTGGCCTGAGGCAGTAAAAGTATGCCCCCGTTGAGTTCTTTATAGAACTCTTGAGGAAGTTCTGCAGCAAGTTCCTCCAACATTTTTTCAACTTCATCGATTCCGATCATACCGGTATTCCACGGGCCTTTTACCATACGATAATATGTTTACGGTTTTACTGATTATGATAAAGCCATTACACTACAACCAAAAATGATATGATGTGTAGCTATCATATCATTTTTGGGTCTATGTTTCTATATTTAACCCCATATGGTTTATACGGATTCAAGGGTTTTGCGTGCATCTATTATTCCCACTCG
>JAAYNC010000028.1:0-7212 GCA_012521055.1 Eubacteriales Family XIII. Incertae Sedis bacterium
TAGGAGGAACCAAGCAGATCAGCGTGGATTTCAGGCTGATAACAGCTTCAAATCGGGACCTCGCAGCGCTTGTCGATGAAGGAAAATTCAGGGAGGACCTGTTCTACAGGCTCAACGTGGTAAATATTAAGTTATGTAGTAGATCTTTTTTTAAAAGAAAAAAATGAAGTGTTTGCTTACCTGATGGAAAAGATCTTAAACGCGTTCCTTTTAGCTGAATCAGAAGAACAAATTGGAGCAGCGAAGTATGAAAGAAACGGAGAACGTACGGATTACCGCAATGGTACTCGTGATCGACCTCTAGTAACAAGGATTGGGGAAATCGTTTTAAAGGTTCCACGCCACATCGTTGACTCTCTTAAGAAAAGGCAGCGATGATTTGGCTTCGATTAATAATATCGATGCCTCCACCAGGGAAAAGCATCGAAGATCAGTTTCGAAACCGGCTACCGTTGCTTCTGATCTGAAAGTTGTAAAAAGTGTCTGTAAAAAGTGTCAGACACCAAATACAACACCGTGTGCAAAAAATGTCGTTTTGTGATATTTTTTGGAATTTACTGAAATAATGTCGAAATAAGTTGAAAGAAAATTTGAATTATTTTGTTAATTATTCTTTACTCCTGTCTATATAAGATAGTAGAATGATACCTGCTATCCTATAAATAAATATTATTTCCATGAACTATTAGAAAGGTGTTCCAATGTCTACAAAAACCTTTGCGCCCGATCCGTTCTCGGGCAGAAACGAAGCGATTTGCAGACTCGGAGGACTGGAAGACCTATACATTAAGTCTGTAAAGAGCTTCCAAGCCAACTATCAGGACAGCCATGCGGTCCTGTCCGGGCTTGTGAACCAAAAAAGATATGAGGAAGCGAGAATTTATGCTCACTCCCTCAAAGGATTAGCCGCTACCTTAGGCATGCAAAACTTGTCCTTATGCTGCCAGTCCATTGAAAACGCAATAATAGGAGGCAATTACAACGAATTACCTTACCTTCTACGGTCCTATGAAATCTCTCTCTTCCAGGTTATTCAGTCTAAAGTGGACCACAACTCTTCCTGCGTGGGTACGGGGTTGTCGGGTTTGAAGTAAGCAATCTGCGATATGTTGATCAAGTGTTTGTAAGTCAAGTTTTCTGAAATGCTATTATGCCCCCAAGAGCCGCACCCTAATGTATTTGTAGGCGCTAAACCGTTAAAGTAGCTTCCTCCCGCAGAGGTGGCGCAGGTCTGGTTAATGACGAAACGGCTGACGTTGATTTGTTCTCCCGCGTATTCGATGTTTTCGCGGTTGTGGGAATGGATAGCAACGCTGTGCCCTTTTCCTTCCACTTCCAGATTTGCTTTTGCAATTTCCACAGCCTCTTTAAAATCGCCGTAGCGGAAGATGGCCAACACCGGGCACATCTTTTCTTTTGCAAGAAGCTCATCTTTTCCGTATCTCTCCGCTTCAATGGCAATGACCCTGCAACCGGAGGGGACTTCCACTCCCGCCATCTTGGCAATGGTTTGAACGGACTGGCCAACAACATGGCGGCTCATAACCCCGTCCGGGAAAAGCACCTTCCGGAATGCGTCTCTTTCTTCCGGCGATGTAACCACATAAGCGCCGTTATTCTTAAAATGCTCAATGATCTCATCGTATTTATCCGCGGGCACGATGGCGCTCTGTTCACCGGAGCAAATGATCCCATTGTCAAAAATGCGTCCGGCAATCAGCTTCGACACGGCGTCCTTGTAATCGATATCCCTGTCCAGGATACACTGCACGTTGCCCGCACCGACGCCCAAAGCCGGCCTTCCGCTGCTGTAAGCGGCGTTGACCATTCCGGCCCCTCCTGTGGCCACCACCACATCGGCGCTTGAAATAAGGGTCCGGGTGTTGATCCGGGACTGCTGATCCAGGATCTGAACCAGGTGTTCCGGCGCTCCAAGTTTTTTCAACTCGGCGTTAATCAGGTTTACGGTCTCCGTGCTGCAACGAATGGCTCTGTGATGCGGGGTTATGACGATGGCATTTCTGCCTTTTACCGCAAACATGGAATTGCTCATGGGCGTGACGATGGGGTTGGTCATGGGAGTTATTGCGGCCACCACCCCCATGGGTTTGGCTACTTTTACGATGCCGGCCTCTTCATCCCGCTCTATGATGCCGACGCTTTTCTTGCCTTTCAAGCTATGCCAAATTATGCTGGCTTTGCCTTTGTTCTTTGCAATTTTATCTTCTAAAACACCCATCTGGGTTTCTTCAATGGCCAGCTTTGCCAGATATTCCGCATTGTCGTAGACGGCTTTGGCGATGGCCATTACCAGGCGGTCCACCTGGCTCTGGGTATAATTTTCAATCTCGGCTTGGGCTTCCCGCGCCCGCCGAATGTAACCGTCGATATATTCTTTGCTTTTCGCGATTTCCTCCGGGGTGTATTGCTGTACGGTGTTTGCCATTTTTATCCTCCTCTATGCCTTCTTGGCCCGATTGATATCTATAAGCAGGTTGCATCTTTCCGGCCCGGTTGATCTCTTTAGCCCGGTTGCATTTATTAGGCCAGTTGCTTCTTATTTGCCCAATCTCATCTTTTTAGTTCAGTTGTACAGTTGTATCTTTTGTCAATGCATTTTTACCCAACTGCATCCTTTTGGTCAATTGCGTCTTTTTTGCCCAATTGCCGTATTGCATACGGCCAAACTGTCAGACCATTTTAGCCGGATCCACCAGGTCATCAAATTCCCTTTCCGTTAACAATCCTAATCTTACGGCGGCCTCTTTCAGCGTAATGCCTTCCTCATAGGCCTTTTTGGCCACCGCCGCTGCATTATCGTAACCGATGCAGGGGCTCAACGCCGTTACCAACATCAGTGAACGCTCCAAATTCTGCTTTATCTTATCGCGGGTAGGACGGATGCCTGCCGCGCAATTGTCATTGAAGGAAACTATGCCGTCGCTGAGAAGACGAATGGATTGAAGCACGTTGTAAACGGTGACCGGAAGGAAAACGTTGAGTTGGAAATTTCCCTGAGAGGCAGCAATACCTACCGCCGTGTCGTTGGCCATGACCTGGCAGCAGACCATGGTCAACGCCTCGCACTGGGTGGGGTTCACTTTTCCCGGCATGATGGAGCTGCCCGGTTCGTTTTCCGGTATTTTAATCTCCCCGATGCCGCTCCGCGGGCCGCTTGCCAGCCAACGCACATCGTTGGCAATCTTGAAAAGGTCGGCGGCCAGGGCTTTCAGCGCTCCGTGAAAAGCCACCATGCCGTCCAGGCTGGTAAGGGCATGAAACTTGTTTTGTGCGGTTACAAACCGGCTTCCCGTAAACTCGCTGATGCGGTCTGCCACTTTTTTCCCGAATTGGGGGTGGGTGTTTAATCCGGTGCCTACAGCGGTTCCGCCTATGGCCAATTCCCGCAAGTGTTCCAGATTGGCGCGAATCATCTGCTCAGCGCGGATCAGCATGCTGAGCCAGCCGCTGATCTCTTGGCCAAATGAGATGGGCACCGCATCCTGGAGATGGGTGCGCCCGACCTTGATTACATCTCTATATTCTTCAGATAAGCGGCGAAAAGTTGAAGAAAGCTTTTCCATGGCCGGAAACAGGCGCTGCTCCGTTTCCAGCACCGCGGCCATATGCATGGCGGTGGGGAAAGTGTCATTGGAGCTTTGGCCCATATTCACGTGATCGTTGGGATGAACTTTTTTTCTCGCCGGTAAATGCCTTGCTCTGTCGGCTAGGATTTCGCTGGCATTGTCCGCCGTATTTTGGCCAGCGTTTTCCTCAAGAAATTGGCCGGCGTTGTCTGGGCCGGCCTTTTCCTCAAGGATTTGGTTGGTCCGGTTTGCTATGACCTCGTTGACGTTCATGTTTGTCTGGGTACCGCTGCCCGTCTGCCAAACCGCCAGGGGAAACTGGTCGTCCCATCTGCCTTCCAATATTTCGTCACAAGCCTGCACTATAGCGGATGCAATTTGCTGCTCCAAATTGCCCAATTCAAGATTAGTGAGAGCCGCAGCTTTTTTAAGCCCGGCAAAAGCGCGAATTACTTCGATGGGCATCTTTTCAGTGCCGATACGGAAGTTCTCTAAACTACGCTGTGTCTGGGCTCCCCAAAGCTTGTCAGCCTCCACCCGAATTTCTCCCATGGAATCTCTTTCGATTCGATACGTCATCCTTTTCTCCCACAAAAGGCTAAATAAGGGCTAGAAGATAACCACGGAGGGGCCCCCCGTGGCTTTCCTGCTTACTTCTTCCAGGAACTCTTAAGGTCCACGATCTGGTTAAACACCCGGTTCTCTTCCGTATAAAGTACCGGATCTGCAATATAATACCCTTTTCGCAGGAACTGGAACCTATCCCCGGCCTTGGCGTCTGCCAGGGAGGGTTCGGCCATGGCGTTCATGATTTTCAGCGAGTTGGGGTTCAACACGTTCTCCCCGTTTTCGTCCTCGATCATGAGGTAGTCATAGACCCTGACCGTGAGGGGTACCGCCGTCTTTGCATCCACCCAATGAATGGTTCCCTTGACTTTGCGGCCCTCAAAACCGCTGCCGCTCCGCGTCTCCGGGTCATAGGTGCAGCGGAGCTCTATGACGTTTCCTGCGCTGTCTTTTATGACTTCGTTGCATTTAATGAAGTAGGCGCCCTTTAACCGTACTTCGTTGCCGGGATAAAGACGGAAAAATTTCTTTACGGGAACTTCCATAAAGTCGTCCCTTTCCACGTAAAGCTCCCGGGAGAACGGCACTTTCCGGTTCCCAAACGCTTCGTTTTCTTTGCTGTTCTCTATTTCCATTTCCTCGGGGAGATCTTCCGGATAGTTGGTGATTACCACCTTCAACGGATCCAGCACCACCATACGGGTCTCCACTTTGGTCTTCAAATCTTCACGAATGCAATGCTCCAGCAGGGATATGTCCACGGTGCTGTTGGCTTTGGACACGCCGATGCGTTCGCAGAAGTCGCGAATGGCTTCAGGGGTATAGCCCCTGCGGCGCAGGCCAGCAATCGTTGGCATGCGGGGATCATCCCAACCCTCCACATGGCCCTTTTCCACCAACTCCTTCAGGTAACGCTTGCTCATGACCGTATTGGTCAGATTCAAACGTGCAAATTCTATCTGCTGGGGAGGCATCTCCCAATCCAGTTCCCGGAGAACCCAGTCGTAAAGAGGCCTGTGGTCCTCGAACTCCAGAGTGCACAGGGAATGGGTGATCTCTTCGAATGCGTCTTCCAGGGGATGGGCGTAATCGTACATGGGATAAACGCAATACTTGTCTCCCGTGTTGTGGTGCGTTGCGTGGGCGATGCGGTATATGACGGGATCTCGCATGTTGATGTTGGACGATGCCATGTCGATCTTGGCCCGCAACACCTTTTCCCCGTCCTTGTATTTTCCGTCTATCATTTCCTGGAAGAGCCTGAAGTTTTTCTCAACGGAACGGTTCCGGTAAGGACTCTCCTTTCCGGGTTTCGTCAGGGTTCCGCGATATTCTCTTATTTCTTCCGCAGAAAGGTCGCAGACGTAGGCCTTGCCCTTTTTGATGAGGGTGAAGGCGCATTCTATCATTCTATCGAAATAGTCGGATGCGAAAAGCAGTTTGTCCCACTGAAAGCCCAGCCATCTAACATCCTCCTTAATGGACTCCACATACTCCGTGTCCTCTTTCAGCGGATTTGTGTCGTCGAAGCGCAGGTTGCACTTTCCGCCGTATTTCTGTGCAGTTGTGAAGTTGAGGCAGATGGCCTTGGCGTGTCCGATATGAAGATAACCGTTCGGCTCAGGCGGAAAACGGGTGTAGATCGGCCTGTCGCCGTAGGTTTTGTTTTCCAGATCACGATCTATGATGTTGTGAATAAAGTTGCTGGTTTCCATTTCTTCGGCCACGTTGATGTTCTCTTTGGTTTTGTCAGACATGGGACTAGCCCTCCTGTAAATATTTTTATATGATTTGGGTCTATTACTGACAATTTAACAATTTGACGATGCGGTAGCTGACAATTGTGTTTGCTAACCGGCAATTGTGATTAACCGGCAATTCCTGCGGTTGACTTTTCTTGTTTTTTGGGGTTTTTGGATTCGGAATTAAGTCTCGCAGAAGGCGTCGTTGCCGCTGTTAAATCGCGGTTAATTATATCATTTTAGGCAGTATTTGAAAAGGGTTTGCGGCTGCTTATTCCCGTGGAATGTCGTAAATGGACGGCACCCGGTTGTTGAAGGTGCCTGCCGCATCCCTGATTTGCTTCGGATAGTCAGCATCCACGTAAGCCTGAATAAATCCGGGTTTGTCTGAAGCTGTAGCAATCGCTATTCCCCAAGGGTCGGCGATGAGGCTTCTGCCGCAGTACCGATTGGGGCCGCCTGCCGGGTTTGTCAGATTGGCGCCGGCAACATACATGGAGTTCTGAAGTGCTGTGTTTTTTATCAGTGACTGCCAATGGTCAAACCTGGGCATGAAAAAGGCGGCGGGAACAAACAGATACTCCGCCCCTTTCAGGGCTAACGTTCTTGACAGTTCAGGGAATCTCACATCATAGCAGACTATGATACCGATCTTGCCGAAATCCGCACCGTATGTGAAAACATGATCTCCCGGCGTAATCAGATCGGACTCCCGGTTGCCTTTCGCCGCATTCAGCGCATCAAAAAGATGGATTTTATCGTAGGACCCAACCACTTCTCCCCGCCGGTCAAAGAGAAGGGAGGTGTTGTATATTTTTCCATCCCGTCTGTTAGCAACGGTTCCGGCGATTATATAGGTATTGTACGTTTTCGCGTAGACGGAAAAAGTGCGAATAAAGATGTCGGGGATTTCCTTGATCAGATGGGCTTCCGAATTGTCAGGGAAGTAGGCGAAGTGTTCGGGAAAAACCACCACATCCACGTACTTATACAAGGTCAGAGCTTCATGCATCAATCTGACCGCCTGCCTAAAATTCTGCTTCAGATTTTTTGTACCCGCAGTCTGGATCACAACAATGCTTACCTTCTTTTTGGCCATGTCTCCTCCTCCGCCGAGAACCCTTTCGCTTTGTTATTCTTTATGGACGTTTGTTTTCAATATTATACCATAAATCCAAAGTTGTATTTGGTGTCTGACACCAAATGCAACTTTCCCCTGATACAACTAAGCGGGGCATTCAAAAACAGCATTTTCGCTGTTTTTTTCTTGGAACGGAAGCGTTTGTTCGCAGCAATATGCAAGTCGAGAAGCTATA
>JAAYNC010000174.1:0-2219 GCA_012521055.1 Eubacteriales Family XIII. Incertae Sedis bacterium
CAAAGGAGTCAACGCCCTGGATAGGATTTAAAAACATGGAACAGATATCCGACAAGCCTCTAGAGGATAATCTGCAGGCTATGTACCGCCTTAAACGGGATTATCCCGATAAAGTACTGGTCGCAAGCATCATGGGAAGCAGCGAGGAGGAATGGAGCGAGCTTGCCAAGCTGGTTACCGAAACGGGAGCCGACATGATCGAGTGCAACTTCTCCTGCCCGCAGATGACCAGCCATGCCATGGGATCCGATGTGGGTCAAAACCCGGATTTGGTTCGGGAATACTCAAAAGCCGTAGCCAGCGCCACAGACCTGCCGGTAATCGCAAAAATGACACCGAATATAGGAAACATGGAGGAACCGGCCATCGCAGCCATAGAAGGCGGCGCTGCAGGCATCTCAGCGATAAACACCATTAAGTCCATCACCAATATAGACCTGGAATTCAAGACCGCCATGCCGGTGGTCAACGGCAAGTCGTCTATTTCAGGCTATTCAGGAGCGGCGGTAAAGCCAATCGGACTGCGGTTCATTGCACAGATGAAACAGCACCCCCTCCTTAAGAACATCCAGATGAGCGGCATAGGGGGCATTGAAACCTGGCGGGACGCCCTTGAATATATACTGGTGGGCTGTCATAACGTACAGGTCACCACCGCTGTCATGCAGTACGGATACAGAATCGTTTCGGATATGATCAGCGGATTGTCCTACTATATGGAAGAGGAAGGCTTTGAAAAAGTGGAAGATATGGTGGGACTGGCGCTGCCTAACATTATTCCCGCGGAAGAGCTTCAACGCAACTTCAAGATCATCGTCGATATAGACCACGATTTATGCATAGGATGCGGAAGATGTTATATATCCTGTTTTGATGCCGCCCACCAGGCCATAAACTGGGATTTTGAAAACAGACGGCCCACTATCAATGACGAATGCGTCGGCTGCCATCTCTGCATCAACGTATGTCCGGTTCTAAACTGCATCAGACCGGCAAAAATTGTCTGGAAAGAGGATTGGAAGATTACACCGGAAGAGATCAATTTCAAAACAAGATATGAGTAAACGACGAAAGCCGCCAAAATGACGGTTCAGACTGTAGACAAAGTCGCAGAAGAAAGAGAATCTCTTCTGCGGCTTTTCTTATGCAAATAACCTTAGAAATGTTGAAATTTAAACATGTAATGGCATTTTTATGATATAATTAAACCATAGCGAGGTGGCGACGAATGATGATAAAAAATACCGGAAATCAAAGAAATCAGATTCAGTTTGTCTCAGCAGACAGCCTTGTTCCAGAAGATCATCTCCTGCGTGACATAGATAGGGCGATTGATTTTTCTTTTATCTACGAACTGGTGCAAGACAAGTACTCTCAAGATCATGGAAGGCCAATCGTGTACCGGGAACTCTGTCCCGCCTGTTTGGTCTGCATTGATTGTATCAATGCAAAGGAATTTAACTCCTTTATTTACCAAGTACTCTGCCACTTCGACTGATACGTATGGGTGTTCGAAAAACTCTTCGGTCCCCTCTTTCTTATACCAGTTTGTGTTAAAAAGAACGATTGTACCTTCCTTGATCTTTTTATCATAGGGCATTACATCTTCCATCGTATTTTTTTCATTTGACTTTTTGTCGGTAACCCTGATGACGACTGCCTCTCCAGAAGAATCCTTTCAAAAATACTGACCGCTTGAAAAGTACTTATAAATATTATATTGAGTGCTTTGGCAACTTTAACGCTGCTTCCTGATTTCTGATAGGCATCGCATATCAATTTCTTTTCAACGGACTCAATAACTTCCTGAAGGCTCATGCACGATTCAATTGCAACTGTTTCATCACATTCAGGTTTGTGTTTTTAAAAATATAAATCTTCTGTTATATTTTTACCTATAGATGCAACAGCCGCCATTTCTAACACATTTGACAGTTCTCTTACATTCCCCGGCCAGGAATAATTCATTAATGTTTCTCTCGCTTTTGGGGTCAGTTCTTTATTGATACCGTATTTTTTGTTGATTTTATCAAGAAAATAATCGCACAAGGGCAGTATATCTTCCTTCCTATCTTTCAACGGAGGAACGGTTATATTTACCACGTTGAGCCTGTAGAACAGGTCCTCCCTGAATTTTCCTTCATCGACAAGCGCTGCGAGGTCCCGATTTGAAGCTGTTATCAGCCTGAAATCCACGCTGATCTGCTTGGTTCCTCCTA
>JAAYNC010000191.1:0-10313 GCA_012521055.1 Eubacteriales Family XIII. Incertae Sedis bacterium
CTTAATCCTTTTATTCATCATCAAAACGGGGTATTCTAGTAAAATAAGATTGAGGCTAATTCGATCTGCGATTTTAGCATAATTAACATAATAGAAATCGCACTGATCTGATTTGCCGATTTCCGAGCATTAGGAAGTCAGCGCTAATTAGAGTAGCTAGTTATAATAGAAGGATCTGCGCTAATCCGATTTACTAATTATTTTCAAAAGGGATCAGTGCCAATCTGATCCATCCAGTTTAATATGACATTAATATACATAGTTTGTGGTTTTGTTGCATATGCAACGGACCCGTCTCAAAACAAATGGTATTATTTAGTTAAATAAGATAACGCAAGCAAGCCGGAACCGGCAAATATAGTACAGGAGGTTTACATCATGTCGGATAAATACATTAAGAACATTGAATTTTCAACGGTACTGCCTTTAGCAGATCAAGTAAATTATCAGCCCGGGCAAATCGTCAGCAAAACTCTGGCTCAAAATAAAGCCCTGAGCCTTACCCTGTTTGCATTTGACAAGGATGAAGAAATCAGCACCCACGAATCCGACGGCGACGCCATGGTCATCGCATTGGACGGCAAAGGCAAAATCACCATTGACGGCGAAGATTTCATCCTCAGCACCGGAGAGACCATCATCATGCCCTCAAGAAAACCCCATGCCGTATACGCATTGGAGCAGTTCAAAATGTTCCTCGTCGTGGTATTCCCGCCGGAAAAATAGTCACAACAAAACTTAAAAAACTCTTGAATGACCTTAGAGCGAAAGAAAATGATGACCGTTTCGGATTATCTTAATAAACGCACCCCTTAATCCAAAAGCAATCGATACAAAATTTTTTCAAAATCAGTTGCTTCCGGCTTGAATAAAAACCAATTAAATAAGGGCCCACAACTCATACTTTATACAAAAAAGCAACCGGAAAAATAATTTCTAAAAATCCGGTTGCTTTTATGATCTCATTCCATTGTTTATGGTTATGATCGACTTCAATTTGATTAGCCGATTACATAGAATAAGGTCTGGCTGCAACATTTTTAAACTAATTCGTTTTGCCGCCAATTACCTCTGCACGTCAGCCCTCTTGTACGGCGCGGGCCATTCCAAATCCACGCCCAACGCCCGGGACGCATGAAGCGCCCAGTAAGGGTTCCTCAGCAATTCCCTGCCCAGGTAAACCTGGTCCGCCTTTCCCTGCTCAATGATCGCGTTTACCTCCGCCGGATCGGACAACAGTCCGCCTGCAGCCACCGGCAAACCGGTGAGTCTCTTTATCACTTCCGCGTGAGGCACCTGATAGCCGGGAAAGGCCTTCGGAACCACGGGAATCACTCCGCCGGTGCTCACATTGACAGAGTCGATCCCTTTGTCCTTTACAAGATTCAGCATGGCAGCAAGATCCTCAGGCTGATTTCCGCCCTCTCCGTAATCCTCCGCCGAAACGCGGACTTCAATGGGTTTCTCCGCCGGCCACACCGACCTCACGGCCTCCAGCACCTCGCCCAGGAAACGAACCCGGTTTTCATAACTTCCCCCGTACTCGTCCTGCCTGTGGTTGGTCAACAGGGAAAGGAACTCGCTGAGCAGATACCCGTGGGCAGCGTGAATCTGAATCATATCGAAGCCTGCCCGATCTGCTCGAATAGCCGCATTTTTAAACTCATTCACGGTTTCCGCAATATCTGCCTTAGTCATTTCCCTGGGCGTCTTGGACTTCTCATCATAGGGAATAGCAGAAGGAGCCTCGATATCCATGCCTTTTGCCTCGCATTTTCTGCCGCCGTGGTTGATCTGAATTCCGATCTTTGCTCCGTTTTCATGTACCGCCTTCACAATGGACGCAAGACCGTCCACATGAGCATCGTCCCAGATCCCCAGATCGTTGGAAGAAAGCCGCCCTTCCGGCGCAACAGCCGTCGCCTCCACGATAATCAACCCTACGCCGCCGACGGCCCTCGTGGCGTAATGTATCACGTGCCAATTCGTAACCATTCCGCTTTCCGGAGCGATGTACATGCACATAGGCGGCATTACAATGCGGTTTTTCAACACTAAGTTTTTAATCCTGTATTCGCTAAAAATATTCGCCATACCCTATTCCTCCTTTATAAAGTAAGACCTTGCGCTTCAACTGTGATCAAACCCTAATAATCTGAACGCGATCAAGGCCCCAGTGATCCTAATGCAATCCAAATTCATACTCCCTAAGTCGGTTAATAACCCAATGCACTAAATGTAATTAATAGTCCAATGCTTCAAATGTAATTAAGGTGTCAATGTTCTGATTGCAATCGGCCTTACGATTCCGTAAAAAACTCAATCGCCGTTTCCAACACCAGTTCCATCTGCCCGGGTCTCATTAAACGATGTTTCCCGCCTTCCACCACCGTCAGCTTCGCGCCTACCTGTTCGGCAAAACGCTTGGCATCCTCAAAAGACGCGCTCTCGTCAGCATCGCCGTGAATCATGGCAATTTCGGCAATTTCCGTTTTGTTCATAATACCCTGTTTATATAAAGAAAACACATCATTGGCCTCCAAATCGGCGCAGAATTCTTTCGTCACCTTAAGCGGCCTGACGCAATCTTCATGCAATATGAAATACCCCTGCTTATTCAGCAGTTTTCTCAACTCCGGAGTCTCCCTGTCTCTAAAAATCCCCGGCATATTCACAGCCGCCGCCCGCAGGAAGGACTTTCGCCCTTTGTGGGGCCGCTTTGCAAGATAGATTAGGTTAATGTAGGCCCCGAAGCTGGAGGAAAAATACATGATCTCCGCTTCCGGCGCAATCCCGCCCACGTACTCTTCTACAGCGGCAAGATCGTCCAGGCAATTGTCAATGCGAAGCATTTCGCCCTCCACCGGGCTCTCACCATGCCCCGGAAAATCGTAGGCAATAGCCCCGATGCCTCGCGAGTTCAACGCCTCGGCCATGGCCGCTGCAGTGGGACTTTCCTTACTGCTCCCAAACCCGTGGCTGATGATGACGACCAGCTTCTCCTTGCCGGTGATGTTATGCGTGCAAGCAATATCGTAATTATTCCGTCCGGGTATGACAATTTTCCTCATTCGTAAAACTCCTCTATTCAATCACTATATCTTGTCAATCACTATATCTTGGGCACCTTCCCAAAGTACTTTCTTGCCGAACTCGGGAAGCTTTTCGATCCCTTCCGTTATAGTCAGAAAATGATTGCCCGCCAACTGCCCGTATTGACTGGCAAAGCAGCACCTTCCATAGGACAAAATAATCTCCATCTCGCTGATTCCTCCGGGATATAGGAGCATTTCGCCTATTGCCGGATGGGAAATGTGGTTCTCATAATCCAATCCGGTGCGAAGATCGCCGTAAGGAATCCAGATTCCCTCACCGCTCCATCTCACATGAATAAATTGGCTCTTAATCGGCAGCATGCTCTTAAATACTTCGCATGTCTTAGGGGCTTCATCTTCCAGCAACACTCCAACAAATTCGTACTCTCCCGATTTAATTCTTACCTTTTGCATGACGGCCCTCCTGTAAGTTTCGCTTATCATCTGACACTTTTTACGATGTCTGTATTTGGTGTCTGGCACTTTTTACAACTATCTTACCATTTCGGAACCGAACTGTGCAAAATTTCAATTAATGCATTGTCATTTTCGCTAAATATTACAGTTCTTTGTCGAAAACTGTGCAAAATTTCAATTAGTGCATGATTATTTTTAAATAAATGTAATTATTGGCTAGCACTGGCTAGCACTTACATGCACTAGTTGAATTTTTGCACACTTGCACCTGATTGGAAAACGAAATATCCCTACATTCAATTAAAGCTGTAACCTTTTAACGACTTCGAAAATTAAACTCACTATTCAAGTCCGTCCGGAATTCCGATATCGATGCAGACCGTTTCTCCGAGCATGGCCTGCGCCTCTTCCTTTATGTGGACCGGTTTAAGCCGATGAAAGGCAAGGGTATAATCCGCCCGCACCGCATCCGGATCACACTGACCCGTATCACCATTCAATCCGCTGGAAATATCAAGGGAAAAGACCGTTGCCCGGCCGCGGCTTGCATAATCGGAAGAGCCGCGAGCATCGTTTATCCACACAGCAGCCTTCCTGGCATTTTCACACAATTCCCCATGAAAACCCGTACCGTAAATGGCGTCTACGATAACGGTACCCGTCGAGAACTCTTCCGGATCCGGCAGTTCTTCGAGAACAATGCGAGGAATTTGCAACTCCTGGCACAGCTTGCTGTTCGTAATCGCGTCCTCCGTTTTCGGATCCCCTTCCACTAAAACCAGCGCCACTTCCGCGCCGTTTTGATGCAAAATCCGCCCTGCCACAAAGCCATCTCCCCCGTTGTTGCCCTTGCCGCAAAACACATAGACCTGCCTGCCCTTTACGGGAATTTTGTCCATTATGAACTTAGCCGCCCCGGTGCCGGCATTTTCCATCATCTGATAATAGGACAACCCGCCTTCGGCAGCCCGCCTCTCGATTTCCTTCATCTGCGCGCAGGTGACGACTTGGGGATTCTCTCCCGTTTGATGATCCTTCCGCATAACGTCCTCCTTCGCGACACCTTCATTCTATTGCTCTTTCACCGCTTACTCTACTACCACCGCAGTACCGGAAGCCGTTACCATGAGCATATTCCCGCTTTGCCCCAATACCTCATAGTCGATATCCACTCCCACAACCGCGTTGGCGCCCAAAGCGGCCGCCCTTTCCCCCATTTCTTTCAACGCAGCCTCCCGGGCTTCAATCAATTCACCCTCGTAGGATCCCGAACGACCCCCAAAGAAGTTTGTAAGCCCGGCAGCAATATCTTTAATGAAATCAACTCCGGAAACCACTTCCCCGAACACGACTCCTTTGTAGTCAACTATCATTTTGCCTTCAACACTGGGCGTTGTCGTCACAATCATTACCTTTCCCTCCAATCTGATGTTATCCAAGAACTCAGCGACCAGCTTTTATTAGCCTTTAAAAAACTACTATATATATGCATTATAGATCACGGATAACGTTCTTAATAGATGTATCTTGTAAATGCTTGATCATATTAAAGTTTAGGCAATGTACATCTGTAGTTTATTAAATTAGATAGGTCACAGCCTTTTTCCCATTCAAAATATTTTGGCCGGATCAAACGATAATGGTGGCCGGATGCCGCAGGAACGGTGTCCGGATATTTCGGGAATGCTTGGCCGGATGATACAGGAACGCCGGTCTGAATTGACGAGAATAATCAGGTTTTCCACGAACTTCCGCTTTTTTCACTGAGAACAATTGTGGTGGCGCCAATTTCATCCATGATATTAGTACCCCTAACAGTAAAAGAAATATCTAAAGCACCATTGCTTCCCGGAATGATAGACGTATTATATGATTGGAGATAATCACTAGCTCTTATTTGATGTGGCTACGACTGTAGTAATGTTTCCAAGTAACAGAGTAAAGGTCAATACAATACATACCATAATCTTTTTTTCATATTTATCCTACCTTTCATAAATTGAATCGATTATCTGTTTGAGTTCCGCTTTAGATACCGTTACGTAAATCGTACATTCATAAATCCCCGCTAACCAAACAGCGCTGTATTGGGTGTTATTCGACATGATATAGTGCTCGATACCGTTACACTTATATACAGTCACCTCGGTGTCATCCTTTTCGTAGACCGAGCTTCTATTAAAATTATTATATATTCAAAGCTACGGCCTTTTGTCCCCCAGTCAAACGCTCGTACAAACGTCGCCCACGGAAAATGCGCCCCTCCGAATCGACCGTAAATTGAACCCCTACTTCCTTTGAAGACAGCGGTTGGAAATTAAAGTTTTACTGTGCATAATTTGACAAACTGTCAAGATGTGATATTATAAGGTTGGATAACTAGAATTCTTATCAAATATGACATACTTATTCTCTTAATATACCTTGGCAAAAACATTCATCAAGTTTTCAAGTCAGATCGGTATTAGCAAAGACTAATTGAGACTTAAATTGAAATCATGAAAAAGTGTTTGCGAAAGGAGAAAAGTCATGGTTACAGGTACTTTTGAATCTTTTATTGGATTATACCCAGTATCGAAAACGCTCCGCTTTGAACTAATTCCCCAAGGCGTTACCGCGGAAAAAATAAGAGAGAAAGGTGTTTTGGAATCGGATAAAAAAAGGGCCGAAGCATACAAGAGAGCAAAGACTATTATTGATGAGTACCACAAAGACTTTATTGAACGTGCACTGCAAAACGTCTATATAGACTGGGCGGATTTGGCGGCTGCTATCGATGAATACAGAAAAAACAAAGATGACAAATCCAGACAGCAATTAAGAAAAGTTCAAGAAACAAAGCGAAAAGAAATTGTTACATTTTTCAAAGCGCAACATGATTTTAATAAGATGTTCAGTGAAAAACTTTTTTCTGAATTACTGCCCGATTATCTCCAAAAGAAAAATGAACCTGATGAAGATATAAAAATCATCAATAGTTTTAATCGGTTTACAACATATTTCGTTGGTTTCCATGAAAACAGGAAAAACATATATTCTTCTGATGCAATAAGCACCAGCATAGCTTTTCGAATAGTACATGACAATTTCCCGAAGTTTTATTCAAACATTGCCTCATTTAAAGCCATACAACTCAACACGCCCGAAATTATTGCAACAGCAACAAAGGAATTACATGAATTAATTGGAGAAAAGCCCCTTTCGGAGTGGTTTGAAATTGATGGATTTAACCTTGTACTGAATCAAACGGGAATTGACTTGTATAATGCGATACTTGGCGGTTATACAAAAGACAACACTAATACCAAAATACGTGGAATAAATGAATTTACCAATCTGTTCGCCCAAAAGAACCCTGAAAAAGCTTTGCCCAAATCCGTTACCCGGATGTCTGCTCTTTACAAACAAATTTTGAGTGATCGAGAATCCTTTTCTTTTATGGTTGATCAATATGAAGATGACGCGGATGTATTTAATGCACTTATTCACTTTTCCGACAAAATAAAACAAGCCCATTTGTTTGATCGATTGCATGAACTAATGAGCACAGTGCAGAGTTTTGATTTAAATAGGATATACATCAAAGAAAAAGAAATAAACTCTGTCTCCCACCAACTTTTTGACGACTGGAGTTTCCTTACGAGATGTCTGCGTGAATGGAAAACTAAAACCGAAAACATTGACCTCAAAAAAAAGAAAAATATCGAATATCTTGAAAAATGGTTGAAATCAGAAGCGTTTTCCATTGCCGATTTAGACCAGGCAGTTTCATATGCAGAAGCGCAAAATAATGGGCAGGAGGCAATGCAATTCCCCAGAATTATTGATTACTTATCAATGACCAACGAATTGATCAGTAATTTCAATACGATTGAGAACAAAGTGGCAACTTTAATAAATAAACGAAATACAATAACTAAGCTGCAGGAAGCTTCAGAAATTACCGCATTAATCAAGTCATATCTTGATTCTATTTTGAACATTTATCATCATATTAAGCCATTCAAGGTAGGAAGCGATCTTGAATTGGACATGGGCTTCTATGATGAATTTAATATTTTATATGACGTAATTTCAACTATCGTGCCTATTTATAACAAGGTTCGCAATTACGTGACGCGAAAACCCTACCGAGATGAAAAATACAGATTACATTTTGAAAAACCTACATTAGCAGACGGATGGGATAAGAATAAGGAAGAGGACAATAACTGTATTCTATTGTTCAAAGATGGCCTGTACTATCTTGCTATTATGAACGCGAAAAACAAACCAAAATTAGAAGACGGAATTACTAAAAATACAAACAACTGTTATAAAAAAATGGTCTATAAATTCTTTAAAGATGTTACTACCATGATTCCAAAATGCACTACGCAGCTGAAATCAGTTAAAAAGCACTTTGAATCAAATACCAGCGATTATATTATTGAAGAGGATACTTTTAGCGAATCTTTCCCTGTATCAAAAGAAATTTTTGATCTTAATAACGTTCTATATAACGGTAATAAAAAAATTCAAGATGCCTATTTAAAAGAAACAGGTGACACACAGGGCTATAAACATGCTCTGACGCAGTGGATTGAGTTTTGTCTTCGTTTTCTTAAAACATACAAAAGTACAAAAGACTATGACTTCTCGGGAATAAGAAACGCTGCAGATTATACGAGGTTGTCCGATTTCTACAAAGATGTGAACCAAAGACTTTACCGCATAACATTTGAATATTTATCTTGTGAGGCTGTAGATAACTGGGTAAAAGAAGGCAAGTTGTTTCTGTTCCAAATCTACAACAAAGACTTTGCCCCCGGCGCAACGGGCCGGCCCAATCTCCATACCATGTATTGGGAGGGTTTATTCGACCCCAAAAATTTGGAGGATGTTGTCCTGAAACTTGACGGCCAGGCGGAGTTATTTTATCGAGAAGCAAGCATTTTTGTACCGTTCCGGCATAAAATCGGTGAAAAACTGGTTAATAAGAGAACAAAAGACGGACGGCCGATCCCTGATGAATTGTATAAGGAAATTTTTGATTATGTAAATGCCGATTGTAAACCTGATCTTAGTGAAAAGGCAAAAGCTTTGTTGCCTGACGTCGTAATTAAGAACGTATCCCACGAAATTATAAAAGACAGGAGATACACGGAGGATAAATTTTATTTCCATGTTCCCATTACAATCAACTTCAAAGCAGATGAGAGACGAGGTGGAATTAACAATGAGGTACGGGCATTCCTTAAGAACAACTCCATAAATGTAATTGGAATCGATAGAGGCGAAAGGAACCTTTTGTATGCTACCGTAATTGATCCACAAGGGAACATACTGTTGCAGAAATCTTTTAATACCATAGTCAATATAGATTATGCAACAAAATTGCAACACCGTGAAAAAGCCAGAGATGATGCCAGAAAGAACTGGAATGCAATTGAAGGAATCAAGGATCTTAAAGAAGGGTACCTTTCACAGGTTATTCATGAAATCTCCCGCATGATGATTAAGTATAATGCCGTAATTGCATTGGAAGATCTTAATTCAGGTTTCAAACGTGGACGCTATAAAATTGAGAGGCAAGTATACCAGAAATTTGAGAAGATGTTAATAAATAAGCTGAATTACCTGTTCTTTAAAGATGAAGATCCCTTAAAACCGGGCGGGTTATTCAAAGGTTATCAGCTCACGGACAAATTTACCAGTTTCAAAGAGCTTGGTAAGCAGTGTGGTTTTTTATTTTATGTACCGGCCGCCTACACCTCTAAAATTGACCCCGTGACCGGTTTTGCCAATGTCTTTGATCTCAGAGATTTAACGAATGTTCAAAAGAAAAAAGAATTCTTTAACCAATTCGACTCAATACGATACATGCCTGATATGAATCTGTTCTGTTTCTCATTTGATTACAAAAACTTTAAAGTGCATCAAACCTGTTATAAAACCAAGTGGACTGTATTTAGTAACGGTAAAAGAATCATCTGGGATCCGAAGTTAAAAACATATAAAGATATACACCCTACAGAAGAACTCTCAAAATTGTTCGATAAGTACGGCATATCTTATCAAAGCGGTGAAGAATTGAAAAATGCCATTGCTGAGATTGATGCAGTAAAAGCGAATGCTCCATTTTTCGACGCTCTATACTCCACATTTTCCAGAATACTGCAGCTGAGAAATACGAACTCAGAAGAAGACTATATTATTTCACCTGTTATGAGTGATAGCGGCATTTTCTTTAACAGTAACGAAGTTGAAGATGGGAAATTACCGGTAGATGCAGATGCAAACGGGGCTTATCACATTGCGCTAAAAGGTCTTTACCTTTTACGAAATATTGCTGCATATGCAGACAGCAGCGGGCAAATTAAAAGTAACGCAATAGTTATCAAAAATGAGGATTGGTTCCGATTTGTCCAAAATCAAGAGTACCGTAAGTAAGATGGAAAATATTATATCAATCAGTTTTTTAAATGATTTTATTTTCTGTCCGGTGTCGATTTATTTTCATAATTTATATGGCACAATGGACGAAATGCTATATCAGAGCAAATACCAACTTAATGGGAAAAATGCTCATAAAACAATTGATAATCATGTGTATACAACAAAGAAATCAATCATAACAGGAATGGGGGTTTACTCTGATAAGTACAAGCTTATCGGGAAAATAGATATTTATGACGAATTGAATAAAACCCTCATTGAACGAAAGAAAAAAATAAATGCTGTTTACGATGGTTTCATATTTCAGATGTATGCACAGTATTTTTGTATGCTTGAAATGGGTTATCCGGTTGAGGTATTAAA
>JAAYNC010000067.1:0-18043 GCA_012521055.1 Eubacteriales Family XIII. Incertae Sedis bacterium
AGGTAGTACTCTAAAAATTGACACCAGTCCACTTTACCTGGTTCCTTGAGAAGCTTGGGGTTATAGTCTCCCAAGAGCATTTCGAAAAGCGCATCAATCTCCACATCCTTTAAGATCGGAGTTCCATCATAGTTGCTGACTTTTGACCATTGAAACGGTATCATCTGTATAATGCTCCCATAGGGTGAGACACAAAAGCAAAAAAATAAGTTATACTGTAGACATGAACAAGAGAAATTATTATTCAGCAGAATACAAGGCCGCAGTAGTGCTCGAGATCCTCTCAGAAGCATACACGGTCAACGAAATTGCAGCCAAACATGGAATAAGTCCGGTTGTGATAACCCGCTGGAAGAAGGAATTCCTGGAAAAAGCCCCTGAAGTCTTTAAGAAAGGAACTTCAGGCACCGAAAAGGAACTGGAAGCTAGCAACACTAGCAACCAGCGAGTTGCCGAATTGGAGCGCAAAGTAGGCCAGCTCACCTATGAGGTGGACTGGATGAAAAAAATCTGAGCAAGAGATACCATGCGCAGTACATCCTTCCTTACCTTCTTAGAAATCTTGATATTACGCATCCTGATCAGGTCTGGGGAGTTGATATTACATATATTCGGATGGAAAAAGGATTCCTTTATCTATTCGTTATAATCGACTGGTACAGTCGTCGCATCATAGACTTTGAGCTATCAACCACATTGGAAAAAGGTTTCGTCTTAAACTGCTTAAAAAGAGCATTTGCAAAGAGAAAACCTCAAATCATAAACAGTGACCAAGGAGGTCATTTCACAAATCCAGATTATATCAACCTTTTAGAGGAAATGGGGATCAAAATCTCCATGGATGGCAAGGGCCAAGCCCTAGATAATGTGAGAACAGAGAGGTTCTTTAGGACGCTGAAGTACGATCTGATTTATATAAATGAGTTCGACTCACCGCAGGAGCTGCGCAGGTCACTCAACCACTACATGAATGAGTACAATACCTACAGGCCCCACTCCTCCATCGATGGACGCTGTCCTGATGAAGCGTACTATGAGGATTTATGGGTGGCGGCATAACTGTCAAGACAAGAAAGGAGACAACTTAATTTTTTTCAATTCGTGTCTTGACAACGGGGAGCATTATATTATTCCAGATGTTCCGGCCATGGTCAATCGTTGTTTATTACGGTTGATGCTTCATTTATTACAATCTACTATCCTACTCAATGATGAGCTTTTCGGTAGAAGACAAGTTATCTTAGATTAGCAAAAGGCTTAACGCCATATTCGACAATAAAATCTTCTATTAACATTCGCTCAAGCTCGACTGGATTTTCTTGATTACAATCGTACCAATATATTGGGAAATCTTCGTTTTCTTTATGCTGCCAAAGATATCGTCCACCCCAGTGACCAATACCATTACCACATCCAAACTTTAGTAATTCAATGATTCTTTTTCTTAAGGTAGCATTTGATGTTCTCCCACTCTTTGTTATTCCACCAGCTTTCCCAATATAAAGAATGTCTGCGCCTTCAACCCATTTTGAGCATAATACATCTATCGGAACATTAGGATCTTTCCCCTTGAAGTATCCGCCCGTGCCCGGATTCATAAACATATCATCCTTTCGGTCGTAAGGATAAATAACGAAATAGACACCCATAGTATCAGGCAATCTATTCTTGACCCTCTCCGGATCGTTAAGGTATTGCCACTTTGTAACGTAGTTATTTCTAATTTTATATCGTTTAATTATTTTCTCTGTATAATCACAATACATTATGATTTACCTCATATCCTGCAAAATAACATATAACTTGCAACAAGTCCTTAATCATCTGACTATTATAAAGGCTTATATAGGGATAAGTAAGTTTCTTCTGGCATGTCGAGTGCCACAATGTTGATCTCCGGGAACTTTTGAGTTAGCGCAAAGTAAAGAGAACGGTATATATTTTGGCATTCCTTTTCAAACTCGTTTTTATCATAGCTATTGTTTATGAAACATTTTAAGTCCCCAACAAATAAAACATATTTAAGCAAGCTTCTTCCTTCAAAATATTTCTCAATTGCATCCATGTTAAACAGATGTTTATATCGATAACCTTTTTCGTATAGTCCCCATGGGTCATATCTTTCCGTGTTATAGCCCATTACACCCATTGCCTTAGATATAATTTGTTGGAAAGCTTTTCGGTCAAAGTTATTAGAAGCAAGAAATATAATTGAAAACACCGCTTCCCTAAAGATCATGTATATCTCCTTTACTTACTCCACATCAAATACTTTTCTCAATAAAATCTTCTCCTCTAAATAAGTATAACTCTCCAAGTCATGCAGCTTAGCCCACTGTAACGTTTTAAGCCAGCGAATTCTCATGTCTTCAAAGGTAGAGCCCCACCAACCTTCAAGTACCAGGGGTGTCGGGGGGCCACCTGAAGCATAAATTTCCGTAACTGTTTTAGGCAGTTCTTTTATATATTTTCTTTCATATGCCCGTATCAAATCCTTATATACTTCATTCCATCGGATTGGGTTAGGACAAATATAATCCAATGATTCTATTTTAAGCTCTTTCACGTCGGGATCACCGGCTTAGGTAATCGGAATCCTCACTGTCTATAAGGTATAGCACCTTCCCTTCCCCCGTTTTTAACTATTTCAGCTTAATTATATTGGGTGACTGTACTTCAAACATATTTGTATAATTTTCGCTTCGCGCTCGGATCTGATTGACTTTAGCCTTCGTACCGTCTTTCTTTCGATATAGCCCTCTATTGTAGATTTCATCTGCAAGATCTACGGCACGCATCGTTTTATTAGGCTGTTCGCTTAAAACAATCTGCATTGCTTCATGCAATGTGTAACTTGGAGCAATAACCCTTTTGTTACTGACAGATCTGTCTGATTCTTTGTATTTTGTTAACACGTATGAAGGCTTATTGTTTTTTAGTATCACAGCTTTTTCGTATTTCTCCACAATTTCAAATACATCTTCCGGTTTGTCTATCAATTGCTCAACAGCCACAAGCATTTCAAGATTAATATTATCCATCAATTCTACCTCCTTTTAGGTTCAGATTAGCAGACTTGGCTATTCAAGTCAATACAAAATATACTTTTAAGTATATTTTGTATAATATAAATTAGTATACATTAATAAGATGGTCAACACACCTCGAATCGTTGAGAAGAAGGTAAGGGATGAAGAAGGTAAGATTATAAAAGACAAAGAGGGGAAGGCCATAAAAGAGAAGATAGAAAAATACAAGTCACCGTCAACAGTCCTACATTACCATAGGCTTATCTCTACTATCCTCACAAAAGCCACTCAATGGGACTATATCAGTCATAATGTATGTTTAGGGAAGGGAATTGAGTTGCCGAAACAAAGTAAATACAAGGCCAAGTATTTGCAAGACGATGAAGTTATTAAGCTTGTAAGTTATCTTGAAGATGCACCTATAGAATACAGAACCTTTATTATGCTACTTCTTTATACCGGTATGCGGAACGGTGAGGCTATGGGCCTTGAGTGGACAGATATTAACTTTGATGATGGTCTTGTATCCATCAACCGGGCTAGTCAGTATATTAGCAAAATAGGGGTCTTCACCAAATCTACAAAGAACACCTCTTCTGAGAGAGTTCTCAAAGTGGCCCCGGAAGTTATTGCTCTTCTCAAGCAGTACAAAGTATGGCAAAGCGAACAACGGCTAAAAAAAGGCCAGTATTGGAAGGCGAACCCGAATAACACAGAGGAAAAGCACTGCGATAATTGGAACCTCTGCAAGTTGAAGGCGGACAGGCAAAGCGTCTATTGCACACAGACAGGAGAATGTAAAGATTACAAGAACATTGATCGGCTATTTACGCAATTCAATGGGATTCCAATGCATCCGGATACCGTTCTTAAGTGGTTGAAGCGATTTATTAAAAATACAGATCTTCCCGACTTCAGTGTTCACAGCCTTCGACATACCAACGTATCACTAATGATCATGCAGGGTGTTCCGCTCCCAACTGTGGCGAAGATGGCCGGGCACAGTGACACAGCCACTACAACAAAAGTTTACAGCCACAGCATTAAAATAGCAGAACAAATGGCAGTTGATCTTGTGGCAAATGTGATTAACCCGGCGAGGAAGCAAGACAACAATACGGAAACACAACAATGATTTGAAGAAGTTGATTTGAGGCACTTAAGTCTAGAACTACGTACACCAAGGATATTTTGTCTTTTTTTCACACTGTTTCTGTGTAACTAAATCCATATAAAAAGACATCTTTTTTATCAACAAGGACTAAATAAGGACCAAAAAAATACACGACAACTCCACTCAAGAGGCAAAGAACCCTGTAATTATTATAATTACAGGGTTCTTATGGAGCTACTGAGCGGATTCGAACCGCTGACCTGCTGATTACGAATCAGCTGCTCTACCAACTGAGCCACAGTAGCATAATATTGCCTATTGTTTACTTTACTTGCTAAAAGCAGCGAGATTTATTCCACACCTCGTTTACTTCTCCCGAATAAGTTCAGCGAGAATTATTTTACCACATCATATGAGCAGCCGTCAAAGGATAATTCAAAATTGCAGATACTTTTATAATCGCAGTATGTACAGGCCGTTTCATACTTAGTCTTTTTTGGGCGAAGATGGATTACGCCCGAAGCCAGTTTGCCGCACAACTCCGTGATGAGTTCATCCATAGAAGCCATGAAATCCCGAAATTCTTCTTCCGTGAGCAGCTTGCCCTCCGCGGTTCCGGCCACGCTGCCGTCCTTGTTTTTGCGCACCGGTAAAATATCGGAATAATCGCTGAACTCGCCCGCAATGCTTTCGATTACGGCTGGATCGTCCAACACAACGCCGTCCAACCGGAACCGGCGTTTCATCTCCTCTTCAAGCTTGCTCTTAAGCGTCTCCTCGTCGTACTTGGTGGCATCGATCACTGGATCGGCAATCTCAAAATAAAAGACGCCGGCAGGTTTTGCGGAACGGTTCTGCCCTTGCAACCCTTCCGTTACCGCCTTTAAATAAAGCATCAGCTGGAGCCTCCAACCTCCCAAAGCCTCCCTGATATCGAATTTTTCCTTACCGGACTTGTAATCGATCACTTTGACATAGCCGTCGGGAAGCACGTCGATGCGGTCGATCTTTCCTTCTATGAGAAGCTCCCTGTTTTCCGCGGCAACGCGAATAGGCGGAAAGCGTTTCCCGCTTCCGCTGCCGAAGGCTTCTTCAAAATACATTTCACTGATCCGGCCCTGTCTCACATGTTCCACCAAGGCCCAGGCCGCCCGTTGGCAGACTTCCTGCATTCTTGCCGCCCTGTATCGTTCCTCTTCACCAGATTCCAGCATGCCCTCCTTGTATTCCTCAGCCACTTCTTCCATCAATTTCGCTATCCTGGCGGAACATTCTTCCCTGGTTATCTTCATCCACGGCGAATCTTCATGGGTCAGCTCCGTACCCCTAACCGTCAGGCTCTCGGCGAACAGCATAAGGCAACGATGATATACGTCGCCCACTTCACGGCCCGACACCTCAAATATTCGTCGCTCCTTAGGAGCTAATCCGTAGTGTACAAAGTGAGCAAAGGGGCACCGGGCAAACTTCTCCAGGCGTGACGGGCTGAGCCGGAGTTCACGTGTTCTTTTCCCTTCTCGCCCGGCCTTTCCTCCGGGTTCGCTATGCCCGCCGAAAAGCTTCTCCACAAGGGAGCTCTCCAGCCTCTCTATTCTATTTGTAAAGCGAAGCCCTTGCATTACCAAGTCAAGCCCCTTGTCGTTCCTCTCCCTGTACCAGTTAAAGGCCGCTTTCCACAGGGGATCAAGCTCTTCCTCTCCCCTGCCCGCCTTTCGCAGGGCTTCCGACAGATACTTCAGGCTGCTTTCGGGGCTGTCAATCAGCGCCATTGGGTCCTCCCGGTTGCGAAGATCCTTTTCCAAGGGAACATCCGGAAACAGCTTGCGCAGCTTATCCAGCAGAACCGAAGGCCGCAGTTCCTTCCCCTCCATGTCCGCCGCTGAATATCCGATCCACAAATGCTCTTGAGGTCTGGACAGCTGTTTGTAAATTGCCAACCTTTCCTCCATACTGCGCAGATCATCGTCCTTGCAGATCAGGATGTTTTTCTGCAACAACAAAGCCCTTTCGTCCTGATTGAGCAGGTCATCCGCCGGGGCGGCCGCAGGCAGCACACCGTCGTTTGCTCCCAGCACAACCAGGGCTTTGATCTGCCCCACCCTGGTCCTCTGCATCGTACCTACAACCACCTGGTCTATGGTAGTAGGAATCAACCCCAGCTCTATGGAATCAAACCCGGCCTGAAGCATGGAAGAATAGTCTTCGATGCTGATGGACTCATCCCCGATCAGCTCCGTCAGCTGGTCGAAAAGCCCCAGAACGCTTTCCCAAATCTGCTGCATTTCCATGGCTGCTTCAAGCTCGCCCGCTTCTTCCAACTCCACACAAAGGGCTTCAAGCCTGTTTTCCAGATCCGCCTCACCGGTTAAAAAATTCTTTCAGGGCAACGGTCTTTTCCCTGACTGTGCCGGCAGCAGCCATCTTTTCCTCACAGGCTCCTATGAATTCCGCCAGCGCTTTGCGGCATTCATTGAGCTTGGCAAACTCTTCCTCTTCGTATTCTTTCTTCCCGTACACCAGGTCCTTCTTCCAGCGGCTGCCTCTTAACCGGTAACGGATGGCGTAGTTCTCCAGTTCTTCCCCATCCTCCTCGCAGATGGGACAAAAACCCGTTTTCACCAAACGGAACACATCCTCGTAAACCCAGCCTGACTGCAGGACATCCAGCAGGGAGGAAATGAAAACAATCGCCGGATTATGCAAAACACGGCGCTTCTGATCCTGGAAAAAGCTGATGCCGTATTCTTCGAAAACCCTCTTTATAATGGAACCTCGCTCCTCCATGTCGTTGCAAATAACTGCAATATCCCGAAAACGCAGTCCCCGGCCCCGGACCAAAGAGCATATGAATGCCGCTGCCGTTTCCGCTTCGCCGTAGAAGTTCGCCGCCCTGCAGAAATGCAAAGTATCTTCGCCTCCGGCAAAGGGTTTGTAGGGATATGCAAAGAGCTGTTGCTCCAAATGGCCAATGGCCGGCTTTCGCGGTGCATCGGGTCCTTCAAGCCGTTCTTTTTGCGTAAGTTCGGGACCCACGGCCCTTTCAAGCCTCCACATCATATCCTTGGTCAGACGAAACAGTTCTTCATCCTCCGGCCCGTCGTCACAGGTAAGTACCATGTTGACGCCATGACTGTGAAGAGCCAGTTCCCTGATAATATTTATGGACTTGGGTGTAAAGGAATCGAACCCGAATATCCAGAATTCCGCGTTTTTCACAAGAAAAGACTGGCCGATTTTAGAGATGAAGAGATTTAGACGGTCTTCCGTATCGATATATTTGTCTTTGATTTGCTCTTCGTATTTTTCGAAAATGAGTGCGATGTCTTTGAGCTTGCGGCTCAACAGGCTGTATTCGTCTATCTCGCCTATGATTTCCCTCAGTTCCTCCGGCGAACTGTTGTGCTGCTTCATCTCGGAGATGAGGTCGTTTGCCATGTCGATAAAGGAATGAGATCTTCCCATGCCTCGAAAGACCAAAAGATTTTCCTCCTGGTCCCTCATTATCTTTGCCAACAGCATATGGCGTCCGTGCTTGTCGATGGGAACTCGCCTGCTGCCGCCCGTCTCTCCCAGAACTCTTGCTGCCAAACGGGAAAAGGAGAGCACCTCCAGGTCCATGAGCCCCTTCACCTTTAAATGGTGAATCGCATTCCGCTCCGCCTGCAGGGTGTATTGATCCGGCACTATGAGAACGATCCGGGACGGAGCGCCTTCCCTTCCGACACACCAGAGCGTCCCGGCGATTTTCTCAAACATCGCCCGCTCTTTATCTACGCTTTCCCTTCCGTAGTAGAGTCTGAGCATGCCCGGCTCCTTTCGTATGTAAAAGTGCCTGTTGCAAGAGTATCTATGTAAGAATATCAAAAAGGTCGTCCGGTTTTTTTATTATGTAATCCGGTCCGTTGGGCCCCTTTATTTCTTCCTCACTGAGTGCCATCTGCCAGCCCACAAGCACGGATCGGACACCGGCGTTTCTTGCGCAGAGTATGTCGTACATGGTGTCGCCCAGCATGATGGCTTCGGCCGGCTCGGAGCCAAGTTTTCTCAAAGCGATCCTTATGGGTTCCGGATCGGGCTTATGCTTATCCGTATCTTCGCAGGTGACAAGACAATCCATATGGTGCAAAAGCCCGAACTGTTCCAGCCCCTGAACAGCCGTATCGCCCACCCTGGATGTCACCAGTCCGGTCTTGTATCCCCGCTCCTTCAGTTTGCATATGAGATCCACCATCCCCGGAAAGGGATGAATCATTTCATCGTAGTGTTCAAGTAAAAAACTCCGATATATTCGCACGCCCTCCTCCACGGATATCTGAGGAAGGAGCCGGGCCATGGTCTTGACGAGAGGTTCTCCGAATGTGCTGACAATGGATTCAACCGGCCGCTCCTTACCTTCCACCGTGCGGAAGGTATGCTGCCAGGACTTGATCACTACCTCGTTGGTATTCATTATGGTGCCGTCAAAATCAAAAAGAATCGTTGTTATCTTGCTCATAATTACTCCTATAACGCGAAAGTACCATATAGCGGGTGACCTGCAAGGTCTGTCCCCCGTGTAGCTACAGCTTCATGGTCAAAGACACTCTCTGCTTTTCCGGGTCCACGGAAAGAACTTTCACCTTTACCGTGTCTCCGACGCTGACCACATCCATGGGATTTTTTACGAATTTGTGGCTCAGCTGTGAAATATGAACCAATCCGTCAACTTTTACGCCAATATCCACGAAAGCCCCGAAATCCACCACGTTGCGAACGGTGCCCGTCAGTTCCATATCCGGCTTCAGGTCTTCAATGGAGAGCACATCGCTGCGGAAAACCACGGGAGGCATGCCCTCTCTCGGGTCTCTGGCCGGCTTCTTGATTTCGCTGACGATATCCGCCAGAGTCATTTTGCCTATATCCAGAACTTCAGCCAACTTGTCCAGACTTCCATAGGTTTCGGCAATCTTTTGCTCGATTTGCTTGGCGCCGCCTTTGGCAATTTCACTTTTATCTATATTTAATTTCTCCAGCATCAGCTCGGCGGCCTGGTAAGATTCGGGATGCACGGCGGTAGCGTCAAAGGGATTGCTTCCGTCGCTGATCCTCATAAATCCTGCACATTGCTTAAAGGTCTTCTCGCCCAAACGGGGCACTTGCTTCAATTCCGACCGGTCGTGGAACCTGCCCTTTTCATCCCGGTAGGCTACGATATTCTTTGCTATGGTGGAATTGATTCCCGCTATGTAGGACAAAAGCGAGGGAGAAGCCGTATTCAGATCTACCCCTACCCGGTTGACGCAGTCTTCCACCACTTTGGTCAGAGCTTCGCCCAGAAGTCCCTGGTTTATATCATGTTGATATTGGCCCACGCCGATATGTCTCGGCGGTATTTTTACCAGCTCCGCCAAGGGATCCTGAAGCCGTCGCCCTATGGACATGCCCCCTTTGGTAGTCACATCTAAATCCGGATACTCTTCCGCTGCCAGCTTGGACGCGGAGTAAATGGAAGCTCCCGCTTCGTTTACGATGGTGTATTGCAGGTCCTTGATGCCGGATTCGCGAATCAAATCGGCGATAAAAATCTCCGTTTCCCTGGATGCGGTGCCGTTTCCGATGGCGATTACATTGGCTTTGTATTTCTCAATCAGGGCCAATATGGTCTTTGTAGCGCCGGCGATATCCCGCTTGGGCTCTGTGGGGTAAATGGTGGTGTAGGCCAAGAGTTTGCCCGTCTCGTCCAACACTGTCACTTTACAGCCCGTCCTGTAACCCGGGTCGATGGCCAGTACCCTGGCCCCCTTCACCGGCGGGGTCATGAGAAGGCTCTCCGTATTTTTGGCAAATACCTTCACCGCGTCCTTTTCCGCCCGCTCGGTAAGCTGGTTACGAAGCTCCCTCTCGATGGAAGGCGCCATAAGCCGCTTATAAGCATCCTCTACCGTGGCCTCCATCAATTCTAAAAAGATGCTTCTTTCGTTGCGTATCACCTGCTTTTTCAGCATATCGAGAATGGCTTCCACAGGAGCTTTGACCTTTACCTTAAGCTTCTTCTCTTTTTCACCCCGGTTGATGGCCAAAATCCGATGGTTGGGTATTTGGGAAAGGGCTTCGCTGTAATCGTAATACATATCGTAAACAGTGCTTTCCTCCGGGTCCGCCGCCTCGGAAACCAACTGCCCCTCTTCAAAGGTTTTCTTCCGCACCGCCTGTATTAAGTCCGCATCCTCTGCAATGCTTTCCGCCACTATATCCGCCGCGCCTGCCAAAGCCTCTTCTGCCGTAGCCGCGCCTTTTCCCGCTTCAATCAATTCCGGATCGTGGCACACAAAGGGCATGGCCGCTTCGAGAGGCGTTCCTTCCGTTTGCTCCATGAGCCGGATTATTACCGCCAAAGGCTCAAGACCCTTTTCTCTCGCCTTGGAGGCTCTTGTGGCCTTTTTCTGTCTGTAAGGTTTGTAAAGGTCCTCCACCCGCTGAAGAACGTCTGCAGAAAGGATTTCCTCCCGGAGCTCTTCCGTCAGCTTTCCCTGCTCCTCGATCAGCCGGATGACCTCTTGTTTTCTTTCCTCTAAATTGCGAAGATAGGTGAGCCGTTCCTCCAGGTCCCGCAAAACCACGTCGGACATGCCGCCGGTGACTTCCTTTCGATACCTGGCGATAAAGGGGATGGTGTTCCCCTCATCGATGAGTTCTACTGTGGCGCGTACATGGGATACTTTCAGCCCCAGTTCTTTTGCAAGTCTTTCTATTATCATCTGTTACCTCATAAAAGAAAACTCTGTTTTCTCAAAGTTTAATTTCCGTTTCTTTGCTTTAATTTCTCATTTATAAAATAGTCTAAATCTCCGTCCATAACGGCACAGACGTTCCCAACCTCTGCATTGGTCCTATGGTCTTTGACCATGGTGTAAGGATGGAATACGTAAGACCGTATCTGGTTGCCCCAGGAAATCTGGCTGTAGTCGCCTTTTAACTCTTCGATCTTTTCTTTATGCTCCTGCTGTGCCAGTTCCAGAAGCTTGGCCTTTAAGATCCGCATGGCCACTTCCTTGTTCTGATGCTGAGAGCGCTCATTCTGACAGGACACAACGATGTTGGTAGGTATGTGGGTAATGCGGACGGCTGAATCCGTCTTGTTGACATGCTGGCCGCCGGCTCCGCTTGAACGGTAGGTATCGATGCGCAAATCCTCCGGGTTGATCTCCACCTCGATGTCGTCGTCAATCTCTGGCATCACGTCCACGGATGCAAAGGAAGTATGACGGCGGCCGGAAGAATCGAAAGGCGAAATCCTGACGATGCGATGCACGCCCTTTTCATTCTTCAGATAACCGTATGCGTTTTCTCCTTCGATCTGCAGGGTGGCGTTCTTGATGCCGCCTTCCGAGTCGTCCTGCAAATCCCATATCACCACTTTGTATCCCTTATCCTCCGCCCAGCGAGTATACATGCGCAGAAGCATCTCCGCCCAATCCTGGGCATCAAGCCCGCCGCTGCCGGAGTGAATGGACAGGATCGCATTGTTTTTATCGTACTCGCCGTCCAAAAGCGTTTTTATTCTCAGCTCTTCGTACTTCTTTTTGTAAGCGGCGTAAGCTTCTTCGATTTCGGGAACCAGACTCCTGTCGTCCTCTTCCTCCGCCAATGCGATCATGATCTTAATGTCTTCGAATTCGTCGGCCAAAGCCGTATATTCGTCTATCTTTGTATCGAGACTTTTCTTCTCTTTCAAAACCTTCTGGGCCTGCTCGTGGTCATCCCAAAAGCCCCCGGCTTCCATCTGTTCCGTTATCTTTTTCAGATTCTCCTTCAACCCGGCCAGGTCAAAGAGACTCACCCAATTCTCTCAGTTTTTCTGCCTCGTCATCAAGTTCGTTCTTGATGGATTCAAGTTCCAGCATCTTCTCACATCCTTTTCAGCAGATTTGCGGCGGCAAAGAGACATCTCGCTTGCCACCTTTATATTTGAATCAGATACTAAATACAAGTATTATTTTTGGAGCGTAGGGTTGCGCTCCAAAAAAATGTTTTAACTCGTAAAGTATCCGGCACCATATTCAACTTGCAATTTTACAATGCTTTTTCTATTCGTCGGATCGGTTTGCTCCGCAGCATTTCTTATATTTCTTTCCGCTGCCGCAGGGACAGGGATCATTTCTGCCCACGGTGGGCTGCTTCCGCACCGTCTCCTGTTTCACCGGACGCTCAGGCACCTTGGCCGCTGCGGGAATCCGTTGAACTGCCGGGCCCTTGTCCTCCGCCACAGCATCCGAATCCTCAAACTCATCCTTTCTGGCAACGCCGATCTCGATGACCTGCTTGCGCTGAGTCTGGGTCTGGATAGTCACGTTGAAGCAGAAGCGGACGGTGTCTTCCTTGATGGCTCTGATCATCATCTCGAACATTTCGAAGCCTTCATCCGCATAGGCACTTGCCGGATCCTGCTGGCCCAAAGCCCGCAAGCCGATGCCGTGACGCAGCTGGTCCATGGCATCGATGTGGTCCATCCACTTGTTGTCCACTACCCTGAGCAGGATCATGCGCTCCAGTTCCCGCATCCGTTCTGCTCCGATTTCCTGCTCTTTATCATCGTAAATCCGGCGAACCCGCACCATAGTATCTTCATGGAGCTTTTCCGGTGTCAGATCCTGTATATCATCATCCGTATAATCGTAATCGGGGAATTTGCCGAAGTACTTCCGCAGGGATTTGGCCAGTTCTTCCAGATTCCATTCCTCCGCATACTTGGATGCCGACGTAGAGAAATCGATCTGCTCGCTGACGATTTCCTCCGCCATGGATAGGATATGGTCCTTTAAGTCCTCACCGAAGAGCACCCGGCGACGCTCGCCGTAGATGATCTCCCGCTGCTTGTTCATTACGTCGTCATATTGGAGCACATATTTACGAATGGAGAAGTTCCTGCCCTCCACTCGCTTCTGAGCGTTTTCAATGGATTTGGTCAGCATGCTCGCTTCCAGCGGGACGTCTTCTCCCATGCCCAGTTTTCCTACCAACCCTTGAATTCGGTCGCCGCCAAACCGGCGCATCAAGTCATCCTCGAGAGAAATGAAGAACTGGGTTTGCCCCGGGTCTCCCTGACGGCCGGAACGCCCGCGGAGCTGGTTGTCTATACGACGCGATTCGTGACGCTCTGTGCCGATGACACGAAGTCCGCCCAGCTCCACTACTTTCTGCCTCTCCTCCGGCGTGCAGTCCCTGCCGCCGAGGATAATATCCGTTCCGCGGCCGGCCATGTTGGTAGCGATGGTGACGGCCCCCAACCGGCCTGCCTCTGCTATTATTTCAGCCTCACGCTCATGATGCTTCGCGTTGAGCACGTTGTGCTTTATGCCCCGGCGCTTCAACGCTGCGCTTATCAGTTCCGACTTTTCTATGGAAATGGTGCCCACCAAAACAGGCTGCCCCATCTTATGGCACCTTTCGATTTCATTGACAATGGCAGTGAACTTGCCCCTCTCCGTGCTGTAGATGCTATCCTCCATGTCGATCCTTATGACCGGCTTGTTTGTGGGGATTTCAACTACATCCATGTTGTAGATTTCACGGAATTCGTCTTCTTCCGTCTTGGCGGTACCCGTCATACCCGCTAGCTTTTTGTACATTCTGAAGTAATTTTGCAGGGTAATGGTGGCCAAAGTTTTGGACTCCTGTTGGACCAGCAGCCCTTCCTTTGCCTCGATGGCCTGATGCAACCCGTCACTGTAACGGCGCCCAAACATGAGCCGTCCGGTGAATTCGTCCACGATGACCACTTCGCCGTCTTTTACGATGTAGTCCACGTCACGCCTCATCAGGTTGTGGGCTTTCAACGCCTGGATTACATGGTGGTGGAGTTCCATGTTCTCCGGATCGGAGAAGTTCTCCACCTTAAAATATTTCTCGCATTTGGTAACTCCCTGCTCGGTCAGGGCAACGGTCCGCTCTTTTTCGTCCTTAGTAAAATCGAAGCCTTCGGAAAAACCAGCCACGAACTTGTCTACAATTCGGTACAGGTCCGTGGATTTTTCTCCCTGGCCGGAAATGATAAGAGGGGTTCTGGCCTCATCTATCAGTATGCTGTCAACCTCGTCGATGATGGCGTAGTTCAACTCCCGCTGGACCATGTCCTCTTTGTAGATAACCATGTTGTCCCTGAGGTAGTCGAAGCCGAACTCGTTATTCGTTCCGTAGGTAATATCGGCTTCATAAGCCTCTTTCCGATCGGCCCCGGTAACTCCGTGGATTACACAGCCAACCGTCAACCCCATAAATTTATAGATTGCCCCCATCCATTCCATGTCTCTCTTGGCGAGATAATCGTTGACGGTAACTATATGGACGCCTTTTCCTTCCAATGCATTAAGATACGCAGGAAGGGTAGCCACCAAGGTCTTTCCTTCACCAGTCTTCATCTCGGCGATCCGCCCCTGGTGCAGCACCACGCCTCCTATCAGCTGCACGCAGAAATGTTTCATACCCAAGGTCCGCCAGGCCGCTTCCCGCACTGCGGCAAAAGCTTCCGGCAGCAAATCATCCAGCGTTTCCCCCTGTTCCAGCCTCTCTTTAAAAATACCCGTCAATGCCTGCAGTTCCTCGTCGGACTTTGCAGCCATCTCTTGATCGTATGCCTCGATTTGATCTACGATCTTTTCTATCTTCTTCAATTCTTTTGTGTTGATGTCACCAAAAATCTTCTCTAATAAGCCCATCCTGTCCGTACCTCTCTCGCGATTTGTATCATAAAACTTTGAATTACAAGTTGATATTGAATTTGGTACTGCTCAATAGTCTTTAATTATACCACGGCACATATCAAAAAGCAAAAATCAAAAGGGACTGTCCCTTTTGATTTTTGGTCGCCTAAATCAAACGGCCGCGGGGGTTGAATGCCGCGGCCATGTATGTAAGCAATTATAATTTTAGAGTTTGGTTTCTTCTCCTTCTCCGAAGAAGGCATTGTAAATAGCCCGTATGGCGTTTTCAAAATCCACATTTTCCACGCCGACGATGATATTCATCTCGCTGGAGCCCTGATCGATCATCCGAACGTTGATGCCTGCCTTATAGAGCGCATCGAACAGCTTTGCCGATACGCCGCGCCGCCGGTTCATGCCCCTTCCTACCGTTGCGATCAAAGCCATATTCTCGTGCACATCCAGGCTGTCGGGCTGGAGACGTCTATGCATTTCTTCTACGATGTCTTCCAATTTTCCGTTGAGCTTCTTCTTCGACAGCACGATGGAAATTGTATCAATGCTGCTGGGTAAATGCTCCACAGGAACTCCGTAATCCTCTAAAATGCTCAGGCATCTGCGTACAAATCCCACTTCCGCACTCATCATATTTTTGTAAATAGCTATGACTACGAAGTCCTTGCTCCCGGCAATGCCGGTTATGATCTTGTCTTCCGCTTTTTCGCTGGTATCGGAAACGATCAGAGTTCCCGGATTGTCCGGATCGTTGGTATTTCTAATGTTTATGGGGATGTTGCTGGCGCGCACCGGATAAATAGCATCTTCGTGGAGAACTGAGGCTCCCATGTATGAAAGCTCCCTCAATTCTTTGTAAGAAACCATATCGATTCGCTCAGGATTCTTTACAATTTTCGGATCTGCCACCATGAAACCGGATACGTCTGTCCAGTTTTCGTAAACGTCTGCCTTTACTGCCCGCGCCACCAATGCACCCGTTATATCCGAGCCGCCTCTGGAAAAGGTCTTAATGCTTCCGTCGGGCTTGCTTCCGTAAAAACCCGGGATCACAGCTCTTTCATGTTTGCTGAGTTCTTCGGACAATCTTTTGTTTGTTTCCTCATCCAGGAGTTTGCCTCTCTCATCGAAACAGATCAGGTCGGCGGTATCCACAAAGTCATATCCGAGATAAGCCGAAACCACCAGGGCTGTCAGATATTCTCCCCGGCTTGCAATATAGTCTTCGCTTCCGTTGTTTTGCAAATTTCTGTCGATCTCGGCGAATTCCTTCTCCAGGTCTACATCAATATTTAAGTTTAACTTAAGTGCCAGGAAGCGGTCGCAGACTACCTGGAAAATCTGCCTGTAATCCAGATTGTGGTCGATGTGGGCTTTGCACAAGTAAAGCAGGTCCGTGACTTTATTGTCCTGTTCAAATCGTTTGCCCGGCGCCGATACGATGACGTATTTCCTGTCTTTATTTTGTTCAATTATATTTTTTAGTTTGGCCAACTGGATTCCGTCGGCCACGGAGCTTCCTCCGAATTTCGTAACGATTATTCCCATAGAACGTCCCTCTGTTTTTTGATTTGTCGTTAATTTTATTACAAAGAGCGGGCGTGGTCAATATGAAAATGCTCAATTTCCCAACATCCGCTCTTCTTTCTATGCTTCCAAAACTTACATATTAATATATTCGAGCAGTCTGTTTCTGTGTTACTCCTATCTCATAAGGCGTACTTTAACTCCGTCTTATTTTATCCGGCTCCTTCTATTCGGCCTATTTTTGCGCCTCCGCCTTCAAGAGTTCCACTTTATCCGCCCGCTCCCAGGGCAAATCCAGCTCCGGCCGTCCGAAGTGACCGTAGGCTGCCAATTGGCGATAAATTGGCCGTCTGAGATCCAGGTCGCGAATTATGGCTGCGGGGCGAAGGTCAAAATTAGCCCTCACAATTTCAGCCAGTCTTTCATCGGATATTTTACCCGTTCCGAAGCTGTCCACAAAGACGGAAACCGGCCTTGCAACTCCTATGGCATAGGCGAACTGGACTTCGCACTCGTCGGCAAGTCCTGCAGCCACAACGTTCTTGGCAATGTAGCGGGCCATGTAGGCCGCGGACCGGTCCACTTTCGTAGGATCCTTTCCGGAGAAACAGCCGCCTCCGTGCTTGCCGTAACCACCGTAAGTGTCCACGATGATCTTTCTGCCCGTAAGCCCCGAATCCCCGTGAGGACCGCCTATGACAAACCGCCCGGTAGGATTAACGTAATACTTGGTTTCTTCATCCATCAACCCCGCCGGAACCACCGGTTTGATTACTTTTTCAATGAGATCCTTTCGAATCTGTTCTTGACTCACATCCGGGTCGTGCTGGGCTGAGATAAGTACCGTGTCCACACGGACCACCTTCTTGCCTTCGTATTCCACAGTTACCTGGGTTTTTCCGTCCGGCCTTAAATAAGGCAGTTCTCCGGATTTCCTGACCTCTGCCAATTTCTTGGCAAGCCTGTGAGCAAGGGAGATAGCCATAGGCATGAGCTCGGGGGTCTCCCTGGTAGCATAGCCGAACATGATGCCCTGGTCTCCCGCGCCGGTGGCATCCAATTCGTCGTCGAGTGTCCCATCTCTATATTCCAATGCCTTGTTAACGCCGATAGCAATGTCCGGAGACTGTTCATCGATGGCCGTAAGCACCGCGCAAGTTTTTCCATCAAATCCATACTCGCCTTTGTCATAACCTATGTCGACAATCACGTCGCGAATCACGCGAGGAATATCCACATAGCAATCCGTGGTCATCTCGCCCATGACCATGACCATGCCGGTGGTAGCCGTCGTCTCAACAGCAACTCTGGCATTAGGATCCTTTGCAATCACCGCATCCAGAATCGCGTCAGAAATCTGGTCACACAGCTTGTCAGGATGCCCTTCCGTTACCGATTCGGATGAAAATAAAGTTTTCTTCATTTGTTCTTTCTCCTCCATTTCCGGACCTCTGTAAAGAAAAACCTCTTCTTTCGAAGAGGGCAATTAACAACAATTCCCCTCATCTTTCAGAATAATTTCTGTAGGATTTAGCACCTTTGCTGTTTCAGGAAACAAGCAGGTTGCCGGGCTTCACTGGGCCTAATCCCTCAGCCACTCTCGATAAGGCGTGTTATTTAACTTAACGAATATCATATTATTCCCTTTCCCGGACTTTGTCAATCATCCCCTATTTGTA
>JAAYNC010000165.1:0-4273 GCA_012521055.1 Eubacteriales Family XIII. Incertae Sedis bacterium
CATACTCAGCAATGAAACGGAAAGTTACCTGCTGAGGCTTGTTTTTTCCCCACCGGTTGAGCATGGTTCTATCCCAAAGTTCTCCTTGGTAGATGGTCTCTCCCTGCGCATTTTTTGTGCCCGTGGACGTCAAAAGAGCTTGATATCCGGTCCCGGGAATGGAAACTGAAACCTTCGCAGTCATTCCTCCAACCTCAGCTGAGAGCATGAAACGCTCGCCGGACCAAAATACGTTGGTGCCACGCTTTCTCGGGGCATTCATGCTAATGTATTCCTCATATGTGACCTTTTTATTAAATTCTTCCCCAAACAAGGACACGTTATATTTTTTACGGTTTTTCTCCCATTCGTCGGTGTGGTAGACCCGACCGGTGATCTTTCCGTCCGAAACAACCACGAAGCTATAGTTTGCCATACCCACTCCGGTCTGGTCTCTTACGGTGCAGACCACTTCATACTTGCCGATCTCCGCAGGAATGGGCACCACATCCGTCACAACCGGTGGATAGTTCCCCGAAGCATCTACCCGGATCTCCGTATGACTTTGGGCAAAGATCAATGTACGATCTTTATACAGCTCCGTGGTAAGTCTCAGTTCATCCTTTTCCGCATCGTTTACGAAGACTTGTATGCGATAGCTGTTGCCTTCCCTTACTGTCTTTGGCAGTGTACCGATGGACTCGATCCAGGGTCCGCTGCCGCTTCCCTCTACATAGAAGGTCAGGGTCTCCACATTAGAGGGTTTGTCATAGTCAGGATTACCCTCCGGAACTACCGGTCTACTGGTGTTGTCTTCCTGCCAATGATCCACCGTATATTTGCCGTCCACGGAAAAACGCTGGATCGGCTCGTTTAAAACAGTCCCCGTTACGGACACAACTTCGCCTGTATCATCCAGTATAACCGCTGCATCCGGGTGCGGTCCCAGGTTAAAAGGTGTGTGGGTGTAGCGCCAGTATTGCTTTTTCGAAGGATCCGCTTCATAGTCGTAATAGTCGATCCCGTACTGCACCAGTTCATTGAGCTTATACACAAGCCCCTTCTCCTCCTTCTCCACGGGCAATTCCTGTATGACGGCCGTATTCGCGTTGTGCGCCGCCCAGGCTGTTAAAGCGACGGAGTCCGAAAAAGCCTCGTCTTCCACGTAAACCTTGATCCCGTCCCGGATGGTATACAGCTTCAGATTGCGAATGAAATTATTCCCCTCCGGCAGGCGGAGAGTCAGCTCTGTGCCGTTGTACATCTCCTTTTGCAGGAAGAATTTTATATTGCCTCCCAGGCCGGTGAGGAAATAATCTTTCTCGCCCCAGCTTTTGTTCCCGGAGTCCACGATAACGGAAGTAATGTTGGTGAAATCCCCCGAAGTCTGCCTATATGATGATGCGGTCAGGGAAAAGGTCTTCGTGCCTTCCAGTTCCCCCGGATTAAACTTGTGATTGGTGGGCACATTGTGCATGGCATCCTGGCTGTTCTTGTTTTTCGCAAGGGATATCCATTTGTGATAGATCCATCCGTCTTCCTTGTTTTTATAATAAAGCGGAAGCCTGTATGTTACGGAATAGTTCCTGTCATTGCTCCACCTGGGTTTGGACTGGGTGGAGACCAGGGTATATATGGCCGTTTTTCCGCTGGGGATCTGGAAATCGAAGGCCTTCCGGTCCGGATCTGTATTGGTCCAGATCGTGTAATGCGCGGTCCCTATCTTTCCGTCGATTACCGTTGCGTTTTCTACCTCTCCGTAGGAAGCCACCTCCGGCAAGGTCTTAAAGCTGCCCTTTACAGAAACATATCCTCCTGTGAGGGATTCCACGGAAACGCTTTCCGGTTGCACAGCCCGCGGCACGTTTCCTTCCGCCTGCTCCAAAATATCCACCCTTATGTTATCGAGCCACATCTTTGCCCATATCTCTTTCCCGTATTCGCTGGCAAAGAAGGTCAGTTCGTGCACTCCGGGCTGAAGCAGTTCCGGATGACTGTAATGCCCGGTTCCGGAATTCGGCACACAGGCCCGCCACAATTGCCCGTCTATCTTCACATAACTCTGGGTCCAGTTAGAAGCCCCGTCTCCGTATTCATATCTCTTCTGGAGCAGGTAATCAAAGGATAAAAATCCGAGTTTGCCTTCAGGCACGGTGAAGGTGATCTTGGTAGAATTGGCATTGGAAGGGTGGTAACCGTAGCTGTTTTTGCTGGTCTTCTGATAGAGATTCGCCCCTTTGTAGTACCCTTCGCTGATGCAGTTCAAAGCAAGAGTGAAGAAGGGGTTCGTTTCCTTATCCTCGAAATCCTCATAATACGATTCTGCTGTCCGGTATCCGGCGGATGCATACTGGGCCCCCGGTTGAGCCCCGGTCAGATGAGATATTTCCAAAGAATCCTCCGGGACGCCGTCGGCCCGTTTGATTTCATATTCGTAATAGTAAGTTTGGTTCGGCTCTAAGTTGTAAGTTTTCGCAATGCTTCCGGCCTGCTCTCCTTCCACCGAAACACCCAACAGGTTCTTTTCCCTGCCGCCTGCCTCAAGTATGGCCTCGCCCAGCCTGCTTTCCTCCACCAGAGCCCGGTCCGCCAGGATCAGCTTGCCGTTTTTCCCCTCTACCTGTGAACGCAGGGAATCCATGAGGAGCGACTCCCCGTACATCTCCGGATCGTTTGTTTCATCGTAGAGGATCAGGACGTTGATGTCCTTTCCCCCTTTGAAATGCTTGGAAACATAGCGATTAATAATCTGGGGAAGGGATTGGTCCCACTTCAACACATAGGTCAGGCTCTCCCCTGCTCCCGGCGTGTTGTACCCCGCCTGAACCGCCGCAAACACATCGGAGGAATACCCGTTTTCAATGGTGCTTAACGGAATCCCCAGTTCGTTGTAATAGTTTCCGCTTTTCACCGTATTCTTTTCGGGATCGAAGACGAAGACTTTCAGCCTCTGAGGATAAATTCCATACCCCATGTTGTAGACGTATACCCAGTACGCTCCGTTGCATACGTATACCTGGCCGTTGAGTTCCCTGGCAAAGGGGACGCGGTTTGAGACGGTGAGCTCTTTTGAGCCGCTCATGCTCGCCTGTTTGACGTAACCGTTCCGAACCCCGTACAGATATGCGTAATATGTATAGCTTTTTGAACTGCTTTTTTCCCAAGTATAGACGATGTAATTGCAATGCCCTCCTTCATCATAAACGGGAGTTGCCGTACATTTGGGGGACGAGCTGAAGCTCATTCCCGGCGCCGCAAAGAGCAACCGGTTGTCCCGGCCATAGACCCGAGTCCTGGTTATATATGTATCATCCAAATCTCCGTTGCTGGCCCTTTTCTGAGTAACCGTGTTTACGATCAGATTCCCATCCACGTCCACGCCCAGCAGTTTGTGCGCAGGCAGGCCGAATTCCTGGGACTCAAAGGCGATGGGCTCAAGCTCCACCTTCTCATTTTCCGGATCGAATAAACCGCGGAACATAGACTGGCCGTTTCCCGTCACGAAGTGTATCTTTCCCTCAAGCCTCCTGCACACCCCATCCATGATGTTGCCGTTGTATATTTTGTCCGTCCTGCCGGACAACGCGGAAATCCTATAAATCCCGTTGGTCTTTATGGTATAGATGAAATCCCCTTCCACAAAGCAGTTCCTCCCTATCTCCATGTTTAAGAGCGTCAGGAAGGAACCCGTATCCTTTGTAAGGACCAACGTCTTCCCGCTCGCTACGAAATAAAGATATCTGCCCGTATCGTCCTGAGCAAAGCAGGGACCGCTTTTTCTCGGCACCGGCAGCAGCTCATCCGTAAAAGTGTAGGTCCACAGCTTGTTTCCGGAAGCCGCATCCCAGCAGCTAATTGTGTAGGGCGGTTCCGGATACCCCTTACTGTCCGTGTTGGGCCAGCTGGCATCGATTTTATAGAGCCTCTCATTATCTACGATATAGTTGCCGTAATCGTAGAATGTCCACTCACCCTCGTACCCGAAAGGGGTGCTGGCCGTCATGGTTCTCTTTGCGCCATTTCCCTCCGGCTCGGAAGCCGCAGGAGTCATTTTCTCCAGGGTGATATGGGCGTCCACTCTCTGCCTCAGCAGTTCCTGCTCCAAAAGCGACAGGTTTGCTTTAATCCGGTCGTACTCGGCCTCGCCTCCCGCAAGAATGGTTACATTGGCCGTCTTAGGCGTGATAGGACTCAGGCTGACCACCGGCGCCACATTGATTATTTCGGAAGAGCATATGGTTTCTGCGCTCAGATAGTCGCTTTCCGTTATGTACTCGGAGAGAGTCTCCTCCAC
>JAAYNC010000014.1:0-8172 GCA_012521055.1 Eubacteriales Family XIII. Incertae Sedis bacterium
AAATACTTGAAAAAGAAATTATTGGACACAGCCATTGATTTATTTATGGAACACGGCTATGAAAACGTCAGTGTTGATATGATATGCAAAGCCTGCAATGTGACCAAAGGCAGCTTTTATCACCATTATCCGACGAAAGACAGTCTGCTTGTGGACTATTATGAGATTAGAACCAATGAGGAAATGACAGACACATTGGCGGAAATGGTCACCATAACCGACTCTCTGGAGCAGATGTGGAAGATATGCAACTTTTACCTGGAATGCAACCTGTCCCTCAATCCGGAGCTTAACATTCATCTCATGAATGCGAACATGACCCATGAAGGCAAGCTCTATCCCGTATTAATGGAGAATATAGAAAAGTATTATCCTTCCGTGGCCAAAATTATTGAGAAGGTCACTCGAAAAGGCCAGGAAAACAAACAGATCAATGATACATGCTCGTGGGATGTGCTGTTTGAACTTTATTGCGCCATGTACCACGGATTGTTGATCGAATGGAGTACCACGAATGGCAGTTTTGATATAACGGAAAAATCAAGACAATTCTTTCTCATGATCTACAGCCCGAAATAGTGCCGCGGTGGCAGCGGAACGTCCGAATCTCGTTGCCTCATCCCAAAAGAACAATTGGCATCTTCGAAACGTCCACCTGCCACCCAAGCGCCACCTTGCCATTCCTGTTGTATTTTGTGTTGTTGTATTTGGTGTTGTATTTGGTGTCAGACACTTTTTACAACAACACCCCTTTGCGGCTTTGCCGCGCCCCCCGCACATCTGAGCAGGGTTGAACACTTTCATATTATATGTGTTATCATCTTTATTAATCGAACAGCAGCAGTAGCAGGCCTTGTGGAGAGTGTGGGCAACGAGCCTTTTGTTCCAATTCTCGTTGTCCAAGCCCTGTGGTCAACCGCCATATTGCCAAGCCTTGTGGGCAACTGTCATGTTGCTCAAGCCCAGTAATCAACTATTGTGTTGTTCAAGCCTCGAGGGCAATTGTTTGTTGTCCAGGCTTTGTGGGCAACTGCCTTGCAAGAATTTGCGGTTGTCCACATGGCGGCACTATCCACCAGTGCAATGAACCTCTTGTCTCCCATCCACAAAAATAACCACAAATTACAAGAACTTAAGCAGAAAGCAACTACGACCGCATCCCAAGCCCAATTCACGTTGCCCCGGCCTGAGAAAGGCAACGGTCCGCCTTTCGGAAGTCTAAAACCCGCTGCCTGGAGCGAAAAAAGGCAGCGGCACATTTATCGTTATGCCGGTCCTCGTTGCCTTAATCTTAGAAAGGCAACGTTCTGTTTGTCGAAAACCTGCATCTCGTTGCTCCGGCCTGAAAAAGGCAACGTCTCATTTATCCGAAGTCCATATATCGTTGCCTCGCTCACAGAAAAGCAACGCATATTGTTCCAAAACTTGATTACCGTTGCCCTCAAGGGGAGAATGGCAACGGTCCGCCTTTCGGAAGCCTAAAACCCGCTGCCTGGAGCGAAAAAAGACAGCGGCACATTAATCATAAAGCCAGTTTTCGTTGCCTCAACCCTGGAAAGGCAATGTTTTGTTTATCAATAATTTGAATCTCGTTGCCGCAGCAGCAAAAAGGCAACGACACACTGTCATAAAATCAGATTACCGTTGATCTTAAGAGGGGAAGGGCAACGGTCCATTTGCCAAAGGGCTGAGTTTTGTTGCTTCCGCCGTAGAAGGGCAGCGGTATATTTGCCAAAAGTCCGATCCCGTTGCCCCTACCGGAAGAACGGCTATGCGCCGGGTTCAATTTAGAACAAGAATCATGTATAATGTTAAATATAGCTGAATTCGGGTTCCGGCTAAAGCATTATTCTGATCACGTTCTTTGCTCAGATTAGGTTGCCGCGCCGGATCGGAATTCGGTAACATGGAAGCTATTTCATAGACTTAATATCTGGAGGCCGGATGAGAATCCGATAACACGAAGGCCGTTGCATAGAAGAATGACTGGCATCCGAGTGTTAAACCGATAATACGGAAAGTTGTTGTATGAAAAGGCTGGCATCCTGCAGGGATTCGATCATACGGAAGCCACAACATAGATTATGTAATTGCCATCCGAATCGGAATTCAGTAACACGGAAGCTTTTTCACAGACTTAATAACTGGTGGGCGGATGAGAATTCGGTAACACGGAAGCGATTGCACAGATTTAATAACTGGCGACTGGATCGGAATTCGGAATAGGCGGCCGGATGAGAATTTGATAACAAAGAACCTGCGGCATAGATTATTAACTGGCATCCAAACAGGAATCTGATAACATAAAAGACGCTTTTGAATGACGGGGAAGCAGCATGGATCAAATAGTCTTTATTGATACGGAAATCGAAGCATTAACGGGCCGGATACTTGATATTGGCGCTGTACGGGAAGGGGGAAGTGAATTCAGGAAGAATTCAGCCTCTGAGTTAACCGCTTTTTTAAAAGGCGCCCGTTATGTATGTGGGCATAACATTATCAGGCATGATCTGAAATACCTTGGAGGGGTCATCAAAGATGCCGGAGTAGAGAAGGTTATTGACACACTGACACTTTCGCCGCTTCTCTTCCCAACAAAGCCTTATCATGCGTTAGTAAAAGACGACAAACTCCAGACGGATGATATAAACAACCCGCTAAGCGATGCAATAAAAGCCAGAGATCTGTTCTATGACGAAGTAGCCGCATTTGAAGATCTTGAGCCGGTTTCAAAAGGGATATATTTTGGGCTCTTAAAGGAGCAAAAGGAATTTGCCTCTTTTTTTCACTATCTAGGCCTCAAGAGCAGAAACAGCCGCCACTCGAACCTCGAATTTCCGCCATCAACCTTAGAGTACATGATCCGGACCGCCTACAGCACTAAAATCTGTGCCAACAAAGACCTGCAACCTTATATAGACAACAACCCCATAGAGCTGGCCTATGCTCTCGCTCTCATCCAAACCGAGGATCGCTACTCCATCATACCTCCTTGGGTAGCGAAAACCTATCCTTTTGTGGAAGAAATCCTCAACAACCTCAGGAACACACCCTGCCCCACGGGATGCAATTACTGCCGTTCTGCTCTGGATATCCACGAAGAGCTAAAGCGCTATTTCGGATACGAATCCTTTCGCACATTTGACGGCGAGCCTCTCCAGGAAAAGGCAGTGAATGCGGCGGTGCATAATAGATCCCTATTGACGGTCTTTCCTACGGGAGGCGGCAAATCCATGACATTCCAGCTCCCCGCCCTGATCGGCGGCCAGAGCGCAAGGGGCCTTACCGTGGTCATTTCGCCCCTGCAGTCCCTGATGAAGGACCAGGTGGACAATCTGGAAAGAGTCGGCATAGTGGACGCCGTCACCATCAACGGTCAGCAGGATCCCATCGAGCGGGCAAAATCCATCGAACGTGTTAGAGACGGATCCGCATCCCTTCTGTACATTGCGCCGGAATCGCTGCGCTCCTCAACCATTGAAAATCTCCTTCTGGGAAGAAATGTAATCCGCTTTGTCATTGACGAAGCCCACTGTTTTTCGGCATGGGGTCAGGACTTCCGCATAGATTATCTCTTCATCGGCGACTTCATCAAAGCCCTTCAAGAAAAAAAGAACAAACATGAAAGCATACCCGTTTCATGTTTCACCGCCACCGCCAGAAAGCGCGTAATTGAAGACATTTGCCACTATTTCAAAGAAAAACTGGACCTGGATCTGGAGCTTTTCATCTCCCGCAAGCGCAGACAAAACCTCAGCTACACCATCCTCAACAAAGAGAGCGAAGAAGAAAAATACATCGCCATGCGGGAACTCATAGAAGCAAAAAATTGCCCCACAATTGTCTATGTTTCAAGGACTAAGAGCGCGGAAACCATTGCCGCAAGGCTGGCCAACGACGGCTTTGCTGCAAAACCCTATCACGGTCAAATGGATAATCGGGAAAAGGCAGAGAATCAAAACGCTTTCATAGATGGCAATATCGACATCATAGTGGCCACCTCCGCATTCGGTATGGGCGTTGATAAAAGCGACGTAGGTCTGGTCATCCATTTCAATATATCCGATTCCCTGGAAAACTACATACAGGAAGCCGGTAGGGCCGGTCGAGATGAAAACCTGAACGCCGAATGCTATGTGCTTTTCTCTGAGAAAGACTTGGACACGCACCTGACGCTGTTAAATCAGACAAAGCTCACGATTAAAGAAATACAACAAATATGGAAAGGCATAAAAAGCCTTACAAAAATGCGCTCCAGCATAACCCGTTCCGCCTTAGAAATAGCCGAAGCCGCCGGTTGGGAAGAGCAGTTCAGAGACCTGGAGACAAAGGTGAGGGCCGCTATCGCAGCCTTGGAGCAGGCCGGATATATTAAACGAGGAAACAACAAATCCCGTGTATACGCCGACAGCATTCTCGTCCGGAATGCAGCAGAGGCAATCGAAAGGATAAAGGCTTCCGCCCTGTTCAATGAAAAGCAGGAAGAAAACGCAATTCGCATAATAAAAAGGCTCATCGGCAGCCGCAGTCGGTCCTATGTTTATGAAGAAGAAGCCGAGTCCCGTGTGGACTATATAGCCGATGAATTGGGACTTGATCAAAAGGACGTTGTAGAAGCCATCCTCTTCATGCGAGAAGAGAAGATCCTGGCCGACCACAAAGATCTCACCGCCTTTTTGGGAACGGGAGGAAGATACAGAGGCCTCAAAAACCTGCTGTCTTATTTCTGCATGCTGGAAAACTACCTTCTCGCCTTACTCTACGATGAGGAAAGAAGCTACAACCTGAAACAAATAAGAGAAGATGCCGAAGAAAACGGCTGCGGAGAGGTTGATCAGAAGGACATAAAGAAGATATTCAATCTATGGAAGGTTGATAACTGGATCGCCAGTAGAGTGCAAAACCACATCAACAGAATCACGGTCAAAAGGCTCATAGGCCCCGATGAGATGCGTGGAAAAATCACTAAGAGGCAGGAAGTAGCGCGCTTTATCCTGGAATACCTCATCGAGCTCTCCGCTAAAGAAAAAGCCCAAAACCCGGCGCAGGCTTCGCAGGACCGGAATCCGGCCATCGGCTTTTCCGTCAACGAACTCAAGGAAGCCTACAACGACACCGGCCAGGTTCGCATGAATATGTGGCAGGACGATGATCAGGGGCAAGGGCAAGGCCGGCACCAAACGTCCCCGCGCCACCCGCTTTACGCACAGGTCAGCCTGAAGGAAATAGAGGACGCCCTGTTCTATTTAGAAAAGATCGATGCTCTGAAATTAGAGGGTAGCATAGTGGTCCGGTACAATCCCATGTTCATCGAACGCCTGGAAATGGACAATCATAAAAACTACAAAAAAGAAGATTACCGCCAGCTGGCTGAGCACTACGAAAACAAAATCCAGCAGATACACATCGTTGGCAAATATGCCACAGGGATGATAGAGGATTACAAAGGAGCCCTGCAGTTCGTGGATGACTATTTCCAAATGGATTATAAGGATTTTTTGAATAAATACTTTCCCGGAAAGGCGGAGAAGGAGAGAATAACCAGGACCATGACCGAAGGAAAATTCCGGGAGCTCTTCGGCAGCCTCTCCCCAGCCCAGCTCAACATCATCAAAGACCATTCATCTCCCCATATAGTCGTGGCGGCAGGACCCGGCAGCGGCAAGACAAAACTGTTGGTTCATAAACTCGCAGCCCTCATGATGATGGAAGACGTCCGCCCGGAACAACTGCTGATGGTGACATTTTCAAGAGCGGCAACGACGGAGTTTAAACGGAGGCTAAGGTCCCTCATCGGCCGCGGCGCAGATTTCGTGGATATCAAAACCTTCCATTCTTACTGTTTTGACCTGCTCGGAAAGGTGGGCAGCATTGAGAAGTCGGGGGAGGTCATAAAGGAAGCAACCCAAAAGATCATTGGCGGCGAGGCTTCGCCGGACCGGATCACAAAGACCGCTATGGTGATAGATGAAGCCCAAGATATGGATCAGGCCGAATACGAATTCGTGAAGGCCATGGCGGAGTATAATGAAGGCATGAAGATTATTGCAGTGGGAGACGATGATAAGAATATCTTTGAATTCAGGGGCTCAAGCTCGGAGCACATGAAGAGCTTCATCACCGATTTTGAAGCGGGATACTACGAACTATTGGAGAATTACAGGAGCGCAGCCAACATCGTTGCATTCTCCAATGCATTCGCCCGGTTTCTTACCCGGAGACTCAAGCAATATGAGATCCGGCCTCACCGCAAGGATCCAGGCACCGTAAAGGTATACCAATATAGCGGGTCCGACCTTATATCCCCCCTCGTTGAGAGCGTTGCCCGCAACTTTTCAGCCGAAGATATAGGCATACTGACAGAGGAAAATGACGATGCCAGCCTCATTTCCGGCTTGCTGAACGATAGGGGCATCCCTGCCAGACTGATACAGTCAACGGATGGCTTTGCTCCGACCAACCTATATGAGCTCCGTTACTTTATGGAGCAAATCGGTATTGGTGAAGAGCCTCATGCCATCAGCAAAGAAAGTTGGAAAAAGGCCAGGGAGGCATTAGGAGAGAAATTCAAAGAGAGTTCCGTCCTCGGTCTCTGCAATAACTTGTTGGACACCTTTGAAGAAAACAACTCCGGAACAAAGTATAAATCGGATTTTCACGTTTTCCTTCGGGAATCGGAGCTGGCGGATTTCTACAACCACAGAAAAGGCACCGTGACGGTATCCACTATACACAAAGCAAAGGGCAGAGAATTCAGCACAGTATACCTGATGCTGAAAAACGGGGTGCCGGTCTCAGATGAGGGCAGAAGGAAGGTTTATGTCGCTTTGACCAGGGCGAAGGACAATCTGATTATTCATTGCAATGGTCGGTTCTTTGAGAGACTGCCAGGTCCGGGCGTTGAGATCGTCCATATCGACCGGGTGTATCCCGCTCCCCATGTGCATATGATGCAGCTTTCATTTAAAGATATTTATCTGGATCAGGCGTTTACATGCCAAGATAGCATTGAAAAACTGGTAAGTGGTATGAAGCTTCAAGTGGATGGCCGAGGTTGTTACGACATGGAAGGGGATATGGTGCTGCGATTCTCAAAGCAGTTTATCAATGAGATGAGAAGGTTGGAATTGAAGGGTTATCGACTGGCATCAGCTCTAATCCGATATATCGCCTATTGGAAAAAGGATGAAATCGACCGGGAAATAAAGATTATCCTTCCTGATGTGTATTTCGAAAGGGTATAGGCGACCATTCCCCATATCATTTCAAACCAATCGAAGCAATACTGTAAAGTTTTTGACATAAATATCAAAATCACGTTGTCCAAGCCCTGTGGGCAACTGCCTTGTTGTCTAAGCCTCAAGGGCAACTGTTTGTTGTCCAAACTTGTGATCAACTGTCTTGCAAGAATCTGCAGTTGCCCACAGGGCGGCACTATCCACCAGTGCAATAGCCTCTATCCACAAAACCAATCCAAAATTACAAGCATTTACTTGAAACCGCATTTCAAGGCGGTTACCGTTGCCTCATCCCAAAAAAGGCAACGTTCCGTTTATCAGAAGATCAAATCTCGTTGCCTCGGTTGAAAAAAGGCAACGATCGCCTCATCAAAAGTCCGAATCTCGTTGCCGCGACGATAGAAAGGCAACGGTACATTTGCCAGAATTCTGAATTTCGTTGCCTCAGGCCTTGAAAGGCAACGTTCCGCACCCCCCAAAGATCAAATCCCGTTGCCTCGATTGGAAAAAGGCAACGATCGCCTCATCAAAAGTACGAATCTCGCTGCCGCGACGATAGAAAGGCAACGGTACGTTTGCCAGAAGTCTAAATTCGTTGCCTCAGGCCTTTGAAAGGCAACGTTCCGCACCCCCAAAGATCAAATTCCGTTGCCTCCTCCCAAAAGAACAATTGGCATCTCAGAAACGTCCCCCTGCCACGTCCCCATGCTATACAAAAAAGCAACGGGCAGCCTGCAGTAGGCAACCCGCCGCTTTTGATGGTAAAAATTCAGGCTCTGAAATGGTTCTTATACCTATCTATCTATATACTATACAACCATACGTCAGTCAGCTACTTCTCGATGAAATTTGCACATGAGCTGGAGCTCTTTCCTGTTTAATCCATACGTCAGTCAGCATACTTCTCGATGAAACGCTGAAGGATGGCCGCCAC
>JAAYNC010000023.1:0-2275 GCA_012521055.1 Eubacteriales Family XIII. Incertae Sedis bacterium
AAGTTGACAAAGGAAAGAACGCATCCGGTATTAGGGCCGTACATACCAATGATCAAACAGATAATAGAAGATGATAAAACCAGACACCGCAAACAACGCCATACAGGGACAAAAATATTTGAGATACTTAAAAAAGAAGGCTTCACAGGCGGATACAATACAGTAATGGATTACTTAAGAAAAGAATACAGAAAACAAAGAGAGGCTTTCTTACCACTGGAATTTGAATTGGGAACCTATGCAGAAGTAGACTGGACAGAAGCATATTTCTATCTTAGAGGCAAAGAAACCAAAGCACACATATTTGTAATGAAGCTGAGAGGCTCAGGCGGTTTTTATGTAAGAGCATATCCTTTTGAGAAACAAGAAGCCTTCTTTGATGGGCATATTAAATGTTTTGAGTTTATGAATGGAGTACCGTACAAAATAGCATACGATAACCTTAAAACGGCCGTAAAGAAAATACTTGAAGGCAGCAACCGAGAAGAACAGGAGCAATTCATGGCCTTACGCACCCATTACCTTTATGCATCCACCTTTTGTCGGCCGGCAAAAGGGAGCGATAAAGGCGGTGTAGAGAATGCAGGTAAGGAGGCTGTCCGCAAGTTTTTCGTTCCCTATCCTGAAGTAGATTCTTTTGAGGAACTGAATGAATATCTGCATAACGAATGTATTAAGCTTTTGGAAAGCAATCCGAAATGGGAGGCGGAAAAGGCAGCCTTGAGACCATTACCGGCAGTAAGGTTTGATGGAGCAAGGTATAAAGAAGCAAAGGTAAACCGCTATTCCATGGTGCAGTTTGAAACAAACCGATACTCTGTTCCCACGATATATGTGGGGGAGAAAGTTACTGTAAAAGCCACTGCGGATGAAGTAAAAATACTATTCAAAGGAACAATAATAGCGAGCCACCCAAGAATATACGGGCGATACCAGGAGCAAATAAAGCTTGATCATTATCTAGAATTACTGCTGCAAAAGTCCCGTGCATTAGACAATACAAAAGTATATAAGCCTCAGCTATTAGCACCCGTTTATGAGCAGTATCGCCGGAACTTAAATGCCAGAAGTCATAAAGGTAACAAGGAATTTGTAAAGATACTTATGCTGCATAGGGATTATCCCCCGGCATTAGTGACAGAAGCCGTTGAAATAGCTATGACATACAATGTATACAGCTATGACGGTGTATTGAACATATTGGGGCAGCTACTTTTCTCAGAAAGACCTAAAATGGCTCCAATTAGCAAGGACAAGCTTCAGAACATCCCCGAGGTTGTTGTAATACCTCCTGATCTTAGTAAATACAGTGTTCTCATGTCAGGAGGTAGACAATAATGGCGGTCAATAAAATGCTTATTGAAGCTTACTTGAAAAAACTTAAAATGCCTCAAGCGGCAAAAACCTATGAATCCCTGGCAAGAGAAGCAGCAGACAACAACCTGGATTATGAAGAATACTTACTGTGCGTACTAGAGCAGGAAGTGCACCAGCGTGAAAACAACCGGATTCAGAGAGGAATCCGACAGGCAACCTTTCCGGTAATCAAAACACTTGAAAACTTTGATTTTCTGGCCATTCCATCACTAAACAAACCGAGAGTTTTGAAGCTTATGCAGGGAGAATATATTCGAAAAAGAGAAAACGTCATTTTAATCGGCAATTCCGGAGTAGGCAAAACCCACATTGCGATTGCGCTCGGTTATGAGGCCTGCCGGCAGGGTATGAGGGTAAAATTCTATACGGCAGCCGGTTTGATTAACGAATTGCTTGCGGCACAACAGGAGTACCGTCTCAATAAGCTTGAGAAACAGTGGTTGGCGCCGCATTTAGTAATTCTTGATGAATTAGGTTACGTGCCTTTCAGTAAAGTAGGAGCCGAACTGCTTTTTCAGTTTTGCTCCTCCCGGTATGAGAGAGGCAGCCTGATCATAACTACTAACTTAGAATTTCCAAAATGGACTGAGGTGTTAGGTGATGAACAAATGACGGCCGCCTTGCTTGACCGCCTAACCCATAATGCACACATACTGAACATTAACGGTGAAAGTTACAGGTTTAAGCAAGCTCTTTCGAGACAGGCAAAGAAAGACTAATTTTTTAACGTCTAGGTGGCCTAATTTTAGACCGGTAACTGGCCTAAAATTTGATTGACATTAACAGCTGTTAATGCTACTATAAAAATGTACCATATACCGGCAAAAAAATAGGCCACCTTAATCAAATTTCCTGTAGCACCAGTTACTATATAAATAGAGGAGGGAAGCACCCTGCG
>JAAYNC010000100.1:0-2776 GCA_012521055.1 Eubacteriales Family XIII. Incertae Sedis bacterium
CAAATGAAAAAGTCGATGAAAAGATGCCGGCAACCGTAGATGCGGCAAACCTGGCGGCAATTTGGGCGAAAGGGGAAATTCCCGGGTGTATCATAGAAGGTCCCATAACTATGGATGTGGCTTTGAGTAAGGATGCGGCCGTTCACAAAGGCATTGATAGTAAGATTGCCGGAGAAACGGATCTCTTTATCGTACCGGATATCGAAGCGGGAAATATGGTGGGAAAGACCCTTATCTACTGCGCCGGAGCAAAAATGGCAGGGGTTATTCTCGGCGCGGATTATCCCATCGTAATGGCATCCCGCGCGGAAAACGCCGAAGGGAAGTTGAATTCCATTGCCCTGGCGGCGACAATTGCGAGGTGATAAGGCATGGTGTTTAAGATTTTGTCGATAAACCCCGGATCTACCAGTACGAAGGTGGCTCTTTATGAAGACGAACGTGAGGTGTTCTGTACAAACATCGAGCACAGTACCGAAGAACTGAAAGGTTACGGGAAAGTTACGGAACAGCTGGATTTTCGCCTTGAAGCGGTACGAAAGGAGTTGGAGAGGCAGAACACGTATTTGTCGGAGCTTTCCGCGGCGGTCGGCCGCGGGGGGATGTTTCCTCCGATTTATGCGGGGGGATACCTGGTTAACGAAAATATGAAACGGATGATTTACAGTGACAAGGTGGTAGATCACGCTTCAAATCTCGGAGCGCTCATAGCGGTTGCAATTGCAGAGCCGTTAGGTATTCCCGCCTATATCTATGATGCCGTGTCGGCGGATGAGTTCTCTGATCTTGCCCGGGTAACCGGCTTTCCCGAATATTACCGCAGGAATTTCTGCCATGTGCTCAACTCCAAAGCCATGGGGAGAAAATACGCCAAGGAGCGAGGAGGAGATTATAAGGATTACAATTTGACTGTGGCTCATCTGGGAGGCGGCATATCCATCAGCGCGCATCAGAAGGGGAGGATCATAGATTCCATCAGCGATGACGGAGGTCCTTTTTCACCCGAGCGTTCCGGCAGCGTTCCTCTTAACTTCATTGTTGAGCTTTGTTACTCCGGTAAATATATCAAGGAAGAAGTGTTGAGAAAGATCAGAGGGGGAGGAGGGCTGAAGGCTCACCTGGGAACTGCGGATTGCCGCGAGATCGAAAAGTGGATAGCCGCCGGGGATGAACATGCAAGGCTGGTATATGAAGCCATGGGCTACCAGATCGCAAAAGGAATCGGGAACATTTGCACTGTATTTGAAGGACCTGTCGATGCGATCATTTTGACGGGAGGAGTGGCTTTTTCGAAGATGGTTACGGATATGGTGATTAAAAGGGTGTCTTTCATCGCTCCCGTTGTAGTCTACCCGGGAGAAAACGAGATGGAAGCCCTGACCCTGGGAGCCCTGCGTATCTTGCGAGGTGAAGAGACAGCCAGAGAATATACGGAAGACTGATCCGGAACCACACGTTCAGAACCAGATGGATATATACCGGTATGCTGCTGTCACGTGGACACATATCTGCTTAATCTCCTTTTTAATCCCCTGGCGATCCAGAGGATGGGCACGGACAACAGGAACCAGAGCAGCGTATAGGCCAGGCAGATTTGCCCCATGAAATGGAGGGGATAACTGGAATAATCCCATACGTTCCAGCCCAGGACCAGGTTGAAAATGCAACCGAACAGGAATTCGATGCAGGTGATGACCAAAGCGCCTATGAGGCAGTATTTCCACAGGGGGCGTGATCTGTTTCCGTTAAATATATGGTACAGTATCGTAAAGCATAAGCCGCCGGCGATGAACATGGTCCAATGGGTAAATCCTCTAAATAAAATTTCAAGTGTACAGTAAGCCGATGCTCCTAACAGAAAAACAATTAAATACTCAAAAACTTGCCTCATGCTTCTTGCCTCCGTCATTTGATAATAGCCTTTACACGAGTAGTGTCTGTTGCGGAGGCGAAAATTAATAGCTGAAATTTTTTCCGAAATTATATTGAAAAACAGCCGAATCTGCGGTATTATGAAACTCAAGCCATGAACCTGCGGGTGTAGTTCAATGGTAGAACGTGGCCTTCCCAAGGCTAAGGCGGGAGTTCGATTCTCCTCACCCGCTCCAACGAGAAACCAAATTCCGCTTCCTTAAAATCCCCGACCAATTCAGATCAGGGATTTTTTTATTTATGCAATGGTATTGAAGCGGAAAGGGGACGTTTTGTTTGTCACGTCCCCTTAACAAATTATCCATTAACACTTTTTGCCCCGTTATTAGGGGAAAGTGTAAAATAGTTTGTGCTAGTTAAACGATCCATTACGTCTTACGCAGATGCATAAAACGTCTCTTGTTGAAATCATCTCAGGATTGTCTGAGGGGGAAAGGGTGATATTGTCTCCCGGAAACGAGATTGAAGACGGCATAAAGTTGAAGCCAACCGGCAGCGAAACAAAATAACATTGAAAATCTCTATGCAAAATGGGATAATAATAATTACCCTATAATAATCATAATAATATTCTGAACTGCATTTGGACTTCCGGCGCTTGGAGGGGGTTGTCAATGAACATCAAGGAGATCGCGCGGCAGGCGGGGGTTTCGGTAGCTACGGTATCGCGGGTATTGAATCATCCGGAGACCGTAGCACCCAAGACACGTGAGCGTATTTTAGATCTCATGGCTCAGATGGATTATAAGCCCAACTGGTTTGCCAGAGGCCTGAATTTTAATAAGACAGATACCCTGGCTTTGTTGATACCAAATATCTTAAATCCAGCCTATGTGGAAATCGC
>JAAYNC010000238.1:0-3726 GCA_012521055.1 Eubacteriales Family XIII. Incertae Sedis bacterium
CTCTTTAATATTTCAATTTCTTGTTTCCATGTGTTTTTCTGCAAATCATCAGCCGCAAACTGATCATTACTAGTTATCTCACCAAATATGGAAAAATCATTTTGAGATAAAAATTCTCTTATTGTATTTGAATAATATGCCCTCTTCACGTTGTCACCTCTCTTAAAAATCATTTTTAACATCCAACCCAACCACACAACCTCGGCAACACCCCGAAAAAACATCTAATCCGACCACTCATCAAACACTGACATCTAACTCGACCACTCGCCAAGTACTGACATCTAACCTGACCACTTGACTATCAAAAACCGCCTTTATGGACTTATTTCCTCGAAGCGATAATTTCATGGTTTTCGTTCAATGGGTTTCATACCCATGTGCTGAAAACCTTGATATATAAGGGCTTTTCGCACACTCACTCTTTTACCCGAGACATCAATACCACGCTCTCAACATGGAACGATAGGCTCACCTCGATGTCTGGTCTGTATTTTTCATTTTGTCCGTTCGCGGGGATAGGTCAATAGTGGATTTAATGGGTATTCTCTGTTCGAGGGAACAGTTCAATGGATTTTGTCGATTCGCGGGAATAAGTCAACATATGGTTTATAACCCGGTACCTCTACTAGAGCGATAGCATTGGAATCGTTAACGAACAATGGCAGAGATTGCAGCAGCAATAGTAACACTGTCATCAACAGTATTTTCCCTTCCAAAAGAGATTCGAAGTGTTCCTTCAGCGTACTCTTTTGGAACCCGAATTGCTTCAATGACATGTGAAAGTTTTGTTTCTTTAGAATCACAAGCTGCTCCGGTGGATATATATATACCTTTCAGATCAAGGCGATGAAGCAGCATTTCTCCATTAGAATGTTTTATTGAAATGTTAATATTGCCTGGAAGCCTTTTGTTTTTATCCCCGTTAATAACATAATCTATCCCAAATTTATCAAGCTCACTGTAAAATCGTTCAGTTATTATCTTTAATCGTTCAGCTTCTTTTTGCATTTGGCTAATACAATTCTTTAGTGCAACAGCCATTCCGACAATACCTGCTACATTTTCCGTTCCAGCGCGAAGTTCTTTTTCTTGAGGACCGCCATCAAAATACGGTAAAATTTTAGTTCCTTTACGTATGTATAAAAAACCCACACCTTTTGGGCCGTGAAACTTATGAGCAGATGCAGAAAGTAAATCAACACATAGGTCTTGTACATTTACTGGAATATGTCCAACTGCTTGTACTGCATCAGTGTGCATGTGTGCCCCATGCTGGTGTGCGATTTCAGCTATCTTTTTTATTGGCTGTATTGTTCCAATTTCATTGTTAGCAAGCATAACAGACACAACTATCGAAGTATCTGTTATGTAATCTTTAAGAACATTAGAATCAATCAATCCATCTTGTTTAACGGGCAAATAAAGGACAGGGTAGCCATTACGCTCCAATGTGTTGCAAGAATTCAATACTGCATGATGTTCAATAGGTGAAGTAATAATTGTTCGCCGAGCGTTAAAGGCACCATTTAGGTTATAATATTGTGTGATACCTTTTATAGACCAGTTATTACTCTCGGTGCCGCCGGATGTGAAAAATATTTCATCTGGTTTAGCATTAATACAATCTGCGATAATTTCACGTGCCTCTGCAATTGCTTTCCGTTCAGCACGCGAAAATGAATATGGGGCAGATGGATTACCATAGTTATCTCGCAGCCACGGAATCATTGCTTCAAAGGCTTCATTATCAAGTTTAGTTGTGGCAGCATTATCTGCATAAATCAATACGATACCCCTCCTTTTCTTCTATTCTTTGTATTGAATATCTGGCACGTCAGGGTTAATGTATTCTTTCGGAGCAATCACATGCAATTGATTCCTTATCACCTGTCGCATTTCTTTAGCTGGTTCAAGACAATATTTAACAAATTCATCCTGCGGAATATCATTCTTCGTTTTTGCATGCGGAAATAACAGCTTTACAAATCCAGTGCAAAGACGTGTTATTGCATCAAGGTCACGCTTATATGCTTTTGGTGGCACTACAATGCATGAATCCACTAAAGTTGAATAATGCAATTCATCACGTAGTGAATGTAGGACTTCTGCAAAATATTCAGTATTTAAAGCCCAACCCTTAGCAACTAAGTTTTGATGAAATTTTGGTATCTTCCATCCCGGAATGAATCCATGGATTCTATCAAGTGTTTCAGCTTTGCGGAAAATCGGGTTTATTGCATCAACCATATTAACATGTGTGTTAAATTTCTCCGCTTCTATATTCCCTAAAACAACAATCCCTGAACTAGCAGGAATTTCAGAATCAAACCCCTTAACGATACCGTCTTGCATATAGGTAGTAAGAGCGGCTTGTATCTGTGCAGGTTCAAGAAATTTCATGTTCTGTATTTCATCAAATGCAACATAGTCGAAACGTGTAACAAGTCCTCCAGTTTTCAAGTTGTTATCGTAGAATAGGGTAGCTCTTGATACCGTGCCACCCGAAACAACCCAGCCGCGTTTGCTGATTTTTTCATATACATAGCTTTTACCTGTACCACGAGGTGCAAGCTCAATCAAGTTTACTCGCCGTTCAACAAAAGGTAACAAGCGACGGATAAAATACATTTTTTCTTCCTCAGAATCATATCCGCCTGGGTTGTAGTCTACGGCAGAGATAAGCAAATCAAGCCACTCTTCGGTTGTGAAATTGTTACGGGCTTCTCGGTAAAATTCCAAGTCCACACTATATGGGCAAAACGGCTGGTAACCAATCAACTTGACATATCCACGTGGAGGTTTTTTAGAGAAGTCCTGTTCCCACACAAGGTCAATGATTCCCCAGTTCTCGCTTTCACGAAGCAATGTCTCCTGCCATCTGCTGACTACGTCGTTGGCAACTTCACCACCAGCGCCAGACTTTGTGCCACCGAAGTCTGGTAATTCAAATAATGTCTTTCCCGTTTTGACATCAACCCCAACTCGAATTCTGGCAAGAAAACGGATGCTCTCCCCGTTGACCATCTGGAATTTGAATTGCTCGTAATCCTCACGGTTAGGGATATATTTCTTTATGTATCGAGCTACACCGTTGTAGTCAATGTTCCCGTTTTCATCAGAAAATTTCATTACAAGCCAGTCTCTCATATAAGACGGTAGACTAAGATCTGCAAAAAACTTAGTTCGTTCAGGATTCTTAAGTACTACCATCTCCGCGAAAACTTCTTTAATCTTGTCCATTGGCTATCCTCCTAAAGAAACAAAGCACAACCTTGTTCCTTGAATTCTTCAATTTTTATTTCCAAATCACTGCGATCACAATCAATATATTCTGCGAGGCAGTCAATACAGTATAACTCGTTTATATCTTTTCCGAGCATTTTCTGCGTAAGCGCTACTTCATCCTTATTCAAAATTTTATTGCACTCAGTGCATATCTTTTTCCCTCTCATTATGGCAACCCCAGTATATCATCATTAATCGTTATTCCCTTTGGTTTTTTTGTTGTTTCTTTGGGAGATAGTGGAATTTTGCGAGTTACGATTATTACAGGCACAAGATATTCCTCAGGTGTCATACCACCGTGTATTTCCCCAGCAACAGCCTTCTCGTCGGTATTTCCGCCTGCCGCATTGCCTGATTGTTTAAAGTGCTCATGGGTTTTCATAACGATATAGTGTTTTCCGTCAATTTCTGTACGCTCCATTGAAGTTGTTAATGTTA
>JAAYNC010000090.1:0-3352 GCA_012521055.1 Eubacteriales Family XIII. Incertae Sedis bacterium
ATTGCGATTTTGATTCCGGTTGGGTATAATATATTCAGCCCTAAACTGGTATAAATATGCAATAAAAGTTGTAAAAAGTGTCAGACACCAAATACAAAAGTTGTAAAAAGTGTCAGACACCAAATACAACTACTTGTAAAAAGTGTCTGACACCTTTTACAAGTTACGAAGGAAAATATATGCTATTTAATTCGTTCAGTTATTTAATTTTTTTCCCAATTGTTGTCTTGATGTATTTTGCTATCCCCTATAAGGCCAGATACCTGTGGCTTTTGGCGGCTAGCTACTATTTTTATATGGCCTGGAACCCTAAATACGCTCTGCTCATGGCGCTATCCACGGTTATCACTTATATGAGCGGCCTTTTAATCGGAAGGGAAACCCGGCTGACTTCAACCATTGAAGCCGACAGCCGCACTTATAGATATGCGGTTTTTCGCAAGAAACTGTGGGTGTTTTTGTCCATGGTTTCCAACCTGTCCATCCTTTTCCTGTTCAAGTATTTCGATTTCTTCATCGACAACGTGAACAGGGTACTCGGCCATCTGGGGATGGAATTGCTGAACCCTACTTTTGATGTGATCCTTCCTGTGGGAATTTCCTTCTACACTTTCCAGGCCCTGTCCTATACCATGGACGTATACCGGGGCGAGATCTATGTGGAGAAAAATCTGTTTAAATATGCGTTGTTCGTATCGCTGTTTCCCCAGCTGGTGGCAGGTCCTATCGAGCGGTCTAAAAACCTGCTGGTTCAAATCAACCGCCGCCATACCTTTGATTATGAACGGGTGAAGAACGGGTTGCTGCTCATGCTTTGGGGGTTTTTCCTGAAACTGGTCATTGCGGATCGCGTGGCTGTAATCGTAAACACTGTTTATAACGGTTACACCAATTACCATGGCCTTATTCTGGCTGTGGCAACTCTCTTTTTCGGCATACAGATTTACTGTGATTTTTACGCCTATTCGCTGATTGCCAAAGGAAGCGCTCAAGTGATGGGCTTCAGGCTCATGGATAATTTCAAGCAACCCTATTTCTCAAGGAGCATCGGCGAATTCTGGCACCGCTGGCACATTTCGCTCTCAACCTGGTTCCGCGATTACCTATATATTCCACTGGGCGGAAATCGCAAAAGCACCCTGAGAAAATACATCAACGTCATGATCGTGTTTCTCGTCAGCGGACTTTGGCACGGCGCAAATTGGACTTTTATCATCTGGGGTTTTCTCCACGGTTCATTCCAGGTCATCGGGCAGATTACCAGGCCGTTGAAGGTACGCATTACCGATCTTCTCGGGATCGATCGGGAGAAGACCAGCTACAAGCTCGGCCAAATGATTATAACTTATTTGTTGGCCAATTTTGCGTGGATATTTTTCCGTGCCCCCGACTTCACGGCCGCAAAGGGCATTATTAAAAATATGTTTTCCGTTTGGAATCCCTGGGTTTTCACCGACGGCAGCTTTTACAATCTGGGACTTTCCGTGGGCAGCTTTTGGGTCGGAATCATCTCCATCCTTATACTGATGGGCGTGAGCGTGGCCCAGTACCGGGGGATTCGCATACGGGAGAGGTTTGCGAAACAGGGTTTGATTTTCCGCTGGACCGTGACTTTAGGCCTGATTTTTTCCATCATCCTTTTCGGTATTTACGGTCCGGGCTATAACGCGAATGAATTCATCTATTTCCAATTCTGAGGTGGATGATGCAGACTATAAAACGCATTGCAGGAACCATAGGATTTGTTCTGATCTTTCTCCTCATTCTTTCAGGAGCGAGCGATCTTTTGATGCACAAACAGATTGAGGGGAGATGGAATATGACGGCGAAAGTTGTCGGCTTCTACAACGAGGAGCCGGACAGTTTTGACGTGATGTTTTTCGGGTCGAGCCACATGTATTGTTCCGTGGATCCTGCGGTGTTTTATGAGGAAACCGGGCTGAAATCCTATGTGTTCGCCACGCAGCAGCAACCCCTTTGGATTACGTACCATTATATGATTGAAGCGCTGAAGACCCAGCGGCCGGAGCTTTTGGTGGTGGAGACGCATATGGCTGTCCAGGAGGAAGATTACATGGACGAAGCCACCAACCATACGGCTATCGATCCCATCCCCATGTCGAAAAACAAGCTGGATATGATTTTTGCCTCCGTTCCAAAAGGAGAGCGGCGCTTCTATATCTTCAATATCATGAAGTATCATGGCAGATGGGAATATTTGGAGAAGGAAGATTTTGTCCGCGCTTATGAGAAAACCACGGATCCGGATAAAGGATATGTTCGCTTGTCCGAAGTTTCTGATGATGTGGTATGGGAGGATGTTTCTTCGGTTACCGAGAGCCGGGTGGGCACGCCGAAAAACATCGAATACTTGCACAAGATTATGGACCTTGCGGAAAAGGAGAATATCCGGCTGGTGCTGTTTAAATCCCCTTCCAATGCCACCGTGGAAGAGAAGATGTTCTGCAACGGCGTGGCGGAGGCGGCGGCCCAGCGGGGTGTTGAATTTATTGATTTTAATACCCGGGAACACTATGAGGCCATGGGCCTGGACATCCAGGAAGACTTTTATGACCAGCGCCATCTGAATGAAACGGGCATGAAAAAGTATGTGCCCTATTTCAGCAAGTTTCTGGTGGAGTAAATTGCGCCAGTTGTATTTAATTCCAGAGTTGTATTTGGTGTCTGGCACCAAATACAAGTTTCTAATTGACTGGAGATTCTAATATTTCTGATTACTGCTTCCGTCTTGGGGTATAAAACTGTAAACACTCAATGTATACATCCGCGCATGGAAGGGAGTGAAAAGAAAATGAAAAAGATACTTGTCCCCGTAGACGGATCCGAATTTTCGGAGAGAGCTTTGTTAAAAGCAAAAGAGTTAGCCGATTGTCTGGGCAGCAAAATTTTTCTGCTTACTGTCTCGAACGTGATGATATCAGCACTTAATTATCAACCGAGTCGGCTTATTCATACCCAGGCATCAACAATTGATTGGGCCGGGCTAATGGAAAAAACGAGACAAAATTCCGAAGAGTTATTAGAAAAAGCGAAGGAGTCGCTAGGCGATTTGGATGTGGAGACAATCCTGATCGAGGAGCCGATAGGCAGAGTTGCGGACAACATCGTTGAAATTGCCAAAGAGAAAGATGTGGATCTTATCGTCATGGGATCCAACGGAATAGGCTCTTTAGGACGCAGGCTGTATCTCGGAAGCGTGACGAACAAAGTGCTACATATGACGAAAAAACCTGTAATGGTTATTCAATGAGGCTTTGAAATGCAGAGATTTTTCTGAGAAGCGGTTTTCGAGTTTCGCTTGGCGAAAGGAGAAACCGTCTCTGCTTTTTTG
>JAAYNC010000125.1:0-3218 GCA_012521055.1 Eubacteriales Family XIII. Incertae Sedis bacterium
AGAGTGGCATTTGTTATGGATAAACTGCTGCGCAGGCTGGGGCTTTCCGGCCGGTCCATCGTCCCCTTGCTGTTGGGTTTCGGATGTTCCGTCCCTGCCATCATGGCCACCCGGACCCTGCCCAGCAAGCGGGACCGCTATATGACCATCATACTGGTTCCCTTTATGTCCTGCAGCGCCAAAATTCCCATTTATGCCATGTTTACCGCCGCATTTTTTGAAAAGCATCAGGCTCTCGTCATGTTTGCCCTCTACATCATGGGCATTCTGGTGGCTGTTTGCTGCGCCCTGCTTTTGAAAGGCACCATTTTCAGCGGAAACCCCGTGCCTTTCGTCATGGAACTTCCCAATTACCGCATGCCTGTATTAAAAAGCGTGTGGCTCCGTATGTGGGAAAACATCTTGGGCTTTATCCGCAGGGCATTTACCATTATATTTCTTGCCACCATCGTGATCTGGCTGCTGCAGAGCTTCGACGCGGGATTCAACATGGTTGAAAGCAGCGACCAAAGCATGCTTGCCAGTATCGGTATCCTTGCGGTGCCTATCTTTGCCCCGCTGGGTTTCGGAGACTGGCGCGCCGCCACCGCCCTTATAACCGGCCTTTCCGCCAAGGAAGCGGTAGTCAGCACCTTTGCCATACTTCTCGATGCTCCCAATGCCACTGCCCTTCCGGCCATGATGTCGGAGATTTTCACACCGTTAACGGGCTTTGTGTTCCTGGTTTTCTGCCTGCTCTACATGCCATGCGTCGCGGCTTTGGCCACAATTAGAAAAGAAATGGGGAGCACCTGGAAAGCTTCTGCCGTGGTGCTGTTCCAGACGAGCGTGGCCTGGATTGTAGCCTTTCTCGTATACAATATCGGAAAAATGATTCTTTAATTCATGCAAAAAACCAAAAGGGACTGTCCCTTTTGGTTTTTTAGTTCAACTTCATTTTACAATTCGCCTATAAAAATTTATATAAAAATTTCACCCTTTGCCAGAATTGATCCCGAACCGCCTACACGGATCTTTACATCTGATTCGCCTTCATCTATTGTGCTCAGGATGACCGAAGGCCGTCCCATGGCTTCTCCTTGCAGGAATCTACAGCCGGAGCCCTCATCGATCAGCGCATTTTTATAAAGGTAATAAGTCAGAGCCCCATTAGCGGTTCCGGTGGCAGCCTCCTCATCAATTCCCACAGCCGGCCCGAAGTTCCGGCAATAAGCTGTAACCTGGTCGGCTTCACAGGCTCCTTCACAGCAGTTATCGCCGATCAATCCCTCGCCCAATGCAAAAGCGTGGACGCCCACCACATTGTAGTCGTTTGAAAGCTTAGTCAATGCGGGAAAGTCAGGTTTGATCCGCGCAAGGTCTTTCACATCTCGCACAGGAAGTATGATGTCCGGAAGACCCGTCGATATAATCTCAGGATAAAGGTCCCATTCTCCCTCCAAAGATACTTTTCCCGCGCTTTCAGGAATCCCCATCACACCGTAAAGCTCTTTTAAAGCTTCTTCCTCCTGAATAACGCCTAAGGATTTGGGAGTGGCCATATCCATCATTACAAATCCGCCTTCAACGCTGATTTCCAACTCGCCGGCCAAAGTCTCCGCCAGGTAGCTCTTAGAAACTGACACTAAACCCTCCTGCTGCAGCGCACAAAAAGATCCTATCGTAGCATGCCCGCATAAATCCACCTCTTCCGTCGGCGTGAAATAGCGCAGCTGAAAGCGATTCTCGCCCTTCGGAAGAATGAAAGCAGTCTCGGAATAGCGAAGCTCCGCCGCCGTTTTGCGCATCACTTCATCAGACGGATATTCTCCCCCTGCAGGCAAGATCACCACTCCTGCGGGATTTCCGCCGAAGATCTGCTCCGCAAAGGCATCCACGATATAGAACCGCATGGTTAATCCCCTCCTATTACTGAAAAACCAACATTAACTGCAACTTTCAAACCGGAGATTTCAAACCGAAGTTTTCAAACCGACCGGAGATCGCTAACATTGAGGATCCGCCAGAATATTATAACAGAAGATCCGCCGAAACAACAGCCCCCATAGAGGTAATTCTGCCGAATCTACTTCCACGAAGACATTAACAGCCCCTAAGCAGATCCTGCTAAGGAAAAAGCAGCCACGGGTGTTTTTCCCGTGGCTGCATAATTGCATTGTGTCGATTTCCATATCCTTTGATATGCTGTGTCGGTTTCCGGTATTAGTTCACCGGTCTCATGACTACGAAGGCGGCCCAGTCTACATCTTCATCATAGCTGTTGCCCCAGTCGTAGATCAATCTCTCGAAGGACTCGATTACGTATCCGTCCTGATTATGATCCGTTGTGTCATAGGGATCCATCAGCAGGATCACGTCATCGCAGGTACCCTCGGTACCCATGTCGTCATAGCCGATGACAACCTGGTAATGGCCGCCCCATTCATGCCACATGACCATGACGGGAATGCCCTTCGAAAGGAAGTACGGAATCATTTCGCCGAGATCGATGTACTCTCCGTCCACCTCAATTCCGCACTCGAATTCCGAATCGCCTTCGACGATATCATAAGACGAGAACACTTCCCACTCGCCGGGGAGCTGCTCGATGACATTCAGCATCTCCTGAATCGTTGTGCCCGGCAGGCCGTCTGTCTTGTTGCGCAGTTTCGCCAGGTCAATCTCGTTCATATCGCCTCTCTTACCGAACCATTCAAGCACCGTGAGCATGGAAGTTACACCGCAGGTATATTCAGTAGCCTGCTGGATGCTCTTGTAGTTCTCCAGAACGGTTCTAGTCTTGGTGGATTTCAGATTGTACACATCCTCATGCTTGTAGTAAGGCGAGTATTTGTGGTCCCCCGTGCGGAATACGTCCGCGGAAGCCGGTCCTGACAGCCCGTCTTCTCCGAACCAGTTGGGGTAATCCGTGGAGTAAGGCTCCATGCTGTCAAATTCCTGGAGATCTTCCGCCAGCCTGTCTCCGTAAGGAATCATGTGAGTATCAGTGAATCTTCCGACGTTTTTCCTGTCATCCTTGATTCCTTCGCCCATGACCAGTTCTTTGCCTTCGAAATCTTCCGGTGTGGCCACAAGGAAGATACCGTAATCGAAATCAGGATCCCAACCGGCGCTCCAATCCCAGATCAGCCTCTCTGCCGATTGAATCAGATAACCGTCCTGATGATGGTCCGTGGTATCGTAAGGATCTGCAAGGATGAGAACGTCGTCAGCTGTGA
>JAAYNC010000054.1:0-19284 GCA_012521055.1 Eubacteriales Family XIII. Incertae Sedis bacterium
AAATGCAGTGACTATAGCGAGGAGGATACACCTGTTCCCATCCCGAACACAGTAGTTAAGCTCCTTAGCGCCGATGATACTTGGAGGGTGACCTCCTGGGAAATTAGGACGTCGCTGCTTTTTCTATATGGCCCCATGGTCAAGTGGTTAAGACATCGCCCTTTCACGGCGGTAACCCGGGTTCGAGTCCCGGTGGGGTCACCAAATTTTAATCAGCGCCCTCTTCCGAGGGCCGATTTTTTATTCATTAGTGTATTTTGCGGAATTATATTTGGTGCCGGGCACCGAATAATATTCCAAAAGCAGTACCGCATTGAATCACTATTGATATATGCGCGCGTGGCGGAATTGGCAGACGCACTAGATTTAGGTTCTAGCGGGAAACCGTGGGGGTTCAAGTCCCTCCGTGCGCACCAGAAAAAGCACCGAAAGGTGCTTTTTGTGTGTGCACGGAGGAACTTGAACCTACCTTTGTACCAAGTCCCGACCTGCGCACCAGAAAAAGCACCGAAAGGTGCTTTTTGTGTGTGCACGGAGGAACTTGAACCTACCTTTGTACCAAGTCCCGACCTGCGCACCACGTCGGAACAAGGTCGGCTTTGCTCCGATTTTTTTAATACAAAAAATCAGTCGTCCACCTCCCTGCTCCTCCTTTTCCCCGCAAAGCCTTGTGGCTTTGTGGAGACCCCCAAGATCAGAGTCATAGATGGGTGTCTTTTGCATTGGTGCGTGCGGGGGACTTGAACCCCGTAGTTATTTTATTAAGGCACCGGATTACTTCTTCGGGGGCGACAAGGTAGATTTTATTATCATGAAACGCATTTTTTGGTTTCAAATGACAAGAAAAGGGTATTAATACGACGTTTATATCTATTTTTTGACGCAGTAAAGAATTTTCCCAAAATGCCGATATATATTATTCAGGGCAAAACCCCGAAAGACAATCTCAAGGTAATTTTGGCATATTTAAAGGAGGTTATTCAGTGAAAAAGACAGCCGGTATGTTCAAAAATGTAACGATAGGCCGCAAATTGGCTTTAGTTATATCAAGCGTAATGGCAGTTCTTTTGATCGGCATGGGAGCTTTCGCTCTTAACATCGCATCGGACTCATTATACGATAGTATCAACGAGAGGCTTATGGACAAAGCCCAGGATGCCGCTTCTATCATGCAAGTGGAAGTGGAAAGCCTTTTAGCACTTGTGGGCAGCGTCGCAAGCCATCTGGAAGACAGCCCTGAAGATTGGGAAACGCAGCAAAGCGTGCTCGGAGAATATCTCGAGCATTATCCTGTCTTTGAAATGTTGGGAATCTCCGACACGGGGGGCCATTACATGGATTTCGTAGGGTCCTACGCCAACATATCCGACAGGGAGTACTTTAAGAAAGCTTTGAATGGCGAAAGAAACATATCGGATCCTTTAATTAGCAGGACCAGCGGCGAGAAGGTTACTGTTGTGGCAGCTCCCATAAAGAACAGTGGAGGCGCCATACACCGTGTTCTCGTGGCTATTGTGGGGGGAGATCTCATAAGTGAATACGCCAAACAGATCAAAGTCGGTGAAACGGGCTATTCATATGTGTTAAACGGAGACGGTGAAATCATAGCTCATACGGGTGCAGATCTCCTGATAACCGGCAGCGATGAAGAAGCTTCAGATTCCGAATCTTCTGCTACAACCTCCGCCACTGCGACGGGAGATGTAGTTATCATAACCGACTCTTCTACTGAGCCTACAACTTCCGCCACTGCGTCGTCAGGTTCGGATATCGAGGAAATCGATGGAGTGTCCTCTGCAACCTCTGGTGACGGATCAGGAGACGGTGAGCTGCAGTTTTTCACACCTTACATAGAAAAAATGCAGCAGCGGGAATCGGGGGCCGGTAAATATATCTATCAAGGCGACGACAAATTGATGGCCTATGCGCCGGTAGACGGTACGGAGTGGTCCGTAGTAGTAACCATTTCGGAAAAAGAAGTAGGCACGCCGATACGCACTCTCAGCACCATCATTCTCATTAGCGTTATTCTGGCGCTGGTAATCGGAATTGTAATGTCGTTTATAATTTCCAACAAAATGATAAAGAAGCCTATAAATCACTTGATGGAGGCGGCAGAAGAACTGGCTCTCGGAAATGTAGACGTTTCTATAGACATAAAATCAAAGGATGAACTTGGCGCTCTCGGAAAAGCCCTTAACGGCATCATTCAAGCGACGAAACAACAAGCTCTCATAGGAGAAAGAATTGCCGACGGCGATTTGTCGGTGGAAGTCATTCCGAGAAGCGATAAGGACATTATGGGAATCAGCATGCGCCATATCGCGGACACTTTAAAGGAACTGATACACGAGAATGTGAATCTGGCTCGTGCCGCCGTGGAAGGCAGTCTGAGCACCAGGGGCAATGCGGAAAAATTCAACGGAGGCTTCAGAGAGATTGTTCAGGGCATCAACGAGACGCTGGACGCGGTGGTGGCGCCCTTAAACGCTGCATCGGAACTGCTTGAAAAGATATCCAACGGAGACTTGTCGGAGCAGTTGGACGAAAGCAGATATCGGGGCGATTTCAGGACTATTGTGACAAACCTGAACAAGGTGAGAAACTCATTGTATAACCTGCAGGAAGACTCCATGATGCTGGTGCAGGCGGCCATTGCAGGAAATCTGTCTGCAAGGGCTAACGGAAACAGACACATGGGAGGATATAGAGACATCATTGAAGGATTCAACGATACGCTGGACGCTATCACAACGCCGATTAAAGAAGCATCCATTGTCCTGGAAGAGATGTCAAAAGGAAATCTGGATATAATAATGGAGGGAGAGTATAACGGAGATCATGCCGTTATCAAGAATGCGCTGAACCATACTCTCAGCTCCATACGCGGCTATATCGTTGAAATCTCCGAAATTCTCCATGAAGTATCGCTGGGCAACCTGAGCGTGAGCATCGACAGAGAGTACATGGGAGAATTCGAGAAGATTCGCACATCCCTGAATCACTCCCTTAATGCATTCAATGATATGTTTGTCAGCATCAATCAGGCAGCCGATCAGGTGGCAGCGGGATCGAAACAAGCTTCTGAAGGAAGCCAGCTCTTGTCCCAGGGCGCGACAGAACAAGCGGGGGCCATCGAGGAACTTACGGCTTCCATAAATGAAATCGCTATGCAGACGAAGAAAAATGCGGAGCGCGCAGGGTTGGCAAGCGAACTTGCGGATACGGCGCAAAGCAATGCTATCGAAGGCAACGCTCAGATGCAGGAGATGCTCAAGTCTATGGAGGGTATTAACGAAGCATCCGACAACATCTCCAAGATTATACGGGTAATTCATGAAATAGCCCACCAGACCAATATTCTCGCTCTGAATGCGGCCATTGAGTCCGCCAGGGCAGGAAAATACGGCCAGGGATTTGCAGTTGTCGCCGATGAGGTTCGGAACCTTGCGGCGAGAAGTGCGGCTGCAGCCAAGGATACGGAAGCCTTGATTCAAAGCTCCATCAATCAGGTTCAGGACGGAATGGCCATAGCCGAGAGCACAGCACAGTCGCTGTACGGAATCGTGGACGGAGCAAAACAGGTAGCCAATCTCATCAATGAAATAGCAGAGGCTTCCAGGGAGCAGGCTGCCGGAATCGCACAGATCAATAAGGGCATCGAGCAGGTGTCCCACGTAGTCCAGTCAAATTCAGCTACTGCGGAGGAAAGCGCGGCAATCAGCGAAGAGATGCATGCACAGGCGGAGATGCTCAAGGGTCTGGTGGATTCCTTCCAGATTCGAGACAGCGAAAATTCCATCAAATATTTGACCGAGGGATGATATAATGGGGTTCGTAGAATGTGGAGGTAATTGATATGTTGTTTATCTGCTATTCGAAGTGAGCAACATGCCGGAAAGGGCAGAAATGCCTGGATGCCAGAGGCTATACCTATCAGTTCAGGGATATCGCAAAAGACAATCCAACGATTGAGGTATTAAAGGAGTGGTATCAGAAAAGCGGCCGCCCGCTGAAGAGCTTTTTTAACACAAGCGGACAGAAGTATAGGGAACTGAACTTGAAGGATAGGCTGACTACTATGAGTGAGGAAGAGCAGCTTAAATTGCTGGCTTCTGATGGAATGCTGGTAAAGCGGCCTTTGCTGATTCGGGACGATTTAGTACTTGTCGGATTCAGAGAATCGGAATGGGAGTCAAAGCTGTAAATCAGTAAATCAATAGCAGTGTATCAGGGGACGGTGTTGCATTGACCAAATACAACACCGTCCCTTATGGTTTCTGTTGCCTGGTTTCTGGTACCAATAAGCCTCATATGAAATATCCTATTAATATCATATGAAGGAGTTGGTATGAATATGGAAACGGGACGCGGTTTCAATGAGCAATGCATTACATTCAGTCAGATGAACTTGATTACAAATTCGAGACAGATATGGAGAACTATTACAGCATGGAGCAGGGCATACCTGATCAGCCGGTATTTGGGGGTAGGTACAAAAGAGGCGCTGTTTGCGAAGTTGTACGATGAGTTTTCGCATTACGGGGAAATGATGAGATTGATTTTCGGCGCAGAATTTGCCGAAAATTTTACATGGCTGCTGAATGAATACACCATTGCTCTCCGAGAACTGGTTTCCGCCCAGCAGGAAGGAAACCGGGAAGAAGTGAGCAGGACCCTGGAGCGAATGTATAGGAATGCAGCGGAAAGAGCGCGTTTGCTAGCCCAAGTAAACCCTTTCTGGAACGAAGCTACATGGAGGGGAATGTTTGAAACATATCTGAACTATACGATTGAAATGGCAAATGCATTTATCACGGGCAACTACAGCGGCGATGTAGCCAATTATGACAAGATTACGGCTTTATCGGTTCAGATGGCGGATTACTTTGCCCAGGGGATATATGACATTATATCCCACGACCCCATGTGCCCGGAAGTTCTTGAATGCCTGGAGCTGAGCCCCGAACAGATGGAGGAACTGCCCATAATGCTGCGCTGCATGACGTTGGAACAGATAGAAGCCGTTTTCCTGTTGAGGATGTTTCTGTTTGACCTGGTGGTTTGGACCAGGCAATACTTAATCAGCAGATATCTCGGCGTCGGCAATGAAGAAATAGTTCTCCAGCGGCTGTTCGAGCTGGTGGATGAGTTCGGCAGGATGTTGGCTATCGTATTCGGGGCCGATGCCATTGAAGGGCACATGCCGATGTTTTACAGGAAGATTGACCTGATCACATTGCTGATCACAGCGCAGATTGAAGGCAATACAGAGGCTGTTAACGAGATTACAAGGCTACTGTACGCAAATACGGAAGAAATCGCTTCCTTCCTGGCCTCCATCAATCATTTCTGGGATGAAGCGGAATTGCGGAACAGCCTATTCCGTCATTTACGAGATATGATTGAAGAATCCACATCGTTTTTAACCGGTGAGTACGACAGGAGTATAGACATAATGTCGTATTTGTTGAGGCGCTCGGAAAGCGCGGGAAATTACCTGGCATTAGGTTTATACCGGTTCATAACAAATACCGAAAACGCGTAAATATAGATTTAAAAAGGCAGGGGCGCCTGACATGTGGTCCGCCGACTTTCCGGCCTACCGTTCGCTCTTCTTGTCCCCGCTCTCAATTTGCCTGAGAGATCTTGGGAATACGTGGAATTAAAATTTTGAGCAAAAAATGGAGTGTGTGATCAAAAGTTGCAAAACGGTCCTTTCTGTGCAAAAAGTTGGATTGCGTTAAAATTTTAAGAGAAAATCCACACATAACTCGGTTTTTTGCTCATTTGTATGAAAAGAACACGTAAAAAGATTCAATTGCATCTGTTTCCGGAGAATGATAAGCTATAGACAAGCAGATCTTACCAACATTTAAAAAGGAGGATTAAAACATGAAAGGAAATCTTAAACTTATCGAAACTTTGAATTCACTGCTTGCCGATGAGCTGACCGCTATCAACCAATATATAGTTCATGCCGAAATGTGCGAGGATTGGGGCTACACAAAGTTACACGAAAGCTTTGAAAAGCGCGCCATCGTCGAAATGAAACACGCCGAAAAGCTCATCGGAAGAATACTCTTCCTGGAGGGAACTCCTATTGTAACCGAACTGAACAAGATTCACATCGGCGATAATGTTCCGAAGCAGCTTGAGAATGATCACAAGGCTGAGGAAGAAGCCATTGCAGCCTATAACGAGGCTATCGTATTGGCGGGCGAAGTGAAGGATTATGCCACACGTACATTATTGCAGGAGATACTGCAGGACGAAGACAGCCACGTGGACGAACTTGAAGAATATCTTGATCAGATCGACCAGATGGGTCTTTCCACATTCCTATCGACGCAGTTTTAATCAATCGGATAATACAGCTACAGACTGCTTGAATGGACTGTTAAGTGAGGTGCAGACCTCCTGTGTGTGAACGCGCGCAGGAGGTCTTCGACCGTTTCCTCTCGGTCTGCGTGGTTTTTTTGTGCTGATATGATATAATAATTTCAGTAACAATATTGCAATTCCATAAGCAACAGGAGAATTCGAAATGACCGAAGGCTTTTCATCAAAAGCGTTAGAAGCTAACCTGGCGAGAACGCGGGATGCGGAGATTCACATTCCCGAAGACCAGCAGTGGCTGATAGATCTTTCCAAATCAAAATGGGGTATCCACAAGCGCACCAAGGAATTCATCACCGAGTTGAACCATCAATACAGAAACGATTCGTACGTTATCGACTCTCTTCATAATATCTGTCTTACGGACCTGTGGTTCTACAACTCGGTGGACGAATCGGAGCGAGCGCTTTCTGTTCTGTTAGATATATTTGAGCATCTTTTTGATTCCGAAATGGAGGAGAGCCCGAGAGAGCAGCTTATAAAAACTCTGATAAAATTCATGGATCGATTGGCAAATCTGGAGAACTTTCCGGAAACCATCATCCGGCGCTGCATCGATTTGATCCGGGCTACTATTACGGAGCATGAGCTCCTTTATATTCGAAATTCAGGCTATTTTAAAACCTATTTCAACAAAATAGCCCAGTTTCCCCAATTTTCGCAGACACTGACGGAACTCTCCGCGGACTTACTGCGGCGCTGTATCGATTACTGGGAATCCACCTCAAAGGCGGACGAATGGTTTCAATCCAAGAGGCATCTGTTTCATCATATGGATGCAGAAACTATAGGCAATATCGGGAAACCTTTCTTCGACAAGCTCCGCAAAGACCTGGCGGAAGCGGACAGCTGGGAAAAGATCAGCAACCTGATGTTCTACAACGACATATCGAATTATTTCCGCAGTTTCACCGAGAAGTTTGATTCCTATTTGGAAACCATATACTACCTCTACTATTTGCTGCATTTGCCCGGCATGTCCCATTTGAACGATCACCTGCTCTACGACATGAACCGGAATCTGCGTCACGTTTTCACCGAACTGGACGTAGATGACATCACAGGTTTCCTCGATACGATTATGGATCAGTTTCAGGAACTCAATGCGGATCACGGCGGCACAGTGCTGGACTGTATCGTTACCTTGGGAAAGGAAGTCATCGATACGAAGGATTCGTCCATTATTACCTACTTCATAAACGGATTGATAAAACTGGGATTCCATTATCCCGGCACCATCACCTTAAACAAAGATTGGCAGATTCAGGTCAATACAAACCATGTGAAGAATATCCGGGTATGGCTGGAGCTGATTGAGTACGCGCCCTCAGCCATGCGGGAGCTTCTCGCGGCCCTTATCGTCAACCTGAAGATGGGCGGTATTTTCATATCCGATACGGACTTGTTCCAGCGGGATGTAACTAAGCTTCTTAACGCGGATATAGGCCCTGTATATCGTGAAATGAAGCAGTTGGCCAGAATTTTCCCCGTGTATTTCAGGGATATCGGCGCGGAAGGAAAATTGAGAGAGGTTTCTACCGCCATAGACGAACTGTCCATGCGAAAGGACAGGCTCATCCATTTCCTCAGAAAGCAGACCCATACGGAGAGCAACAATACCCATATACTGTTCACGAGAAAGATCATCGAATACTGGTATGACGGCGACAAAGAACAACTGAAGGGCCTGATTCCCCAGGATGTCTACGAATGGCTGGATCGGGGAAATGAGTGGTTTGTTCCCGTTCACCAGATCATACAAGAGCTTTGCGACAGGATGAAAACCACCCCTGAAGAACTGCTTTCCGCGGATACGGAGGAGATCGAAAAAGCTCTTTCTCAAATTAACCTCGGAACCGGACAACATAAAAAGCGGGTGCTTTATCTTTTCCAAGTCTACAACCTGCTTTTGGAAAAATATTCTCTGGAGACCGACGATGTGATTTCCGTTGTCAGGAACAGCAGGCTATGTACCGATGAAGAACTGGCAAGGCTTGAGCAAAACCTGGAAAATAACAGGCCGAGAGAAGCCGTACTTCAGATCTATGATTTAATGAACAAACTGAAGGAAATCATACTGGATCCCGAACCCAGCGAAGCATTGGAAAACATCTATTATAAACGCCACATTGCGGCGGGCATTCCTTCCATGTACGGCCAATATATCGAGCCCAAATTCGAGTCGCTGGGCATGATGTTCCGTCTTGAAAAGACGGCTTCCAAGCTCATGGTTGAACTGTTGAATTCGGTGAATCTGGAATATATAACGGCAAAGACATTCCGACATATCTACGATGTGTTGGAGCTGTTTCGCGAGGGTCTTGCTCTTGACGGCATTTACAATCCGGGACTCAATTCCCACATCGATATGCTTAAATTCAGCTTGACTTCCCCAAGCTTTTCCCTGGATCAATACATAAATATTTTCCAGTTCATGGCTCAGGACATCAAGCAGATTATCAATGAATACTTCTTTGATGTCTATGAAAACTCGCTGAAACGAATCATACCCCAGCTTTATCCCGCTCCGAAGGAATGGTCTGATGTGGAGAAGCGACAGTTCTACTATATGGAATCGGAAAAGTTCCTGCGGGATAACCTGGCATCAGCGTTTTTAGTGCAGGATCTGGACAATTTCATCACTACCACATTGAGCAATCTCCGAGGCATGTTGGATACCTATCCGCATTCGTTTATTGAGAATATGATGACCTTTGATCCGGACCTTACCTTCAGCAGGCTGAACGAAACTTCCGAAGAGATGGATAATCCCGTCTTTCTGGGAGCTAAAGCGTTTTTCCTGAAAAAGCTTATTCGCTACGGTTTCCCCGTACCTCCGGGATTCGTGCTGACTACGGAGGTGTTCAGGCATAAGGACACGATTTTCAGACATCCTCACATCAGCAGTGAATTTGATAGGAAGATCGAAAATAATATAAAGGAAATTGAAAGAGTATCGGGAAAGACATACGGGGATCCCGACAATCCGCTGTTTTTCTCCGTGCGGTCCGGCTCGTCCATCTCCATGCCCGGAGCCATGAGGACATTTTTGAATGTAGGCATGAACGACGAGATTGCAGAGAAGCTGAGCCGTAAAAAGGGATACGGATGGACGACTTGGGACTGCTACCGTCGATTCCTTCAAAGCTGGGGAATGGCTTACGGTATCGAAAGAGATACATTTGACCGCATCATTTTGGGCCATAAAGAGCGATGGGGTGTGGATCTTAAGATTCAGTTCACAAAGGAACAGATGAAGGAAATCGCTTACGATTACAAGCGGCTTCTCATCGACCGTGGCATTCATATCGAGGAAGATCCCTTCCTTCAGTTGAAGCAGGCCATTATCAGCGTGCTGGATTCCTGGTCATCAAAGAGCGCTATATATTACCGCAACCACATGCAAGTTGCAGATGAATGGGGCACCGCCGTGCTGGTTCAACAGATGGCTCTGGGTAATCTGTCCACCAGCTCGGGAACCGGAGTGGTGTTCACCAACAGCCCGTTTAACGGACATTCAGGGATAAACCTTTACGGGGACTTCGCGCTGTGCAGTCAGGGTGAAGACGTGGTGGCAGGATTGGTTAACACTCTTCCCATTACGGAGTACCAACGTAAGAAATATTATACGGACAGCAGCATTTCGCTGGAATCCGCGTTTCCAAGGATATATGAAGCTCTGCTTGATTACGCCACCCAGCTCATCGAGAAGTACGGGTTTGTTCACCAGGAGATAGAGTTTACCTTTGAGTCGGATGACCCGCAAGATCTGTACATCCTGCAGACGAGAAACCAGAACTTCAAAAAGCAGGAAGCAGGCACTTCCTTTGCTAAGGCCGGGCATGAGATGAAGCTTGTGGGGCGGGGAATAGGCGTCAGCAGCGGCGTTCTTTCCGGCGTCATAGCTTTCGATATGGATGATCTTAAGGAGCTGAAGAAAGCGGATCCGGACAACAAGGTGATCCTTATGAGGCCGGATACGGTTCCCGATGACATTCCGTTAATTTTCAATTGCGACGGATTGATTACGGGAAAGGGCGGCACCACGTCCCATGCGGCGGTAGCAGCGGCGGGCCTGGGTAAGATATGCATTGTTAACTGTAAGGGTCTTCACGTAAACGAAGATAAAAAGATATGCGTCTTAAACGGCCACGTGTTCGGCCCGGGGGATGAGATCTCTATTGACGGGGATTTGGGAAATGTGTATGAAGGGCGTTACGAAATCCAAACTGAGATGTAAATAAGTTATAAAAAGAGTTGTAATAAGTGAAAGGCGCTCATAATTTTTCGGAGCATAGGGTTACTCTCCCGCTCGACGGCTACGCACTGCGTGCCGTAGGATTTAGACGGCCCGTCCTGCCCGGTTGGCACTTGCTTGTACTCGCTGGAGCGCAACCCTATGCTCCGAAAAATCTTGCAAAAGGTGTCAGACACCAAATACAACTTTTATCAAAATAAAGTTTTACACTGCAACACCGTGAACAATTGGAAGCAAAACTAAGCATTATAGGAGGGATAAAATGGACATGAATTTACCCAATAAGCGCATATTGGGGATCAACGGCGTAGGCCGTATCGGTAAATTAACTCTTTGGAATCATATCAACATGAAGCATTATGACGGCATCGTCATCAATGCCGGCAGAGAAATCGGAAAGAGAATCGACGATATCGTGCAATACCTTACCACGGATTCCACTTATGGAACACTGGATCGGTTCCTTTACGGTTTTTCCGGAAAAAGCTGCGATGTAAAGGTTCTGGACCAGTCCGAATGCATCATTCAGATGGAAGGCATTCCGGTAAAGGTGTTGAAAAAGGCCAGGAATCCGAGAGATATAGATTGGGCAAAGAACGGTGTGCGCGTTGTCATAGATTGCACCGGGAAGTTTCTCGACCCCACTCTTCCTGCGGACCATCCCAAGGGGAGCCTGCGGGGCCACTTGGAAGCGGGCGCTGAGAAAGTCATAGCCAGCGCTCCTTTCAAACTTGCCAATTCCTCTCAAAAAATGCCGGAAGACAGCGTGATGCTGGTCTATGGCGTCAATCACTTCGTATACGATCCGATGAAGCATCACATCATTTCCGCGGCGAGTTGCACCACTACGGCACTGGCCCATATGATGAAACCGTTGCTGGATACGGAGGAGACATCGAGGATCATCACCGCGTCTATGACGACGGTTCATGCGGCTACAAACAACCAAAACATTTTGGATGCGCCTCCCAAGTCAGGTACAAAAGATCTGCGCAGAAATCGATCCGTCTTCAACAACATTATTCCCACCACTACGGGAGCAGCCATTGCCCTTGAAGAGATTTTGCCGGAAATCAAGAGAGTGGGTTTCATGGCGGACTCCATTCGGGTGCCCACCAGTACGGTTTCATTGATTTCCCTCAACCTGACTTTCCGCACCGAACTTACGGATAACGGCGATCCCATAATCCACCGGGATTTCCTCAACGATCTCTATCGCAAGGCGGCTGCGGGAGCGCAGAAGGGACTGCTTTTATACAGTGAAGATCAAAACGTTTCAACGGATATGATGGGCAAAGAGGCGGCAGTCATTATCGAAGGACATGAAAACCATACCAGGACCGGTTTCCTGTCATTGGATGCGGAAACTCTCAGGAACTACGGCATCGACACTTCACAGGATTTGAATTTGCCCGTTACCCATGCAAAGATATTCGGCTGGTATGACAATGAGTACGGATGCTATGTCAACTGCTTGGGAAGACTGACAAAATATATTGATAAAAACCTGATATAAATATATAAAATATAAAGGAAGTGTGACAGGGAAAAGGAACACAAATCCTTCTCCAAAATATGGACTCTTGAAGAGGGGGATTGATTTTGGTACGATTGGAAAAGATCAATTTTTGACCTACATTCTTTAACCGGCGAGGAAAAGACAATGCCCGCAACACATTATAATCGCAGGAGAACGGACAGGATGAAAGACGTGATTCTCAAGAATCTGAACCCGCTGTATTTGTTCTTTCCTGCAGCAATTTTTTATATGGAAATTATCGTAAAGATGACTTGTTTTGATGAGACTTCAAAAGAAGCTCTCCTCTACACAGGTCTTTTTTCTGTTTCCGTCGGCCTGGGGTGTTCGCTGTTGGCCAGCTTATGGAAACCTAAAACCAATGAGGTTGTGACAGTAGTTTTATTGACGTTGTTCACCCTGCTTTTTATCGCACAGATTGTATATTTTCAAGTGTTCCAAACCTTTGGAACCCTTTACTCTCTCTTTGTCGGAACCGATGCTATTACGAAATTCTGGTCGGCGACTTTCGACGGCATAAAGGACAGTATGCTTTATATAGTGCTCCTGCTCCTGCCGATTTTAGTTTTCCTTTTGGCGGGAGACCGGATGACGCCGAAAGGGCGCCAAGCCAAAGATGTCCTCTTCGGCTTGGGTTTCGGAACCGCATTTTGCTATCTGATTGCGTTTATTTTGATATACAACAACAGCTCCGGTATTATGCCGGTGCGATATCTATACCGGGAAGCCTTTGTCCCGAACCTTTCCGTATCCAATTTCGGCGTTGTAACGACTCTGAGGCTGGATGCCAAATACCTGCTTTTCGGCCAGAGAGAGGATGGAAGAGGGGCTCCGTTGCCCGAGGAACCGGCGGAGCCGGAACAACCGGAAGAACCGGAGGAGATCGAATACGGATATAATGTACTGGAGATCGATTTCGATGCTCTCATTGCCGGTGAGACCAACGCTGTGATACGGGATATGCATGAGTATTTCAAAAGGGTGCCTCCGACAAGGAAGAACGAGTACACGGGCATGTTTGAGGGAAAAAACCTGGTATGGTTTGTCGGAGAGGCATTTTCCAGCCTGGCATTGGATGAAACCGTTACGCCAACCCTTTGCCGCCTGGCAAGAGAGGGATTTGTTTTTAACAACTTCTACAACCCGGTGTGGAGCGTGTCTACCAGCGACGGTGAGTATGTAACCCTGACGGGGCTCTTGCCCAAATCCGGGGTTTGGAGCTTCAGGCGTTCCGGTGACAACTACATGCCCTATGGCTTCGGCAACATGCTCACTCCATTAGGCTATACATGCAAAGCTTACCATAATCACTATTACAGTTATTATGACCGGCACAAATCCCATCCCAATCTGGGTTATGAATACAAGGGACTGGGGAACGGGCTCAAAGTAACAGAGATTTGGCCGGAATCCGACCTGGAAATGCTTCAGGTTACCCTGCCTGAAGATTTGAAAAACATACCTTTTCACACGTATTACATGACGGTAAGCGGGCATCTGAATTACAATTTCTACGGCAATTCCATGGCGCTGAGGCATAAATCCAAAGTGGAGCACCTTCCCTATTCGGAAGCGGCAAAGGCATACCTTGCGTGCAATGTAGAGCTGGATCTGGCGGTTTCCTATCTCATTGAGCAGCTTACGGCTGCGGGTCAGTTGGAAAATACGATCATAGTGCTTTCCGGCGATCATTATCCCTACGGGCTCACCGATGAAGAAATGAACGAGCTGGCCGGATATGAGCTGGAGAAAAAGTTTGAGAAATTCAAGAGCACTCTGATTATTTGGAGCGCTTCCATGGAGGACCCCGTTGAAGTGGATAAGGTCTGTTCCAGCGTGGATGTGATGCCGACCCTGGCCAATCTGATGGGGCTGGATTATGATTCCCGGTTGCTTGTGGGGCAGGATATACTTTCACCGTCTCCGGGGCTGGTGGAGTTTAACGATCGCAGTTGGATTTCCGATTTGGGAAGATACGATGCGTCAGAGAATGTCTTTACGCCCAATCCGGGGGTAAATGCGGGGGACGAATATGCGAGGAACACCCTTAGGCGCGTGAATAACGCATTCGAATATTGCGTCAAAATACTTGAGTTCGACTATTACAGCAAAGTGTTGAAATAACAGGCGATAAAAAGGAGCGATCAAAAGGGACTGTCCCTTTTGATCGCCTGAAATAAAAGTTTGTTTATTGAATTTTCAGAAATGCAATGTTATAATTCTTTTACTACAGAAAATGCGTTTATAATACATTCTATATTTTTCCCCATTATTTAGAGCACCTTATAAAGCAACATATCTTGATTCGTTGAAGCATTAAAATTTTAATACTCCAATACAATCAACTCTTTTATGACTACCATTAAATCCTTTAAAAGGAAATAATGGCACAAAAGAGCAATGAGGCGGAGCGACAAAGGAGATTGAAGGAGACATCGATGGATATACTGGGAAAAAAGGAGTATAAATTTGCCGTATTAGGCGGAGGACACGGAGGAACGGCCATGGCCGGGCATCTTTCCCTGTCCGGAATAGATGTGAGTCTATACAACCGCAGCGAGGACAGGATCAGAGCCATCAAGGAAGGCGGAGGGATCGAGATCCTGTCTAACGGTGAAAATCTGCCTCGCGGGTTTGCGGAATTGAAAATCGTAACTTCCGATATTAAAGAGGCAATTGAGGGAAGAGATGTTATAATGGTAGTGCTCCCCGCTACCGGACACGGCTTCATTGCTGAACAGCTGGCTCCTCACCTGGAGGACGGACAGATCGTCGTACTGAATCCGGGCAGAACCGGCGGGGCGCTGGAAGTGGTCAACGTTTTGCAGGAAAAGAATTGCAAGGCAGACGTAGTGATATGCGAAGCACAGACGCTGCTCTATGCCAGCCGGTCAATCAACCCGGCTCAAACTCAGATTTTCCGCATTAAAAACAGCGTTCCGGTAGCCGCCATTCCGGCTCATCGCACTCCGGATGTGGTGAAAGTGCTTCGCACAGCCTTGCCCCAGTTTATACCGGGGGATAATGTGATGAAGACCAGTCTGGATAACATCGGTTCCATTTTCCACCCGGCGGTCACCGTGCTTAATGCAGCCAGGATCGAGAGCACCAACGGTGATTTCGAGTATTATACTGAAGGCATAACGGCGTCGGTTTCCTTGATATTGGAAAATATGGATAAGGAGCGCATTGCTGTTGCGGAGGCCTTGGGATTTAGGGCCATGACCGCAAGGGAATGGTTGTATATAGCCTATGATGCAGCGGGACGTACGCTCTTCGAGGCCATGCTCAACAACCGGGGATATGACGGCATCATGGCGCCAAAGACCATTTTGCACAGATACATAACGGAAGACGTACCCATGAGCCTGGTCCCTATAGCATCCTTGGGAAGGTTTTGCGATGTACCTACGCCCACCATCGATGCCATTATCCTTCTGGGTTCCATACTCCACCAGAAAGATTACTGGGCATGCGGGCGAACGTTTGAGAGGATGGGGCTCACGGGCATGACGCTTAAAGAACTTCGCACCTTTATCATAGAAGGAATAAGAATCAGTTAAGATAGCAACAACTAAGATAGCGGCAGGAGAAGGCCGCGCTTTGAAAAGAAACAACGGAAGGAGAATCACCATGAAAGGTAAAATAATTGCAGGAGCCATGGGAAATTGTGTGCACGTGGCAGGCGTGGTGCGATTCCTGACGCTGGCTGAAGAATTGGGGTATGAGACCCGGTTCCTCGGAGCGGCTGTTTCCGTAGACGAGTTTATACGCGAGATTAAAGAGTTTGATCCGGATATTATTGGGCTTAGTTTCCGGCTTACGCCGGAGGTGGCAGGAAAGCTCATCGAAGATTTTAAGGCAAAAATGGGAGAAGACGCCCTCAAGAAATACAGGTTTGTTTTCGGCGGAACGCCGCCGGTCTGTCGTGTCGCGGAGAAAGCGGGGATATTCGAACGATGATTTACCGGATTGGAAAACACTTCAGACATCATGGAGTTTTTGGGGTGCAGTTCAGGCAACTGCACGGTGAGAAGGTATAGCGACAATCTTCTTGAAAGGATTGAGTCTTCTCAGCCGGCGCCTATTCTTCGCCACCACTTCGGATTGCCCGATCTTGAAAAAACCAGGCAAGGCATCCGGACCATTGCGGAGGCCGGTGTATTGGATGTCATCTCCATAGCGCCGGATCAAAACGCTCAGGAATCTTTTTTCAGACCGGAAGAGATGGACCTGATGCAGAGCGGCGCGGGAGGCGTTCCCATACGCAGTAAAGAGGATCTGATTGGTTTCAAGGAGGCGAGCCGGGCTGGCAACTATCCCATGTTGCGCATCTACAGCGGCACCAGGGATCTGGTAGCCTGGGCAGAGATGTCCCGTGAGACCATAAACAACGCCTGGGGAGCGGTACCCCTCTGCTGGTACAGCGTGCTTGACGGCCGGTCAAAACGAACGCCGGTGGAAGCCATCCGGGAAAACCAGGAAGCCATGCGCTGGTACGGTAAAAACGATATTCCACTGGAGGTTAATGAGGCGCATCACTGGAGCCTCCGGGATGCCCACGATGCTATTGCCGTGGTCATGGCATACCTTGCCGCTTACAATGCGAAAGCCATGGGGGTTAAGCATTACGTAGCCCAATATATGTTCAATTCGCCGCCTATGATTACACCGGCTATGGACTTGGCCAAGATGCTGGCGAAGATCATGCTGATTGAATCCCTTCACGATAAAGATTTTACTTCATATAGGCAGGCGCGAGCAGGCCTACTGCACCTGTCTCCGAGAGAAAACGTGGCTAAGGGCCAGCTTGCGGCTTCTACGGTGAACGCGCTTCAGATCAAGCCCCATATCATCCACGTGGTGGGGTATTGCGAAGGCGACCATGCTGCTGAGGCGGCGGACGTGATCGAGAGTTGTGAAATCGTCCAGGGGGTTATCAGGAATTGCTTTACGGGCAACGCGGATTCCCTGGCGGATCCTGCGGTTATCGCACGCAGAGACCAACTGTTGGAGGAAGCTTCCGAAATTTTAGATGCTATTACACAGCTGGGCAAGAGGGTGGAAAAAGACCGGAAGAATGATCCGGTGAAGGAGGTTGCCGACGGTAACGTCGAAACCGATCCGCTTACTGACCCGGATGTATTGGCGGAGGCTATTCGCATCGGAATTCTCGATGCCCCTCATTTAAAAGGAAATCCCTATGCCGCCGGGCGGTTGGAGACCCGCTGCATCGATGGCGGGATCCATGCATGGAGCAGGGAAGACGAGCATAGAATATCAGAAAAGGAGAGGTTGGCCAACATCTTAAGTTCATTATGATTTTAGTATAGACGGGGTCGGAGGACAGGGGGCTTAGTAACCCCCTGTTCGTTTTTTTGGAGGATCCTCTGCCTCATGACTCTGTTTACTAAAGAAATCACATATAATAAGGAGGTACCTTTATGGGAGGAATTGCTCACATCTACACGTTAAAGGCATCAAACGGACCAAAAGGGCCGAATGAATTGAGTGGTTTCAGCGGGCCAAAGCGCCAGTTGAATCGAAGCTTGTCGGGAGTTAGCAGGCGACACGGCAAACAAAGAAACAGAGATCTGAGCAGGATGATAGAAAACATCAGACATAGAAGGCCGACAAAACCCATTTCAAATGAAAACGGTTCCTTGCAGATTCTGTTCACCGGATGGATTCATGACGCACCGAAGATTCGAAAAATGCTTAAGCGAAAGCATCGTTTCTCATCGAACCAGGACGGAGAGGTAGTGCTCCATTTATTCGAGGAGTTGGGTGAGGAATGCGTACATAAATTAGAAGGCGCTTATGCATTTGCGGTTTACAGCACAAATCATGAGATCGTAAGCGAGTTAAACCTGGGTGAACCGGAAGAAGGTGCCGGTTTGAGCGTCAATTCGGAGAAGGAAGGTGAAATATTCATCGCCCGTGATCCCTTGGGTGTGAAACCTTTATACATCAGTGAAAATGAGGAAAGAGTGTGTATTGCTTCGGAGTTTAAAGCGCTGACAAACATTACTCCGGATTTCATGGAGTTTCCTATCGGAAGTTATTATTACGCAAGCAAGCGCGCAGATACGGGGAAAAAATTCGTTCGATTTCACAGTTTTACCGAGCCTGTGAATCCGGCAGAAAATGAAGAACCGGATAAGCTGCTCGTCAATGTGGAACCTATCGAAGATCTCAAAGAGGCTAAATCGGGATTGCAGGAGCTGTTAGAGGATGCGGTAAACAAGAGAATCGAGCGCGGTCACCCCTTCGGCGTCTATCTGAGCGGCGGGCTGGACAGCAGCATCATAGCCGCGCTGACTGCGCAGGAGTGGGACGGGGTGGATTCCTTTGCCGTAGGCATGGAAGAGAGCGAAGATCTGCTTCATGCCCGGATGTGCGCCAAATACCTCGGAACGAAGCACCATGAATACGTTTACACTTTGGAAGAAATGTTGGAAGTGTTGCCTACGGTCATCTACCACCTTGAATCCTATGATGCCGCACTGGTGCGGAGCTCCATCCCCAACTATTTTCTTGCCAGGATGGCATCGGAGCCCGGTAAGGTGGCGCTTTCCGGGGAAGGTGCCGACGAACTCTTCTGCGGTTACCCTTATATGAAAAACCTGTCGGAAGAGGAAAGGGAGTCGGAAGCGTATTATTTGCTTGAGACGTTGCACAGCACCGGACTGCAAAGAGGGGATCGGATGGCGGCTGCTTTCGGGATGGAGGCCAGGGTTCCTTTCCTGGATCTGAACCTGGTAGATTTTGCTCTGAGGATTCCCGATTCCATGAAATACGGACCTTTGGGCCAGGAAAAATGGATTCTGAGAAAGGCCTTCAGCCATTTGCTGCCTCGGGAGATCGTTTCGAGGAAGAAGAAGAAATTCAGCATAGGAGCAGGGTCCTTCGACTTGATAGCTCAGGTGGCCGAGGAGAAGATCAGCGATGAGGAGTTTGAAAAGAATCGTGTAACTGAGGCGGGCCATAAGCTCAAGAGTAAGGAGGAGTTTTTATATTATAAAATATTTCACGAGTTTTTCCCTCAGCGGGCAGCGGAAGAAGCGGTGGAATTCAGCAGGAGTTTGTA
>JAAYNC010000128.1:0-11758 GCA_012521055.1 Eubacteriales Family XIII. Incertae Sedis bacterium
CCGCTATCGGCGCTGCCTTTACCATGGTTGCAGCTTTCGGAATCGGTATCGGACAAGGTTTGGTCGGCATGAAGGGTGTTGAGGGCGTATCCAGGCAGCCTGAGGCCAAAGCGGATATCCTTCAGACCATGCTGGTAGGGCAGGCGGTTACCGAGACCACAGGTATCTTCGCTTTCATCATCAGCATCATTCTCCTCTTTGCAAATCCCTTTATCGGCATGCTTTAATAGGCTCCCTTTAAGGTCGTATGCAAGGACAGTCGCATGAGTGACAATTTGAGGAGAAAGGGAGGTGCAGGAGTTGGAATTATATACAAATCTAATTGAATTCAATTGGACCATGCTGTTTATCTGGATGACAGTGCTGGTCTTGTATTTGATTCTCAAGCGCTTTTTCTTCGAGAAGATTCATAACTTTATGGAAGCCAGGGCCAACCAGGTCAAGGAATCTTTCGAAAACGCCGACCGGGTAAATGTCATGGCGGAAGAAAAGCTGCAAGCCTATAACCACAAGCTGGCTGAAATAGAAGCGGAAGGCCAAAACATCATCAGAGAGGCGCGAAAGAAAGCGGACATGCAGGCCAAACAGATTCTGGAAGACGCAAATAAAAAGGCTAACGAGATGATTCGCCAGGCTGAAGAAGAAATCGAGAAAAAGCAGCTTCAGGCTATCGTCGAGATGAAATCTCAGATAGCCGAACTGGCCATGCTGGCGGCAGAAAAGGTTTTGGAGCAGCAGCTTAATGTTTACGGACAGGATGCGTTGGTGGATCAGATTATAGAAGAGGTAGGTAAATCCGCATGGCAGAACTAACGAGAGAACTGGCTTTGGGCAAAGCCTTACTTAGAGTTGCTCAGGCTTCCGGTAAAGCCGATCAGATATTAGTAGATGCCGAAAAACTTGTTGAGACCTTTGACAAGGAAGGCGTCTTTTACCGCTTTTTCTGCTCTCCTTCTGTGTCCAATGAGGAAAAGAAATCCGTCATCAGGCAGGTTTTCGCCAAGCAAATCGAGCCCGAACTGCTTGATTTTCTCATGACCCTCATTGACAAGAAAGGCGAGTCCTTGCTGAAAGAGGCGGTGCGCCATTATCGTGTCTTACTTGACGAGAGCCAAGGGGTGGCAACGGGTATCCTCTATTCTGTGACGCCTCTTTCGGAGGAGAGAGTCAAGGCTTTTGAAGAAAAACTGGAGAAGCACATAGGGAAAAAAGTCAGATTGTTGAACAGGATCGACACTTCCCTTGTGGGCGGTATTCGCATTTTTATAGAAGGACAGCTCATCGATGCCTCCATTCGCAAGCGCCTCACCGACCTTGCGGAGCGCATAAAGCAGCGGACCAGGGAAGAGGAGTCCGTTGAAGAGGAAAAGAAGGATGCCATCGAGAGCGCAATTGAAGAGGAAATCAAACAGCATCAGAACGAGCTGGCCTATACTTATTACGGAACGGTTACCCAGGTGGGCGACGGCATCGCTAAGATCTTCGGATTGGATAATTGTATGGCCGGCGAGCTTTTGGAATTTCCCAACCAGGTATACGGCATGGCCCTCAATCTGGAAGCCGACAGCGTAGGCGTCGTTATCCTGGGCCCGGACTCGGAAATCAAGGACGGGGATCTGGTCAAACCCACAGGCAAGGTAATGCAGGTACCCGTAGGCGATGCCCTCATCGGCCGGGTCGTCAACGCGTTGGGCCAGCCCATCGACGGAAAGGGCCCCATCAAGACGGATAAGGCAAGACCTATCGAGAGCCAGGCGCCCAGCGTGCTGCAGAGAAGATCCGTATTTCAGCCCCTCCAGACGGGTATCAAGGCTATCGACTCCATGATTCCCATCGGACGGGGACAGAGAGAGCTGATTATCGGCGACAGGCAGACGGGTAAGACCGCCATCGCCATCGATACTATCATCAACCAGAAGGACGAAGATGTAATCTGTATATACGTGGCCATCGGGCAGAAGAAATCCACTGTGGCCCAGCTGGTGCAGACTTTGGAAAACAAAGGAGCCATGAAATATACCATCGTGGTTTCGGCAACGGCCAGCGAAGTGGCTCCTCTCCAATATATCGCTCCTTATGCGGCCTGTGCCATGGCCGAGGAATTTATGTATCAGGGCAGGCACGTGCTGATCATCTATGACGACCTGTCCAAGCACGCCGTGGCTTACCGGGCCATGTCCCTGCTTTTGAGAAGGCCGCCCGGAAGAGAAGCTTATCCCGGCGACGTGTTCTACCTTCACAGCAGGCTGTTGGAGCGGGCAGCCAAACTTTCCGACGATATGGGAGGCGGTTCCATTACGGCGCTGCCTATCATCGAGACCCAGGCGGGAGACGTTTCGGCGTACATTCCCACCAACGTCATTTCCATTACCGACGGACAGATCTTCCTGGAATCGGAGCTGTTCTTCGCGGGCCAGCGTCCTGCGGTGAACTCGGGTATTTCTGTTTCCCGTGTAGGAGGGGACGCCCAGATTCCGGCCATGAAGAAGGTTGCAGGCAAACTGCGTCTGGAATTGGCCCAATATAGAGAATTGGCCGGGTTTGCCCAGTTCGCTTCCGATTTGGACAAGGACACCAAGAGGCGTCTGGATCATGGCCGGGTCCTGATGGAGATCCTGAAGCAGGAGCAGTATTCTCCTGTCCGGGTTGAGCATCAGGTCATGATTATCTATGCGGCTTCCAACGGCTATTTGGAAGATGTTCATGTCGATATGATACGGCCCCTTGAGAAGCAATTCTATGAGTTCATGGACACCCATTATCCGGAAATAGGCAGAGAAATTAAGACTACCGGCAAGCTGGACGATGCTACGGAAGAAAAACTTCGTGCCGCTATCGAGGACTTCAAAGAGGAAGCCAGAGAATCATCAAGTAGGTAGCAGGAAGGAGCAATGGCAATGGCCGGAAGCAGTATGAGAGATATAAAGCTGCGAATAAAGAGCATCAACAGCATGGAGCACATTACCAATGCTATGAAGCTTGTTTCCGCCGCGAAGTTGAGAAGGGCGAAAAACACCTTAGAAAAGAGCCGGAGAAATTTTCATTACATCGTCGAATCCATCGAAGAGGTGTTTCATAACACGGAGGATGTGCCTCAGCTTTTTCTCCGGGGCAGCCGGGAGATCAAGCGCACGGCGTACATCGTAGTCACCAGTTGCAGAGGGCTCTGCGGCAGCTTCAACAGCAACGTGATCAAGCATACGCAGAAGATCATCGATGACTATAAAGAGGAAGAGCCTCCTCTGATCGTTGCCATCGGAAGTAAGGGCAAGGACTATTTCGCCAGGAGGAATTATGAAATTATCAGCGATTACTGCCTGCCTCCCGAGGACATTACCTTTATGGAGACCCAGGAAATCAGCCAACCCCTGGTGGAGATGTACAAAAGAGGGGAAGTGGACGAGATTGTTCTGGTGGCCACTTCCTTCATCAGCACCCTGGAGCAGAAGGTTTACGATGAGACCATTCTTCCGCTGGAGATAAAAGGAGATCCGTATACTCATAAATTATACAGAGCGGTGGAATATGAGCCCTCGGTTGAAGAGGTGTTCAATTATCTTGTGCCAAAATACGTAGAAATCATGATATATAATGCCATAATCGAGTCGGCCACCTGCGAGCATGCGGCCAGGCGGATGGCAATGGAGAATGCAACGGACAATGCAAGGGATATGATCGCCGATCTGACCCTGACTTACAACAGGACCAGACAGGCGGCCATTACCAACGAAATTTCAGAAATCGTAGGCGGAGCGGAGGCTTTGGCGGATTTACAGCATTAAAGCAGAGCGGAAGCCATGCCGGATTTACACATTAAGGCAGAGCATAAGCCATGCCGGATTTACACATCAAGGCGGAGCGGAGACTTTGCCGGAGGTACATTAAGGAGGTAGAAGTGTGGGCGAGCACATCGGAACCGTTCATCAGATTATCGGACCTGTGGTAGATATCAAGTTCAGCCCGGATGAACTGCCGGAGTTGTTGAACGCTATAATAATACCCCACGGGGATCAGGAGGTGGTCGTGGAGGTGGCCCAGCACATCGGAGACGATGTGGTGCGGTGCGTGGCTTTGTCTTCCACTGACGGACTGACCCGCGGCATGGAAGCAAAAGATACAGGAGGGCCTATCAGCGTTCCTGTGGGACAAGAGGTTTTGGGACGGCTGTTCAACGTAGTCGGGGACACCATCGACGATAAAGGTCCTTGCATTACGGAAAAAAGGATGCCGATTCACAGGCCGGCGCCTTCTTTTGAAGGACAGGATACGACCTCACAGATTTTTGAAACGGGAATCAAGGTCGTAGACTTGATCGCGCCCTATACCAGAGGCGGAAAGGTGGGCCTCTTCGGCGGCGCGGGAGTCGGGAAGACCGTTTTGATACAGGAACTTATCAATAACATCGCAAAGGAACACGGCGGAATCTCAGTATTTGCCGGGGTAGGGGAACGTACCAGAGAAGGAAACGACCTCTATCACGAGATGATCGATTCGGGAGTTATCGATAAAACGGCCATGGTATTCGGACAGATGAACGAGCCTCCGGGAGCCAGAATGCGTGTAGCGCTGTCGGGCCTGACCATAGCGGAGTATTTCCGGGATGAAATGGGGCAGGACGTGCTTTTGTTTATAGATAATATATTCCGATTCACGCAGGCTGGTTCTGAGGTGTCTGCATTGCTGGGCCGTGTCCCCAGCGCGGTCGGTTACCAGCCCACGCTGGCCACCGAGATGGGAGCCCTGCAGGAGCGGATCACCTCCACCAAAAGAGGCTCCATCACCTCGGTGCAGGCCATCTACGTGCCCGCAGACGACCTGACGGACCCGGCCCCGGCCACCACCTTCGCCCACTTGGACGCCACCACCGTATTGTCCCGTTCCATTGCGGAGCTGGGAATTTACCCGGCGGTGGATCCGCTGGAATCCACTTCCAGGATCATGGATCCGATGATCATCGGCGAAGAGCATTACAATACGGCCAGGGGCGTGCAAGAGGTGCTGCAGCGTTACAAAGAACTGCAAGATATCATCGCCATCCTGGGTATGGACGAGCTCAGCGAAACCGACAAGCTCATCGTATCCCGGGCTAGGAAGATCCAGAGATTCCTTTCGCAGCCATTCCACGTAGCGGAACAGTTTACCGGCACGCCGGGCAAATACATTCCGTTGAAGGAAACGGTCCGCGGCTTTAAGGAAATCCTGGAAGGCAAGCATGACCATATTCCCGAATCCATGTTCCTCTTTGCAGGAGGCATCGACGAAGTATTGGAAAGGTACGAACAGAGCCAGGGCTAAGATTTGGAAATAGTGGAAAGGTACAAAGAGATCAATGGCTAATACCTTCAAATTAGAAGTGATAACGCCGGAACGACTGTTTTATGAAGGCGATGTGGAAATGGTCATCGTGCGCACCACGGTGGGCTACGAGGGCTTTTTGGCCAATCACGCCTGGGCCTGCAAACTCCTGGGAACGGGGATTATGCGAATAAAAGAGCCCGGCCAAAAGGATTTCAAAGTGGCAGCCACCACCGGCGGCTTTATAGATGTAAAAGACCGGGTCACTATTTTCGTTGACGCAGCCGAGTGGCCCGAAGAAATTGACTTGGAACGGGCCCAGCAAAAGCTCGAGGAATCTCAAAGCCGGCTCAGACACGGTTGCTGCGACGAGCGGGAAATGAAGCTTCTCAAGCACTCCATAGAAAAAGCCATAAACCGGGTCAAACTCAAATCCGGCCAAATCGGCAAATACTAGGCACCCTCTTGCCGGCGATAGCACTAAATAACCCTAAATACATGTATATGGGCATATTAACACCAATGTAATCCGGATTCCTCCTTTGCGGGAGAGAAATAACCCTCGATACAGCCATACGGGCATATAAACGGCCGCGGAATTGAACCCCGCGGCCGTTTTTTAAACCAAATACAACAAGTCTTATGTTTTGGAACGCAGCGTTGCTCTCCCGCTCGGAGAAGCTACGCGCTGCGTGCCGTACGATCTAGACGGCCCGTCCTGCCCGGTTGGCACTTGCTTGTACTCGCTGGAGCGCAACCCTACGCTCCAAAACATGCTTGAAACTTGTAAAAAGTGTCAGACACCAAATACATGCACCAAATACACATCTGTCGATGCTCCACAAATCCAAAAGCAACGCTTCTCTCCTCACAAGTCAAAATCTCGCTGCCGCGTTTCTAGAAAAGCAACTACAGCTCACTCTTAGCTCTAAATCTCGATGCCCCATTGCTAGAAAAGCATCGAAAACTCTTTAAAAGTGGCAGCTGTAGTTGATTTTTCTGGGATCGTAGGCTCGCAAAAGGCGGAAAAGCAACGACAGCTCATGTTTAGGTCAGAATTTCGCTGCTTCCAGAGAAAATAAGCAGCGCAGATTAGTCGAAATTCAGTTTTCGATGCCTCGCCCGACAAAAGGCATCGACCAACCAAATAGAATAGTGATTTTCGCTGCTTTCACATAAAATAAGCAGCGACAGATTGGTTGAAAATTTAGTTTTCGATGCCTCGCCCAACAAAAAGCATCGACTGACCGTCTGGAATACCGATTTTCGTTGCCCCAACCAACTTGTACGTTAAAAAGTGCCAGACACCAAATGCAAGTTTGGCAGGATTTACATGAATATGGACAGGATGTCGAGAAAAAATAAGGATACGGGCGGGATCGCCAGTCCGATTTGCACCTTTAATACATTTAAAAGATGCAACAGGTTTTAAGCACATCCGAATTTCAATATAAAAGTCGGCTAAATGCCGGTATAAAAAGTTAATATACGCAGTGACTTTTGGTAACGCGGATCGTGCAATAAATCGTTGGGCTGGCGGCAAAGCCCTTTTTTATTTGCTCTCAATCAGCGTTGTTCTTGACACTTATCCCGTTTCTCAATATGATAAATCATGAGCATAACAGCAAACACATAACCTATAGAAATTGCGAGAATTAGCTTAGTTAATGGAATTATAATAACCGCACAGTCTATCGCAATTAAACGATGCAATAATTTTTATCGATCCTTGCGTAAATCAGCATAAATTCTATGGGTCCTAAGAGGAGAACCATCTCATGCGCCCAGCCGCAAAAACAGCCGCTATGATGGCGGTGCTTACATTAGGAATGAAAATATTGGGCTTCCTGCGGGAAGTTTTCATGGCTGGTTTCTTCGGAACCAGTTATATTGTTGATGCATACGTGATGGCAAGCGTCATTCCGGGCATTATTTTCGCCGGGATCTTTACTTCCGTCGGCGCATCTTACATGCCCATTTTTTCCAAAATCGTGGAAGACCGGGGCATTGACGAGGGCAACAGATTCACAAGTGAAGCTATAACCCTGGCGTCTTTTATAGCCTTGATTGCTGCCGCTGTCGGGACCGTTTTCGCCCAACCGGTTGTGAGCATTTTTGCCAGAGGTTTTGTCGGCGAAACCGCTGAGCTTACGGTCTTTTACCTTCGGATTACTTTTTCGTACTTAATCTTTACCGCGGCGACAGGACTGCTCGAATCCTACCTGCAGTACAAAGGAACCTTCCTCAAGCCGGTGCTCACCGGGTACCTGCAAAGCGGTTTCGTGCTTGTTGCCATTATAATCAGCGCATTCTACAGCCATTATTTCCTCGCCTTCGGGCTGCTCATCGGCAGCATCCTGCGGCTGGTGGCATTGACCTTTGTTGCCAAGGGAAGGGGCTTTTCCTATCGACCTACCAGGCACATAGGCAGCGCTGCCAGAGAAATCACGGTTTTGGCGATCCCCGTCTTCATCGGCAGCACGGTAAACCAAATCAACTCCTTCGTGGACAAGATGCTTGCCTCCGGCCTGGATGAAGGCAGCGTTTCCGCCCTGAACTACGGTTATCTCCTGATCAACATGATAACTGCCTTGACCATAACGGTCATCGTAACCATCATTTATCCCAGGCTGACTCAGTTCTTGGCCGCGGAGGATTATGGCAGATTCAACGATTCCATCAGCACCGGGATGAACATCATTCTGATTATAGGCCTGCCATGTTCACTTGGAGCCATGCTCTACAGCCACCCTGCGGTACAGTTGGTTTACGAAAGAGGCGTATTCGACAGCGCGTCAACGGACCTCACCGCCGGCGCATTTTTCTACTATGCAATCGGCCTTACTTTTATCGCCGTTAATGCGCTGCTGGTTAAAGCCTTCTACGCCATGCAGGACATGAAAACCCCTGTAATTTGCGGCGCTATCGGCGCTGTCACAAACATCGTGCTGAATCTTTTGCTAGTAGGACCGATGGCTCACCGCGGACTGGCTCTGGCCACCAGCATCGCCGCAATTGTGAACGCAACCATGCTGTATTACTGGATACGCAAAAAATATCCCAAGGTGCAGGTCGTTCGCGAAAAGGCGAAGATATGGAAGATCACCTTTTCGGCTTTCATATGCGTGGGCATTTCCTGGCCGGTTTACAAGGGAATCGGCGCAATAGCTGCATCTACGTCAGCTCTCTCATCAACGGTAACGACCCTGCTATCTCTCTTCGGCGCGGTGGCTGCCGCGGCTGTCGTGTACTTGATTTTGCTGAAGTTCTTCCGCATACAGGAATTATCCCTGCTGAGGGATTTGATTAAATAATAAAGTCGTAGAAGGCTCGTCCTGCTCGGTTGGCACTTTCTTGTACACGCTGGAGCACAATCCTGCGATCCAAAACATGATTAAATAGTTGTAAAAAGTGTCAGAAATGCAACTGCCGCCAAAGTTATAAAAAGTGTCAGACACCAATTACAATATTATATTGAAAGAATTTTTGGTGAGATGTGCAAAAATTCCATGATAAAATTGCAATAAATTGGAAAAAATCCTGCACTAATTGAAATTTTGCACAGTGTTAAGCAGTAAAATGTAATATTTTGACAACTAATAATGCATTACTTGAAATTTTGCACAGTTCGTTAATCCAAACCGACTTTCCGTTGCCTGACCGACGAAGCCTTCAACATCACCATGTCCAAAGGCCTCATCGTAGGCCAGGCCATCACCGTCACGGAAGGCCCTCTCAAAGGCTACGAAGGCTGGATCAAAAAAATTGACCGGCACAAGCGTACCGCTTATATTGAAGTGCCGTTCCTCGGCACAAAAACCCGGATTCGGGTGCCGCTTGAAATCGTAGAAAAACGGTAAACGCGGGGCGACTCATTGAAGTTGTAAAAAGTATCAGAACCTGAGCGACCAATTCAAATTCTAACAAAACATTAAAGCCGAAATAATCAATTGAAATTGCAAAATAGCGTTAAGCTCGGAGCAACCAATTGAATTCTATAAAGCGTTAATAGGAAACGATTAATTGAGTCTATAAAGTGTTAAGCTGGGAACGACTAATTGGGTTCTACAAAAGTGTTAGACCTGGGACGACCAAATGAAATCGCACAAAAGCATTAGGCATGGAAACCCAGATGAAATCGCGAAAAAACTGCAGAAACCCCTGATGCCGTCAAAAACTTTTTACTAGATTACGGAAAAGAGGTAATAATAAATCACGAAAATCGATACAAATAAGATGTAAATCCGAATTAAATTTCGATACAAATACTGGCAGTACTGGCAGAGTCAAATGGCAGAATGGCTGTTTGATCTGTTCGATGAGGGACCGATGATTAAGCAAGAATTCAAAAGAATCCCCAGACACATTGGCGTCATACCCGATGGAAACCGCAGATGGGCCGTCTCAAACGGCATGGACAAGTCGGAAGGATACCATCACGGATTATCGCCCGGTTTCAAACTCTACGAGCTGTGCGTGGAGCTGGGGATTCAAGAGCTTACATTATACGGTTTTACTGTGGACAACACGAAACGGCCTACTGCGCAGAAAAAGGCCTTTCAGAAAGCTTGCGTCGAAGCAGTCAAAGAACTTGCAAACCGTGATGCAGAGCTCCTTGTGGTCGGAAACACAGAATCTCCCAACTTCCCTGTCGAGCTGCTGCCTTACACCCGCCGCGTCAAATTCGGCGACGGAAAAATTAAAGTAAATTTTCTCGTCAACTACGGCTGGGAATGGGATTTAAAACAGAAAGACGGCCCCGCCTCCAAAGACATCTCCCGCATCGATCTTATCATCCGCTGGGGAGGACGGAGAAGGCTCAGCGGCTTCCTGCCCATTCAATCCGTCTATGCCGACATCTTCGTGCTGGACGAACTCTGGCCAGACTTCCAAACAGCCCACTTTTACCGCGCCCTGGAATGGTATCAGTCCCAAGACATCACCCTGGGCGGCTAAATTTACCACCTAACCGCCCTCTTCCGCAACGGGGATCACATCGACAAGGATGCCTTTCTCCCGCATTTGATCGATCATACCCTGTGGGGCCATAGAATCTGTGATCAAAACATCGATGTGTTCAAGGCCACTTATTTTAAACAAGGCTTTTTTCCCGAACTTTGTATGATCTACGAGAGCTATTCGCTTTAAGGCTTTTTCAGCCAGCATCCGCTTTAATTCATTATTTTCCAAACTGGAAGTAGTAAAACCGTCTTCAATGGTTACGCCGTCACAACTGAAAACATACATATCGATCTGAGAAAAACTGCTAAGAGCTTGTTTTGCGAGATATCCGTTGGTAGAGCCGTTGGTCGTAACCATACCCCCGAGGAGGAAAACCTGATTGGAGCCGTTGCGCAGTATCACTTCGGTAATATTTATGTCGTTGGTAATGACAGTGATGTCGGAGTGTTTATTTAAGTGCTTGGCAAATTCATAGGTCGTCGTGCCGGAATCCATGGCCAGCAAACTGCCGTTTTTTATATATTCTATTGCACGTAAGGCAATTGCCGTTTTTTCGCGGACGGAAATACTCATCCGCTTTTGCCAGGTATCCCGGTCCGGCTTCACATATACCTGCTGTTGGACGGCCAGGGTGGCTCCGCCATACGTCTTGATCAAAATTCCTTCTTTTTCAAGTTGATTAAAATCTCGTCGTATCGTTTCGATAGATACCCCTAGAGACGATTGCAATTCCGAGGTTTTTACAAACCCATCTCTCATCAATAAATCAATAATCTTTTTTTGTCTTGCAGATTTCATAAATGTTTTCCTTTCCTGCAGGTTATACTATTGACCATTTCCAACTAAATACATTATATACCAAAAAAACAATTATGCAATAGTGCTGACTACATTTGGTCAATAACATAATATTATTGACCAAATTATGCACAAAAACATGAATAATCCACAAGAAAAAAAGACTATTTTATGCCGACAAATTGACAACATATTAGCTTTTATGCTAGTATTCAAGTATCAAGATTGCGGCACCGTCAAAAAATAGGGTGCCCAATCCCAATCAAAGGGTCTCACATTATAAAAGAATACAGACCAAATGAAGGTAAAAAGGCCTGTACCAGCGAGTCCTAAACCAACAAAGGAGCCCATTAAGTGTATTCTATATGTGCATGAATGGCATGATATGGCATGAAGCCACAAAAGCAATTCATAGAACTGAGGGTAGGTCTATGGGAAAGCTTTATTTAGGAATTGATCAAGGTACTACGGTGACAACAGCCTTGCTCTTGAATGAACAGTGGCAAGTAGTCGGGCGAGGACAAAAGGAACATCGCCAGATTTTCCCGCAGCCCGGTTGGGTGGAGCATGATCCTGTCGATATATATGAATCCTGTCTCGAAGCTGTGCGTTTGGCTTTGCTCCAGGCACACGCGGATCCTAAAGATATCTACTGCATAGGTATGGATCATCAAGGAGAAACTTGCCTCTTATGGGATAAGCG
>JAAYNC010000198.1:0-13704 GCA_012521055.1 Eubacteriales Family XIII. Incertae Sedis bacterium
CCCTCCTTGGCATATAGAGGCAATGGCATATACATTTATGATGATAAGGGAAAAAAGTACCTGGACGGCAGTTCCGGCGCCATGACAGTGAACCTGGGCCACAACAATCCTGAGATAACGCAAGCGATAAAAGAGCAGCTTGATCTGCTGACTTTTTCATATCGCAGCCAGTTTACCAATCAACCCCTGGAAGAACTCTGCAAGGAAATTGCGTCACTGACGCCGGGAGATCTGATGTACGTAAGCCTGGCAAACAGCGGTTCTGAAGCGACAGAACTGGCAATGAAAATGGCCTACTCTTACTGGGTGGCAAAAAATCGCCCTATGAAGCGACGGATTATTTCCAGATGGAGCAGTTACCACGGCAGCACTATGGGATCTCTGTCCATGTCAGGAAATGCGGCAAGGCGGAAAGAATATGCCCCCTACCTCAGTGATTACCCCGTACTGGAACTTCCGTTCTGCCGCCTTTGCCCCTACGAAAAAGAACCGAGTGATTGCAATCTTTTCTGCGCGAATTACCTGCAAAAAATGATTAACAGATTCGGCAGCGAAAACATTTCCGCCGTAATATGTGAGCCGGTTACCGGGGCCTCAGGTGCGGGCATTACCCCTCCGGACGGCTATTTTGAACGTATTCAGGAAATCTGCCGAAACAATGACATACTATTGATCTTAGACGAGGTGATTACCGGATTTGGGAGAACCGGAAAGTATTTTGCCGCAGAACATTGGAATCTTCAACCTGATATCATCGTTTTCGGAAAGGGCATTAGCAGCGGCTATGTTCCCTTGTCTGGCATTGTTGTCCGGCAGCACATTTATGAAGAAATGGCGAGAAGCGGTGTAAATTTCTCTACCGGCCACACGTTTAGCGGCAACCCCTTAGCCGCAGCCAACGCTCTGGCAGTTTTGAAATATATGAAAAAGAACGACATAGTTAAAAAAGTTGAATATAAGGGTTTAATTTTGGAAAAAGCGTTGAAAGAAATGATGGAACGTTGCCGAATGGTTTGCGACATCCGGGGAAAAGGATTGCTCTGGGGCGTTGAATTTTCCAAGGATAAATCCGGGAGAAACTTTTTTTATCCGAAAGACAATATCACAGAAAGGGTGGTAAAAGCTTGCTTTTCAAGTGGGCTTATCGTATACCCCAGCTCCGGTTTTATTGACGGCAAATACGGCGATTCCGTTTTAATAAGTCCTCCGCTTATTATAGCAGAAAAAGAAATAAATCTTCTTACAGAATTATTGGAAACTTCTATTCGTTCCGTAGAAAAGGAAGTATTCGGTTCCTAAAAAATCGATTACGGTCTGTTCATATTCATTAAAAATGTCTTGCGGTGAATGGGACAGAGTCCATGTAATTTAATTCCCTCATAATGGGCTTTCGTCCCATAGCCTTTGTTACAATCAAAAGCATATCCGGGATAAATCTTATGGTTTTCCATCATAATTTGATCCCGGGTCACTTTGGCCAGTATGGAAGCAGCGGCGATGGATATGCTGATTCCGTCTCCGTGTATGATGGCAGTCTGTGGAATAGGTACGTCCGGAAGAGCAAGGCCGTCGATAAGGACATGCTGGATGCAACAGGGTTTCTCCCTGCCATCGTTTCCCGTGCGCTTTTTCCATCCGTCTCCCAGGATTTCCCGCAAATTGGCTTCTAACTGTCTCAGTGCATCTTTCATGGCCAATTTAGTGGCTTCCAGGATATTGATTCGATCTATGGTTTCGTTATCGATGCAGCCGATACCGTAAGCAACGGCTGCCGTTTTAATCTGCTCGAAAAGCTCTTCCCGCTTTTTCGGCGACAATTTCTTTGAGTCGTCTACTCCCAATATATTGAAGTCTTTCGGCAAAACCACGGCGGCGGCGACCACCGGCCCCGCGAGAGGACCTCTGCCTGCTTCATCCACTCCTGCTATGTACTGAATGCCCTTCTTATAGAGGGCGTTCTCGTGCTGCTTCATCCTGACCAGCTTTTCTTTAAGAAGCAGCAGGCGATCTTCTTTTTTCATTGGGACTACCTTTCTTCGAATAGATTCTATTTATGCGGGCGTTGTTTTTTATCTGAAATCGTCTCCGCTAAGCAAGATGCTCCAGGGTGATTTTTCCGATTAGTCCTTTTCTAAACTCATCCAGTATAGTGCGGCCTGTTCGCTCATAGTCGATGCGTTTTCCCGGCAGGATAAATCCTCGTTTTTGAGCGATGGCCTCCATTGTTTCCACAGGCGTCTCCCCTAACCCTTCAATTTTATATCTTATCATAAGCAGATCCTCATAATTGACAGAAAGGGCATCGATCAACTCGAGTGCAAGATTTGCCACATCTAAAATTTCATCTTTTATGGCTCCGCAAAATGCCAAATTACGGCCGGTTGTTGGATCCTCAAATTTCGGCCAGAGTATTCCGGGAGTATCTAAGAGCTGCATGCCGTTTTCCATGGTAAGCCATTGCTTCCCTCTGGTGACTCCAGGGCGATTGCCGATTTGGGCGCTCTTGCGTCCCGTAAGCCTGTTGATCAGAGATGACTTCCCTACATTGGGGACCCCTACTATCATGAGGCGCAGAGGTTTATGACGGCGCCTGTCCTGATTTCGCTTTTCCTTAATGTCTTCCAGAAGTTTCAGCAGCTCAGGGACTCCCGCACCTGTATTGGCATTTATGGCTATTGCGGGAATTCCCTGCTCACGGAAATGATCGATCCAGGCATCCACAGCTTTCTCGTCAGCCAGATCGCTCTTGTTGAATGCGATAATTCTTGGTTTCCCCCGTACCAATTCGTCTATAATGGGATTTTTGCTCGAAACAGGAATTCTTGCATCAAGAACCTCTATTACCGCATCCACCAATTTTAAGTTTTGCTGTATCAATTCCCGGGTCTTCTTCATGTGTCCGGGATACCAATTTATGTTTTGCATCATTTCTTCCTCGGTGTATTTAAAAAAAGGGGCCGTATCGGCCCCTTCCTTTTATTAGTTCCCTTCTTTGCTTTTAATCTTAGCTGCTTTACCGGTTCTTTCCCTCATGTAGTTCAGCTTAGCTCTTCTTACATCGCCCTGTCTGACCACTTCAATCTTGTCAATCCTGGGCGAATGAAGCGGGAAAGTCTTTTCTACGCCGACGCCGGATGCTATTCTTCTAACAGTGAAAGTTTCACTGAGTCCGCCGCTCTGCTTCTTGAGTACGAAGCCTTCAAAGACCTGAATTCTCTCGCGAGAACCTTCTTTGATCTTTATATGGACCCTTACTGTGTCGCCGACGTTGAACTTGGGCAGGTCTGTCTTGAGATAGTCCTGCTCAATGGCCTTCATCACGTCCATCTTGGTTCCTCCTCCCCTCATAGACGTTCATGGTATCCAAGCGCTTAAAGCCTTTGTTTAAGCTTTATCCAGAGGACCGTCCGTAATACATCGGTGATTGTAACATAAACATGATACAGAATCAAGCATTTTTTATGCTCTGGGATGGGTATTGTCATAGACATCCTTTATCCGGTTTTTAGAAAAGCTCAAGTACACTTGAGTTGCGGTTAAATCCTCATGCCCCAGCAGCTCTTGAAGAGTCTTCAGGTCTGCCCCGTTCTGTATCATATGTACCGCAAAGGAATTTCGAAGGGTCTTTGGAGTGATTTTCGTCTCAAGGTTGACAGCTTTGGCATTTTCCTTGATGATTTTCCAAATCCCCTGTCTTGTAAGCCGCTCCCCATTATAATTTACAAACAATGCCTGCTCTTCCGATTCTCTGTTTCGAAGCAACACGGGTCTGGCTTCATATATGTATGTTTCCAAAGCTGCCCTGGCCGGCCTGCCTAAAGGAATAATCCGCGGTTTTCCGGATAACTGACCGGTCATAATGAAGCCTATTCGAAGATTGATGTTGGGAAGATCGATAGCTGCAACTTCGCTCACCCTCATTCCCGAAGCGTATAGAACTTCCAGCAAAGCCCTGTCTCTACGGCCTTTAACAGAGTCATCCGGCTGTGCCAATAGTTTTTCAACCTCTTCAACGGTGAGGTATTCCAATTTCTTTCGTTCGATTTTCGGAGATTTTATGCCTTCGGTGGGATCTTGAGCAAAGCCTTTGTATGATTCTAAATATTGAAAGAATGCGCGCAGTGATGCCAATTTTCGATTTACGGTTGCTGCAGATTTGTCCTGGTTCTTCAAAGCCAAAAGGTATGCGACAACTTCCGTTTTCGTAACATCACGGAAATCCGTTATCCCCTTTTCCTGCAAGAAAGCATAGAAACCGCGAACATCTCTCTCATAGGCTAGCAAGGAATTCCGGGCCAGTGCTTTTTTCTCTGCCAGATATTCCGTGAATTCCGAGAGATAGCTATTCATTTTTTAACCCCTTTTCCCTTTATGGCTTTAGTATATCCCACACCTATTAAGTTTACAATAACCTTTTGTCTATTACTTACAGTATTTTAAGTACTAATACTACGCTCTTGGACATACATTGGGAAAGAGAGACCTCCGAAAACAGAATTAACGCAGTAATAAAGGGAGGAGCCTATGAAACGAAAACCATCCGATAGAATCACTTTGCTGGTTTACGGCAACGATCGGCTGCTGCTGCTCGTGTTGTTCTGTTTCATGACCGGGATAGCCATGGGCGCATTTACCGAACTCCTGTTGTCAGATGATGCAAAAGAAAACATACAGGGTTTTCTTGATTTGCATTTTACCATATCCGGGCCTATGGGAGATCTCTTGCCCGATCTGTTCCTGGCATCGTCAGCTGCAAACCTCGGCCTGCTGTTGATAATTATGCTGGGCGGTCTGACGATTATCGGGTTCCCGGCGGCTCTGCTGGCGCTGATTTATAAAGGAGCAGCTTTGGGATTTGCTGCTGCGCTGCTAACGGACACCTTCGATGCAAGAGGAGTCTTCCTGGTGCTTCTCACCTTGTTTTCACCTAATCTTTTTATTATTCCCGCATTGCTCGGCTCGGCCATCGCATCCCTGAGGCTGGCTTTCGATATTCTTGCCTGCGGGCCGTCCCAATTAAAAAAGAACCTGGCCGATAGAGCCGGTTCTTTTATGATTTTTCAAACAGTGATGGCGGCATTGGTGCTTTTCGGATGCTTTATCGAATCTTTTATATCCCCTCTTTTACAGCAACTATCATGATAGCCGCAATGGTCTTGGCGTCTTCGATTTTGCCGTCCAATACCATCTGTTTCAGTTCAGCTATATCATACTCTACAATATCCAATGCTTCGTGGGCATCGAATTCCGTTTCCCCCGGTACAAGGCCCGTCGCACAATACAGATGAATAACTTCCTCCGAATAGCCGACAGAAGAATAGAAGGACGTAATATGTTCTATTTTTGAAGCTGTGTATCCCGTCTCCTCCTTCAGCTCGCGAATGGCCGTAAGCCGGGGTTCTTCCTTTTCGCCGCTTTCGATCTTTCCCGCCGGTACTTCCAGAATTACTTTTCCCGCCGCCTTGCGAAACTGGCGCACCAAAACCATTTTCTTATCGTCAGTAACTGCAGCCAGCGCCACTCCGCCGCGATGCTCCACGATCTCACGATAGGAGGTCTTTCCGCCTGCCACCAGGACTTTGTCTTTACGCAGATTTAATATGGTTCCTTCATATATTCTCTCGCTGGAGAGGGTTTTCTCTTCAAAAGTCATAAAAATAACTCCTTCAACCGGTCAAGTCCGGCTATTTAGTCATCTGCATGGATTTCTCCGCAGCAGTTTTCACAGCGTTTATAACCGCGCTTCTAAACCCGTTCATTTCCAGGGATTCTACCGCTTCAATCGTTGTTCCGCCCGGCGAGCAAACCCTGTCCTTCAGTTCCCCGGGATGCAGCCCTGTTTCCAGCACCATCTCCGCCGATCCTGCCACTGCCTGAGCGGCAAATGTATAAGCCTGCTTGCGATTCATGCCTAAGGCCACAGCTCCGTCGGCCAGGGCCTCGATAAACATATATACGTATGCAGGCGAACTTCCCGAAACACCTACAACGCAGTCCATGAGCTTCTCATCCACCTCTTCCGCCTTACCTATTCCGCGGAAAATGTTCAGGACCTTTTCCATTTCTTCATCCAGGATCCATTCATTTCGGGTCAGCGCGCTCATTCCTTTTCCGATAAGTGCCGAAGTATTGGGCATTACCCGGACTGCCTTGCACCGGAAATTCTCTTCGCCGGACGCTCCTGCCCTCTCCCTGCATTGATCATAAATGTAGTTCAGAGTAATGCCCGCTGCTATGGAAACGATGATTTTCTTCTCCCAATCCATTGCTGCAGCAACTTCATTAAGAACCTGGCCGAAGATATCGGGCTTTATTGCCAGGATCACTATATCGCTCTTTTCTACCACGGAAGGAACGCTGTCACATGCATTTATCCCCGTTTGTTCGCTTACGGATTTGAGTCTGTCCTGATCCTTGTCATAGGCGAAAATAGCTTTCTCCGATCCGGGATTGGCCGTTAAATAGCCTTTCAATATGGCATTACCCATGTTTCCTATTCCGATAAACCCTAACTTCATTTTGCCATCCTTCCTTTCCTAACGGTAGAGTTATTTGCCGTAGAAGATGGTGGCTTTTTCGGTTCCTTCCGCTATTTTGCGTAAAATATCCGGTTTTGTTCCGTTTGCCAATACGAGATGAATCCCGTATTTTGTAACCATCTCTGCGGCTGTTATCTTGGTGACTACTCCGCCCGTGCCAAAATTGCTCTTGCCGGCTGAATCGATCTCCTTCTTCAGGCTTTCTATATCATGAACCTCTTCTATAAGCTTTGCGTCCGAATTATCCTTTGGATTTTTATTATATACGCCGTCGATATCGCTCAGTATTATCAGCAGATCCGCTCCCCACAGGTTGGCTGCCAAAGCGCTGAGGGTATCATTGTCACCGATTTTGATTTCATCTACACTTACGCTGTCATTTTCATTGATAATGGGAACAACTCCTTCGTCCACCAAGGTGAACAATGTGTTTCTTATATGCAAGTTCCTCGTCGGATCTCCGAAATCATCACGGGTCAAAAGCATCTGTCCGACATGAATCCCGTATTCCCAAAAGAGCTCCTTATAGGCCATCATGAGTTCCACCTGACCGATGGCGCAAAGCGCTTGTTTATAGTTCATGTCTTCCTTTCGATGCCATTTGTTGATGGCGCCCACGCCGCAAATGCCAGCGCCGGAGGAAACGATGATGATCTGTTTCCCTTTTTCCATCAGTGCATGAAGCTGTTCAACGATATTGTGCATAGCTTCATGATTGACCGCACCGTGTTCATCCGATAAAGTCTGGCTGCCAATCTTGACCACAATTTTCCTGCTTTTTTGGATAATATCGCCCACTATGCTCATGATGTAATCATTGCCTTCTTTCCCATATATTCTGATTTATTTCGTAACTAATTGATAATAGCATAATAGATAAAAAAATGAAAGGGTTCCAAAACGGGTTTTATAACATGAGGCTGTACTGTTGAAACATGGGGACAACTACCGATATCACCACAACACCCACTACAATAGCAATGATGACGATCATAGCCGGCTCAATTAAAGTGGTAAAAAGTTTTACCTGAGATTCGGTCTGCCTTTCGTATACTTCGGCTATCTTATCCAGTACACCGGGAAGATTCCCCGACTCCTCTCCTGCGCTGATCATGGAAATCAAGAGGGAATCGACGATGGGATAACGGCGCATTGAGGTGGTGAATAATTTCCACGCCGGCTCCTGTCAGTGAAGACATGACCCTGCTAAACCTTGAGATATACATTTTTTTTATAAGATCTTTTTTGGTAATGTATCCTCCGCTATGAGAATTTCTCCAATCCGCTTACCGCTGCCTTTCTGTTCTTTTAAAGCACGATCCAGAGCCTCTTCCGTCATAGCTCCGCTTTTAATAAATATTTCGCCTAATTTAAAGGTGGTATATTTCATTGAGTCTACCTCGATTTCAAAATTGTATTTATACCGATGCCTTTTGCAATTTCTTTTTACGAGTACAGTCCCACGTACCAATCTGCAGCCATCAACAACCACGGACGAAACAGGATAAATCCCGCTGCCGCCGCAGCAATAAAGGGTCCCAGCGGCTGCTCCTCATTCCTCTTAACCTTACCGAGAAAACACATAATGCCCAGAATGCCACCACTGGATAACAGGGTGAGTATCATTATGATGAGAATTCCCTTCAAACCGACCATCAATCCGATAGCAGCCATCAGTTTGATATCGCCGAAGCCCATAGCATCTCGTTTTAAGATTCTGCTGGCGATTAAACCGATAGTGAGCAAGCTTCCTCCGCCCATCAATGCCCCTAGCAGAGGTGACAGTATATTAGATTGATATGGTACAAATCCTATGGATACAATTGCTATACCGATTACAAACTGATCCGGTATGATCATGAACTTCTTGTCGGAAATACCAATGAGAAGCAACAGCCAAAGGGCCGGCACCGCCGCCACCTGGTAAATCAGTTCGGTTTCCCATATTAAAAACAACGCACCGATAAAGAAAAAGGAAAAAATCAGGTTCCATGGATATTCTTTTATCCTTTTGCCCCACATCTCATCTGTAGGTTCCTCATCGTAATCGCAGAACCATTTGGCAGGTACGTGGTTAATTACATATACGGCGGAAAAACCTGCCGTTAACCCTGCAGCCGCGTAAGCAATCAGTCTGACAATGATAATCACTGCTTCCATGGACATGGTCATAATCCTCTTTTACAATCCTATCGGTAATGCGCCCCCGCCGCTTTGCTCCTGACTCTCTACAGGCGCAGGCGGCACATCTTCCGGGCTGCCATAGTAATAAAGGTACAGCTCCATATTCCACTGCAATGCTCCGTCACTGTTCCGGGTCACATTGAGCCGGTGTATTTTATAAGCTCCGGTAACACTGTTGTCGATATTTTCAACAAATCTAACCGCCCCATCATAGCTCGACTTAAAACCCCAGGTTCCCAGTGGCATAAAGTAACACTGTTTCTCCTGTCTCGGAAGCATCTGCAAAGTCCGGTCCCGTAACGTTGACGAAACCCGGTATGATACCCGCGTCTTCTGCCATAGCATACACATCGTCCGCCAGTATCCACACATTTTACAGATTAACCCGGGTCTTTCCAGGGATATCACCGGTTGGGAAGGAGTCCCTCCGTATAATAACATGTCTGTGGAGAGTTTCAATTCTTGGTTGAATCAACGGGACGGCGGAGGTCCCATAAGAAAAGGCGACAAAGTAATCTATAAAGGAATCTACTACATTTTTGCCTACGAACCCTCTCAGGTAAGCTGGGGTCAAAAACCTCCCCACCACCCGTGGTTCATCATTCCCAATCAATAAATCCCACTCTGTCGCCTAACGATCAAATTATATTTGCTGAGTCTCGATAAGGGGTTTACATATTTCGCTTTCTTTCGGACAGCGGGACATAATCCCTGCGTTTTGCCACGCTCACATATGCAGGACGTATGATCTTGCCTCCGTTAATCAGCTCTTCCACCCTGTGAGCGCTCCACCCCGAAATTCTGGCGATGGCGAAAATGGGCGTAAAGAGTTCCAGAGGCAGATTCAGCATGTGATAGACAAATCCGCTGTAAAAATCCACATTGGCGCTGACACCCTTATATATTCTCCGTTCTTCGGCAATCACTTCAGGATCCAGTCTCTCAACCAGCGAATAGAGTTGGAATTCTTCTTCCATTCCCTTTTCAACAGACAATTCTTCCACTAAGGACTTGAGAATGTTTGCCCTCGGATCTGACAGGGAGTATACCGCATGTCCCATACCGTAGATCAGACCTGCCTTGTCAAAGGCCTTTTTGTTTAGTAAATCGGAAAGATATTTTCTTACTTCCTCTTCATCACTCCAGTCGCGGATCGTCTTCTTCATGTCCTCAAACATCTCTATAACCTTGATGTTCGCTCCTCCGTGCTTGGGCCCCTTAAGCGAACTAAGGGCGGCAGCGATGGTAGAGTATGTGTCGGATCCGCTGGAAGTGACCACATGAGTTGTAAAGGTTGAGTTGTTTCCGCCGCCGTGTTCTGCGTGAAGAATCAGTGCCACATCCAGAATATGGGCCTCCATTTCCGTATATTTGCTATTCGGCCGGAGCATGTGCAGGATATTTTCCGCCGTAGAAAGTTCCGGCTTCGGAGGGTGGATAACCAGGCTGTTGCCACAGATGTAATGGCTATAGGCCTGATACCCGTATACCGAAAGCACGGGGAAATTGGCGATCAGCTGCAGACACTGCCGCATAACGTTCGGCAAGGAAATATCGTTGGCGTTGTCATCATAGGCAAAGAGCGTGAGAATGCTGCGACACAGGGAATTCATCATGTCCCGGGTAGGGGCCTTCATGATAACGTCCCTAACGAAGTTTGTGGGCAGGGTTCGATAACCGGCAAGGATTTCAATAAATTTGTCTAGCTCATCTTTACTCGGAAGTTCGCCGAACAGCAACAGGTAGGTCACCTCTTCAAATCCGAACCGCTTTTCTTTCATGATGCCGGCGATTATCTGCTCTACATCTATCCCCCTGTAGAAAAGCTTTCCTTCCGTAGGTATTAGTTGATCTCCTTCCCTGATAAACGATTGGATTTCCGAAATCTCCGTAAGCCCTGTCAGTACACCCTTCCCATTGATATCACGAAGCCCTCGTTTTACATCATATTTCCCGTAAAGTTCGGGATCGATCATGCTCTTTGATTTACACAATTCTGTCAGTTTAATAATATCAGGAGTTATTTCAGAATAGGAATTTTTCTTCTTCACAACAGTCTCCTTTCTCCGAAAGCTATTTATTAACAACTCGTCAGTTTTACGCATATTTACTATTGGTTTAGTCGATTTTTTAACATTGTTTGCTATTTTACCATAGACCATAACATGTTGGCAATCTTTCTTCATGGCAATTTTAATACCTGTCATGGCTAGATAAATTTAAATCCCTTCAAAAAACGGGAAAAAGGACGTGCCTGCTCGGTGGCGCAAGCGCATCCTCTCCCCTCATATTTCGCCCCTTTTTGTCGGGCAGTAAACCCTGCCTCTTTATGTATACCAATTACCTGGGCTCGATGATCAATTTAATTGCCGTCCGCTCTTCCCCCTCTATTTGAATATCTGTGAAAGCCGGCACGCAGACCAGATCCATTCCGCTCGGGGCTACAAAACCCCGGGCAATAGCCACCGCCTTAATGGCTTGATTGAGGGCGCCGGCGCCGATTGCCTGAATTTCCGCACCCCCTCTTTCTCTCAATACCCCTGCTAAAGCACCTGCTACCGAATTAGGACTTGACTTTGCTGATACCTTTAAGACCTCCATCCCTGTTTCCTCCTTGATCGATACATACCTGTCCATTGTTTTATGTTATTTGCCATATTTTACTGTAAAGCATATGTCGAAATCCCGAAGATTTGCTCACAACCCTTAAAAAAATTATGACAAGAGTTGCTCTTTTTCCCCTTTTGCATACATTTTCTTCATCTTTTTGTCGAGGGGTTGCTTTTTTTTATGTTCTTTATTATAATTAGGTAGGAGTTATCCCCCTGATAACCCCATTAATCTCTAATCCCAATACCCCTTTTGAACAAAACAAACTGCTCCCCTGCAGTTTGTTTTGTTTTTGTCCACATGGGTATGTGCTAAAATATATAGTAACAGCAAGCGTTTAGAAACAGTCACGAGATTTTAGGAAATATAGTAAATCCGGAAAGAGACAATATGGAAATCATAAGCAATATTGCACAAATCGAACCCTACGATTCAAAGATATTTCGGGAATATTTTGAAGGTCTGGCTATAAGCATCATAGACATCGAGACAACCGGACTTAATCCAAGTTTTGCCAAAGTTATCCTCGGCGGACTGCTGGCTCCTGAAGAAGAACATATAAAAATAGTACAGTATTTCGCAGACGGATATGATGAAGAGGGGACTTTATTGCAAAGCTACGGAAAGGCACTGGCTGCCTCCGATGTATTGATTACATACAACGGCTACCGGTTTGACCTGCCTTTTTTGAAGCACCGATCTAGAAAACACGGATTGAACATGGACCTGGATACTGCACAGTCCTTCGACCTCTACCGTGCATTGCATTATCATTCGAAAATGAGAGAGATCTTGCCCGACCTGAGGCAGAAGAGCATCGAAGTCTTTTTAGGACTCGCTCCTAATCGTGAAGACGAGATATCGGGAGAAGAAAGCGTTGACCTTTATAAGGAATATATGCGAACTCGTTCAACCTCTGCCCGCGAGAAAGTTCTGCTTCACAACCGGGACGATCTGATACAGTTGGCGTCAATTTTAAGAATCCTGGACAAACTTGACCTCCACAGAATTCTCTTTTACGAAGGTTTCACCATCCCATCGCAGGATAAGAGAATTCACGTCAAACAGATATCTGTCGGATCCGGCAATCTGGTTGTCACTGCCAGGACAAAAAATGTGAGTTTGGATTACTATTCCTTTGAAACAGGCTATCAGGCTATACATAAAGCAAGCGAAAAGCAGCTGACACTTTCCATCCCTTACGAAAAGCGCCATGGAGCTTGTTTCATCGATCTCGAGTCCATCGATGCGGATTTTGCACCTTTAGAAAAGTATCCTTCTTATGAAAGCGGTTATTTAATATTGGAGGAAAAGGGTAAGATTAATTATGCGGAGATTAACAAGACCGTGAAAGTCATTTTGGGGGAAATCCTAAATGCTTCTATGATATTTCTATGATATAATGTTTTAAACAAAGCAACATCAAACCAACAGAATTTGACGGTATTGCAATATGCCAGCAGTGTTAAAGCAGCTATTAAAACCAAAGATGCAAAAGATTAGAGGAATAAATGCGTACGAGCAGCAGATTAGACAAAGTGTTCCGGAACGCATTTCCGGTACCTTTTGATGATAATTCCAAAATAGTGTTTTTCGGTGATGTGCACAGGGGCGACGATAGCCTGTCCGACGAATTCGGAAGAAACCGCCATATATATGACCATGCCATCGATTTCTATTATCAGAGCGGCTGTACTTATGTGGAGGTGGGCGACGGCGACGAACTCCTGGAACAACCGAAATTCAAGCACATCTATACAGCGCATGTAACTACATTTGAAATTCTAAAGAAGTTTTATAAAGAAGGCCGCCTTTACATGCTTTACGGCAACCACAACCTGCAACTAAAAAGCCGTAAATACCTAGAAAAGAACTTGCACTTCGCTGAGGACGAATTTTCAGAAACGAAAGAAAATCTCTTTCCGAATATAAACGTTCACGAAGCCCTTATTTTAAAACACAGGGAAACGGGGCAAGAAATCTTTGTGGTTCACGGTCACCAAGGAGATTTATTAAATGACCAGCTATGGTTTTTTTCCTTTTTCATGATTCGATACGTCTGGCGCTTTCTGCACATCCTGGGGGTCAAATATGCGGCAAGTCCTTCCAAAAGCAGGACGAGACGCCACAAGGTTGAGAAGAATTACAACCGTTGGAACACAGATCACAACATCATGATCATCTGCGGACATACCCACCGGGCTAAATTCCCCAGGGAAGGAGAACCGGCATACTTTAACACGGGATGTTGCATACACCCGAGAGGAATTACCTGCCTCGAGCTGATTTGCGGTAATATAAGCCTTGTATCTTGGCGCACCCATACAAGGAAAGATGGCTCCCTCTATGTGAAGCGAACCGTATTGCAGGG